>CALQHT020000304.1 GCA_943330455.2 Nitrosovibrio sp. Nv4 | reverse complement strand
TCGATGGGGTTCATGGCGCCTTTCTGCTGATTACAGTGCGGACAGGATAGAACCAGATTGTCGATGGTATCGGGGCCACCACGGCTTTTCGGAAACAAATGTTCCCATTGTAGAGTTCCTTCAGCGCCGCAATATCCGCACTCGGCTCGGGACGCCATCAGCATCTTATTCTCCCTGAGAACGGACGACGGGGACATTTTACCGGACACGAGTTTGCGGAACGCTTTCGCTACGAACCACCAGTAAACCTTGCCTTGACGTGGGTGCGGAGCCAGACTTGATCTGCGTTCTATAGCCGAATCTGCAATCAGTTGCGCGTACGAGTAGCACAAGACCTCCCGGACATTGGATCGCTTGATTGTCATTCGTGAGCCTGGGCTACCGTCACGATATCCTCGCCGGAATGAAATTCACCGATTGGTCTATGCCACCACTGATTAGGTCAAAAAGACGTCATACGACACCATTCAGAAGGAAGTTATCGCTGCCAGAAGCGATGGGCAACACAATCGCCGAAACGCGCGATCCGGACTGGCGGCGCTGATCGCGGCGAACGGCCTACCCCGCCCGTCGGTTGCGCACATGAGTTGTCGGGATAATCCAGAAAACTCTTGCCATAATCCGTTCGGGCCGATATACCACGAGAGACACCGGAATTTTCCCGATTATTCCCGAGGGGATCATGAAGCTTTCCACCCTGACCGCTCACTTCGTCGCTCTGTTGAAGTTGCCCGCAAGTGACCTGACCGAGTTGATCCGCACCTTCAAGGACGGCTCTAGCCATTGGAAGGACGCGGAAGACGACCTTGGCGGGGCACTTGCCGGGAAGCCTGGGCCGCGAGGTGGCGTGGATGCCACGTCATTCCATGCGGCTTTCATACTGATCGGCCTGATGATCGACGGGCCGAGGAAAAACGCGGTTCAGGCGACGTATTCGGCGTATCACCTCGATCGCGAAGGTACCGTTTCGGCCGGTTGGGCCGAGGATGGACCACTTCCGCCCGCTGTTCTCTGCCCATTGACAGGCGAGCCGATGTTCGGCCCGGCGCTCAAGAAGGTGCTTGGTGATGAAGACTTGGCGCGCCGGGTGGACCTGATCCGTGTTCGGTCTGACAGCCACTTTGCCGAAATCCACTATGACGATGGGCAGGTGTCACGCTTTGCGGAGCCTTCCCGTTCGCCGCTGACATGGGCGGCTGAATTGGATGGTCACGTGGTTGCCGCCATCGCGGCTTTGCTTGTGGGATCAGAATGATCCCCACTCCCATGACGGCAGGCACTTCCCCCGACCGTCGCGACGACGGCCGATCCCTTCGACGGAGCCTGCCGTCACACCCACCCGCGCCTGCGAGATTCACGTCGCGTGCGGCGGCGGGGAGCGAACCCCGGCTCGGGAGGCCGGCGCGGCAGTTCCATCAAGCAAGCCGGGGACCGCGCATCTTTTCCAACCTAGACCGTCGCGAGACGGCCGATCCCTCTGACGGAGTATATACAAATGACCATCCGTGAAATCCTGGCCCGCCGCGACGCAATCCGTGTCGAGTTGCGCAGCCATATCGAGAAGCACCCGGACGGCGCCTTGCCGGCGGATGTTGAAACCCGTGTTGCCGACCTGGAATCCGAGGCCGAACGCCTGAACGCGGCCGAACGCCGGCAAGTCCTGATCGACGATCTGGATCGCCGCGCCGGCGGTGCCAAGCCCGTCGAGGAACGCGGCAACCCCGAGGATGGGCAGGACGTGTTCGGCTTGAAGCCGGAACAGCGGATGGCGGACTTCGTGTCCCGCACCCAGGGCACCCCGACTGCCGGCCTGTCCGTGGGCCGCACCATCCGTGGCGTCCTAACCGGAAGATGGGAAGGGGCGGAGGCCGAACGTCGCGCCATGGGCACCACAATCGGCACGGCCGGTGGGTATCTGATCCCGGACCCGATCGCCAGCAACGTGCTTGACCTGGCACGCAACGTGAGCGTGATCATCCGAGCCGGCGCGTCCACGATCCCAATGGCAAACCAGAACCTTACGGTTGTGCGTGTCCTGACCGACCCGACCGCCGCCTTCCGAGGCGAGGGCGTGGCGATCACGGAAAGCGATGGGACGTTCGGCGCAATCAACCTCTACGCCCATTCCCTGGCGGCACTGGTGCGTGTCAACAACGAACTGTTGGACGATGCGCCAATGTTCGCCGCGACGCTGGACCAGCAACTTGCGTCCGCGCTGGCGTTGAAACTGGATTATGCCGCGCTGTATGGCACCGGCGCCGGGCAACCTCAGGGCCTTCGTGGCACCGTTGGCGTCAACGAGGTGTCCATGGGCACGAATGGCTTGGCGATGCCGGATTATGACGACGCGCTGGATCTGATCCAGAATATCGAGGAAGCGAACGGCGTCGCAATAACGGCTGTCATGGCACCCAGGACGCGGACCAAGCTCGCCAAGCTGGTGACCGGGATCACCGGCGATCTGACGAAGCTCACCCCGCCGGCCGAGTATTCCGCGTTGCGCCGGCTGGTTTCCAATCAGGTGTCCATCACGGAAACCCAAGGGTCCAGCACCGCCGCTTCGACGATGTTCTTGGGTGACTTTTCTCAGATGGCCGTTGCCATCCGCCAGGATATCACCATCGAGGCGACCCGAGCCGCGGATACCGCCTTCTCGAAAAATCAAACCTTGGTCCGCGCCATCATGCGGGCCGATATCGCTGTATTCCGTCCGACGCACTTCGGCCGGCTGATCGGCATTCTGTAATGGACCCGGCACGGTTCCCTGACGGAACTGAACGGCGCGGCGGCGTGGAAATCCGCGCCGCTGGCCGGCGCCTGGAAGGCTACGCAGTCGTTTTCGGCGTCGAGGCTCGCATAGGGGGGGTCCGGGAGACCGTGCGCCCTGGCGCCTTCCTGGCGTCCCTGTCGGCGGCCGGTAAGGACGTGCTGGCACTGGTAGACCACGACCCTGGCAAACTGCTGGCACGAACGGGCAGCGGGACGCTACGGCTGGCCGAGGATTCGCGCGGCCTGGCGTTCGACCTTGACGTTGCCGACACCCAGCTTGGCCGCGACATCTTGGTAATGGCCGAGCGGCGCGACCTTGGCGGCATGTCCTTCTCCTTCCACGCCAAGGATGAGGCATGGCCCGCGCCTGATCGGCGGGAGCTTCGCGCCGTGGACCTGTTGGAAATCAGCGTGGTGTTGTCTTTCCCGGCATATGCCGGAACCACTGTGTCCGCGCGGTCCCTGGGCCTTGCCACGGCGGGACAGGCGCGGTTGCGGCGCCTGATGGCGGGGGTGATCTGATGGGCGTCCTGGCGTGGCTCCTGGGCCGTGAAAACCGGGACAGCCAACGGTTCACCTATGGCGGGCCGGTGCCGCAATGGTTCGGGCATCAGACCGCAAGCGGGGTGCACGTCAATTCCACGCTGGCCGAGAACCTCGGAACCGTGACGGCGTGCGTCAACGCCATCGGGACCGTGATGGGCAGCCTACCGCCCCTGGTGTTCCGGTCCGGCGACAATGGCCGAATGGAACTGCCCAACCATCCGGTTGCGCGCATGATCCGCAACCCGTGGGCCATGATGACCTGGCCGGACTGGATCGAATGGGCGATAGGTTCCGTCCTGCTGCATGGCAACGCCCTGGCCGAGATCGTGCACGACGGCGCCGGCCGGGTGACTGGGCTTCGGCCGATCCCGTGGTCCTGTGTCGTGCCGGTGGTCCTTCCATCGGGGCGGCTGGCGTTTGACGTGTCCGTGCACCCCAACCCGCGCAAGCGGTATCTGGACACAGAGGTGTTCTTCCTCCGTGACCGATCCGACGATGGCGTGCTTGGCCGGTCGCGGATATCGAGGGCGCCGGACGTGTTCGGGAATGCCTATGCGCTGCAAGACTTCGCGGGCAACGCCTGGCGCAATCAGGCAACGCCATCCGGCGCGTTGGAAATCGACGCGGCGTTGACACCGCAACAATACGCGCAGCTTCGCGAGCGGATGGAGCGTCACGAGGGCACCGGCGCCGCACGCCGAGTGATGATATTGGATAACAAGACGAAATGGACTTCAATATCCGTGTCGCCCGAAGATGCGGAAGTCCTGGCGTCGAGGCGGTTCAGCGTAGAAGAACTGTGTCGCCTGTTCCAAGTCCCGCCGCCTATTGTTCAGGATTACACCCACAACACTTTCACGAATAGTGCGCAGGCTTCGCTATGGTTCGCGCAATTCTCCCTGGCGCCATGGTGCCGCAAAATAGAGGCCGAGTTTGCAAGGTCTGTGTTCAATGCCAACGACGGCACGCACCTGGAAATAGACCTGTCCGGCCTGATGCGGGGTGACTTCGAGACGCGGTGGAAAGCCTGGGAAATCGCGGTCAAGAATGACATCCTGGACCGCAACGAGGTGCGAGAAATGGAAGGGTGGGGACCGCGTGCGGGGGCGGGGGCGCCGGTTGTCTGAGGTGGTCCCCTTCCCGGTGCCGATGACGGAGCGCACGGTTGCCGACCGGCTGGGCGTGTCCGTGGATACCGTGCGGCGCGAGCGGCAGCGTAGGCGGATCGGCTGTGTGATGATCGGCGGCCGGCCGCGCTACCTGCCCGCGCATATCGACGCCTATCTAGCCGCAATGGAGGTGCCCGCGTGTCCAAGCCCGACAAGGACCAGCCCGGACGCATCGGAGATTATTGGCTGTCCCGCCGGCCGAACAGCGACCAGTGGTGCCGCACCTGGTTCGATCCCGACACCAGACAGACGCGCCGCGCATCGCTTGGCGTTGACGATCTTGACGCCGCAAAAATCGCGCTTGCCGAATGGTTCACCCTGAATGTCACGCTATGGCAGCAACACCCGCGCGACGTTCCCTTGGCTTCCGTGTTCGCGCGGTATTACCAGCATCACGGGCAGACGGTCCGCAGCGGCGCAATCAACCGGCGAAACCTGCGCCAGATGCTGGACCTATTGCCCGAGGGGATCACGGTGGGGGAATTGAGCGTCGCTGTTCAACGTCAGGCATCGGCAACCCTTCATGCGACCCATGCACCCGCGACGGTGCGGCGGTGCTTCAACATCATGAAAGCCGCCGTGAACTGGGCCTGGAAAAACGGAGAACTGGATCGGCCTGTCCCGTTCATATCCATACCATCCAACGCTCGCAGGGAGCGGGTGCTATCAATCGACGAACTGGCCCGCCTGTGGTCCACCGACATGCCGGATCATGTGCGCGTGTTCCTCGCCCTGATGATCGGCACGGCGGCGCGACCGGAAGCGGTGCTAGACCTGACCCGCGCGCAATGCGACGTGGATCGGGGAATCATACACCTCAATCCCGAGGGACGGATTCAAACGAAGAAACACCGCCCTGTCGTGGTCATGGCGGACTGGCTGCGTCCTTGGATCGTGGCCACCCAGCACGGTCACTTGGTCACCTATCACGGTAAGCCGGTGCGGAAGATCGCCGGGGCAATCCAGACCCTACGCGACGCGGCCGGCTTTGGCAGGGACGTGACCGCCTACACGTTAAGGCACACCATCGCCACGGAGGTCCTTCGGCGCCGGGTGGCGAGGTCGGATGTTTCAATGCTGCTAGGACATAAGGGCAGCGGCAGCAAAACCACGGAGGTCTATCTGCATGACGTTGACATAGAATTGATGGATGGGGTGCGTGATGCCCTGGATGACATCGCGAAATCCATCGGCCGGGCTGGAACCCGACCGATGGCAGTTCAGAATTTGCGTGCTATTTGCGTGTTAGTCCCTGATCAAGGTGCGTGGAACCGCCTTGAAAAGGCTCACGAAATGGTGGGCGCAACAGGGATTGAACCTGTGACCCCTACCGTGTCAAGGTAGTGCTCTCCCGCTGAGCTATGCGCCCGGACCAGCCGTGAGGCCGCGTTCCTAAGGGTTCCCGGGTTGGTCCGCAAGGGTCTTTTCGCGCTGAGTGTCCGCCCGGAAACATAATGTGCTTTTTCAGAGGGCTACCGCGAGGTGGCTGCAGGCGCGGCCCCGAAAGCGATGCGGGGTCATCGATGAGGGGACGCAACACACCAGACACCCGCGGTATGCCTTCGAAAAGGCGTATTATGTTTCCAGACGGACACGGAGGGACGATCTCGGGCACTTCGTCGCGTCCAGGCCCTCCAACGGAGCGTTCGACCAGCGGACCTTGCCACCCGATCAAGCCGGGCAGGCGCGCTATCCGGCCGGCTCGCTGCCGTGGCCCATGAAGGGCACCGGGCACGCCAGCGCCCATCTCCCAGGGTATCTCGGCGCCCAGCGCGACCCGTATCCTCAAGCGCCATCTGAGCTTCCATGTCCGGACCGAGCCACCCAGGAAACCAAGTCGGCCTATTCGACCGGATCGGCTATGTGGTCCGGAACGAACACCGGAAACCGATCGCCAGCGCGTGCATAGACAAAGAAATCGGCGAACGACGTCTCGTCGGGGGCGGCCGGATCGAAAGGGTAGCGATTTGGCACATGCGCAACAAGCCGCCAGGCGGGCAACGTTCCCGCGACGTCGTCAGTAAAGCGACGGTGGCGGATATGCGGGGCCTGCCGACCGGCTTCAACATTGCTGGAATAAAGTAGCACAAACCGTCGCGCATGGTCGAACAGAGCCTGCATATAGCGGACATAGGCCTCGTCTTCGACAAGATGGAACACGACATCGATCGACACCGCCAGGTCGGCCGGCGCGACCTGGTCCATGACGTCGAAATGCACGAACCGATGCTCCGGAAACCGCTGGCGGCAATGGGCCAGCGATGTCGGGGACACATCGATCCCGACATAGGACGGTACAAGCAGCATCGACAGCAGCGCGCCGTCGCCGCATCCCAGATCGACCATGTCGTCGACCCGATTGCCGAAGACAAAGCGATTGACGAAATCGGCCTTGAAGGCAGCGAGCCGGCCACGAGACCCGGACCCGGACGTGCGGCCCTGCCGGTAGCGGTCTTCCCAATAAGTCGCGGATGAAAACGCGTTCATCGTCCCTCACACCATTCCTGCCAAACATGGCGCAACGCCGAACCAAGATTTCGGCCGAACCGCGGCGCGTCGCACAGCGGACTGGCCTTGACCTGAGCCCGCAAGCCGGCTCGCAATGTGGCTAACCCATCCCGATCGGCAGCTTTCGCGACCGCCAGCGCGACATACGCGTCAACATCGGCCACGACCCAGTCCGCCAAGCCCGCATTGCTCAGGTGGCTGACCGAATGCCGCGACGCGAAGATCTCGCTTGGCATCGTGATCGTTGGCACGCCCATCCAAAGCGCCTCACAGGTCGTAAGGCCGCCGGAATAGGGGAACGGGTCCAGCACAAGGTCGATCTGGTTGTATTCGTTCATGAACGCGCGATGGCCGGACGAACCGCGCAATTCCACCCGCGTGGGGTCGACGCCGCCGTGCTGAAATACCGCCAGGACCCGCTCGCGGGTCGGTCCGTCGGAGAATTGGTGGGTTTTCAGGACCAGACGAGCATCGGGGACGTGCCGGAGAATGGCGCACCAGGCGCGGATAACGGCGCGCGTAATCTTGGCCAGATTGTTGAAGCAGCCGAAGGTTACGAACCCGTTCGACAGCGCCGGCAGTGGCACGATATCCGGGGCATAGGGCGGCGGGCTGTAGCAGACATAGCCGTCCGGCAAGCGCAGCAGCCGCTCGGAATACAGGGTCTCGAAGCCGGCGGGCGTTTCCCAGCGGTCGGTGACGAACCAATCCATTTGGCTCTTATAGCGGTATTTGTTGAAATCGGCTAGGATGCCACCGGCGGGGGGGCAGCATGGAAGCGACTGCATTCGAAGCGTGGCTTGACGGGATCGCTGGTCTTACCGAATCTCAGCGGCAGCAGGCATTACAGGTGCTGGTCT
>CALQHT020000303.1 GCA_943330455.2 Nitrosovibrio sp. Nv4 | reverse complement strand
GTTCCTGTGGCACATGTTCCGCGCGAATTACCTTGATCGCCGCCGCCATTCCCAACTCCCCAAATCCGATTCCCAATGCAGGAACTGATGCACGGATCGACGCCTTTGCGAATCCCCCATGAGTCGGTCTTTATGCGGGTTGGTATTACCTTGCTGGGTATTTCCGGCGTTGCCGTGCTGGGAGCGTCTTTGCCGGGGGCGGGGGCGTCCACCAGCGCGCCAACCGCGCCCAGCGGCACGTCCACGCCCGGCATGGTTGGCACACCCGATCTGGTGGGGACCGCGAATGCCACCGGTGTCGTGTTGACATGGCGGCCGCCGACCGCCGGCCTGCCGACCGCGGGCTATATCGTGGAACAGAGCACGAATGCCGGCGTGGCATGGTCGCAGATCAACGGCACCACCGACCCGATGCTGGCCGTCAACGGCCTGACCGCGGGCGCAGCCTACCAGTTCCGCGTGACCGCGGTGGATGCGCAAGGCACCAGAGGCACCGCTTCCCCGCCCATTGCCGTCACCACATCGGCGGCCCCGGTGGCAGCGGCCGGCATGCCCTCGGCGCCGACTATCGGCGCCCGGGGCGAAACCTCGATCACCGTCAACTGGGCAGCGCCGGCGGTGGCACCTTCGGGCTACTGGTTACAATATCGGCATGCCAACAGTGCGGACTGGACGTCCATCACCGGGCCGGTCTCCGCGACCCAGCGCACGATCAACTTCTTGCGGCCCGACACCAACTACGAGTTCCGCGTTGCCGCCATCGACAATGGCTCTGTCGGCCCCTGGCTGGCGTTCCCCGATCCCGGCCGGACAATCGCACATACGCCACGATGGGCCGATCTGATCATCTGGGACGGCCTGAACGAGATCGACGTCACCCGCGTCCAGATGCTGTTGTTTACTCTGATCGCCGCGAGCTTCGTGCTGCTGAGCATCGGCAACGACAGCATCATTCCACCGATCCCGACGGGCATTCTTGCACTGATGGGCATCAGTAACGGTGTCTACCTGACCGCCAAGTTCATCCCGCAACAGCGCTGAACCAAACCATGGTCATACCGTGCCCTCGGCGGAACGGCGACTACGAACCGACCGCCGGCCCGACAACCCCTGTGCAGGAGCCGAACCCGATCGAAACAAACCCGTCTCGCCGGCAGCGCCCACGAAAGATCACCTCATCGCCGTCTTCCAGGTAGCGCCGCGTTTCCCCGTTCGGCAAGGTAACGGGCTCCCTCCCCCCACGCGTCATTTCCAGCAGACATCCCTCGGACCCACGTTCCGTCCCCGATACCGTGCCGCTGCCGAACAGGTCTCCCGGCTGCAGGTTGCAGCCGTTGGAGGCATGGTGCGCAACCATTTGTGCTACGGTCCAATAGAGCATTCGCGCGTTCGAGCGTGACAGTCGATGCGCCGGAATGCCCGCCTGGCGCAGCGCCGGGGTCCGCAACAGGACGTCGAAGTCGATGTTGAATGCGCCCCCCGCCTGATCGCCCGCGTCGAACAGATACGGCAGCGGCGCCGGATCGCCGTCCGGACGCGCTGGTTGTGCCTCTCGGAATGGCGCGAGCGCGTCAGCCGTGACCAGCCAGGGGGACACAGACGTCGAAAGGCTTTTGGCCAGAAACGGTCCCAGGGGCTGCGATTCCCAGGTCTGCATGTCGCGCGCCGACCAGTCGTTCAGCAGGCAGAACCCGGCGATCTGGGCAGCCGCCTCGGCCATCGGGATGGGGAACCCGAGTTCGTTGCCGAGCCCGATCCAAATGCCAAGTTCCATCTCGTAATCGAGGTTCCGGCATGGTCCAAAATCCGGTTCGGCCTGGTCAGGCAATTTCCGCTGTCCATTGGGGCGGGTGATCGTCTCCCCCGACACGCGCACGGACGACGCTCGACTGTGATACGCAACCGGCACGTATTTGTAGTTTGGCATCAGCGGATTGTCCGGCCGGTTGATCTTGCCGCCAGTGGTCGCATGATGAATGCCCGCAAAGAAATCAGTGAAGTCACCGATCCGCGCCGGCACATGCATCGCGCAGGGGGCGGCATCGTGCAACAGCCTGTCGGCCATCCCGCTCGCGGGGCTGCCTCCGGCGGCATCGAGCAGGCTCGACACCGCTCGCCGCAACGCGGTCCAGGCAACCGGACCCAAGCGCATATAGGGATTGAGTTCCCGGCCGCTGGCCGCTTCCGCCGCATCCCGTGCCTCACCGATCAGCAGTTCGGCCTCCAGCACGGCCCCGAGGTCCAGAATCCGATCGCCGATCGCGATCCCGCCGCGCGGCGCGCCACCGGGCGGGGAGAATATCCCGATCGGCAGGTTCTGAATGGGAAAATCCAAATGGCCGGCGGCCGAGACGACCCAACTGGTGCGAGCCGGATCGTGAGTTTCGTCGATCATGCGTCGTCTCCTGTGCCAGAGGCGGCGGTGGAAGCGGAGAAATTCTTGCGCAAACCATTCCATACCGAGTCGTACCCGGACTGCAACGCCGGGATCGCCAGCGCGTGCTGGGTGGGACACAGCAATTGTCGGGTTTCGAACATGAAGGCCAGCGTGTTATCGATCTTCATCGGCACCAGATCGGCCGCCATCGCACGCTCCGTGCTGGGCGCATCCGGTCCGTGCGCGCTGTGCATCCCATGCAGCGACAGCCCGCCGGGCACGAAGCCGCCCTCCTTGGCATCGTAGGCGCCGAGGACCAGGCCCATGCACTCGTTCATAATGTTCCGATGAAACCAGGGCGGGCGGAATGTGTGGTCGGCGACCATCCAGCGGGGCGGGAAGATCACGAAGTCCAGGTTGGCAACGCCGAGCGCATCGCTGGGGGAGGTCAGCACCGTGAAGATGGACGGATCGGGATGGTCGAAGCTGACCGTGCCGATGGCCATGAAACGAGCCAGGTCATACTTGTACGGGGCAAGATTACCGTGCCAGCCGACGACATCCAGCGGCGAGTGATCCAAAGTCGTGGACCACAGGCCACCCATGAATTTCTGCACCAGTTCGGTCGGTTCGTCCTTGTCCTCGAACCAGGCGACCGGTGTCAGGAAGTCGCGCGGATTGGCCAGACCATTGGCCCCGATCGGGCCGAGATCGGGCAGGCGCAGCACCGGTCCGTGGTTTTCACAGACATAGCCGCGAGCCGAACGGTCGGGCAGGGACACGCGGAAGCGGATTGCGCGTGGGATGACGGCGATTTCCCCCGGCTCGACGCACAGGCGGCCGAGTTCGGTTGTAAGACGCAACGACCCCTGTTGTGGGACGAGCAGGAGTTCTCCGTCGGCGTTCCAGAAGACCCGCCGCATGTCGCGGTTGGCGCGATACACATGCACCGACACGCCGGTCCCGTTCGCGATGTCGGGATTGGCCAGCAGGGTCACCAGCCCTTCCACGAAATCCGTCGGAGCCTCCGGGATTGCGAGCGGGTCCCAGCGCAGCCGATTCGGGGTCGGGTCGGCCAGCACACCGGCCAAATGACCGTTATCGATCCGGCGATAGGCGGGATGCATCGCGGACGGGCGGATCCGATACATCCAAACCCGTCTTGCTTCGCGTCTGGGCACGGTGAAGGGGGTGCCGGACAATTGTTCGGCATACAGGCCCAGCGGATGCTTTTGCGGCGAGTTCTGACCGATCGGCAAAGCGCCGGCAACCGCCTCGGTCGCATGCTCGTTCCCAAGGCCGGAGAGATACGCAAGTCGGTCGTTCATGTCGGGTCCCTCAATGCGGAGCCGGAGCCAGGGGCACCATACACGGATTGCCAGCAGGCCGCTCGATTCGCGTGACGGCGACCGAACATTGCGGCGCGAGTTCCAATTTCCGGGTGGATCGCCGGGGCGTACCGGTTTTGTTGTCCGATAGCTGGCATATCAGGCTGCGCGATCTCGATACCGGCAATATCCTGTTCGGAAGCACCAACCAGGGCGCTTTCGTCGCGTCTTCAAAACATTTCTATGTGCGCTTCGGGATCGACCTGTGACGGATCGACGCAGCCGGCAAGTCGAGGCAGGTGCTGGCGCATGAGTACGACTGTCGCGACAAGGATGTGCTGATCCAGTTCCCGGTGGGCACTCTGGGCGATATCCTCGGCTGGTTTCCCTATGCCGCCGCCTTCGCCGAACGGCACGGAGCCAAAGTGATTTGCTCGATGTCATGCCTGTTGATCCCGCTGCACAAGGACGCCTATCCGCATATGCGATTCGTCACCCAGGAAGAGCAGGTGGAGCAGAACCTGACCGAGACCGCCTATGCGACGTATTACCTGGGCCGGTTCTTCGCCGATGCGGAAAATATCTGGCAGCCGACCGATTTCCGCCATGTCGGACTGCACCGCACCGCCGGCTACATTCTGGGCGTCGATCCGACCGAGGTCAGGCCAATCCTGGGCATCCCGGATGAAGGCCGCCCCATCGCCGAACCCTATGTCGTGATTGCCGTGCAGAGCAGCAGCGCCTGCAAGAAACGGAACAACCCGTATGGTTGGCGGGAAGTCATCATCGAACTGAAAGCGCGGGGCTACCGCGTCGTCTGCATTGACCAAAAGGCCGAGCATGGGTCGGGTTTGGTGTGGACACATTTACCGCATGGGGTGGAGGATGAGACCGGCGACCGCCCACTGGCCGAACGCATCCGCTGGCTGCGCCACGCCGCGTTCTTTGTTGGCGTATCCAGTGGGCTGTCATGGCTCGCCTGGGCAGCCGGAATCCCGGTGGTGATGATCAGCGGCTTCACGCATCCGAACAATGAGTTCCATAGCGATTTCCGTGTCATCAACTGGCACGCCTGCAATTCCTGCTGGAACGATGTTCGCCTGCGATTCGATCACAAGGACTACATGTGGTGCCCGCGTCATGCCGGGACGGATCGGCAGTTCGAATGCTCCCGGCTGATCACGTCGGCGCAGGTCATTCAGACGATCAATCGCATCCCGGAGATCCTGCCGCCACCTTCATAGCTCGGCCTGATCACGAACGACCGGGCGGCCAAACCGGCGGCCTCCCGGTCGTCGAGCCTCGGAAAGGCTGACGACACGGCCGTCCCGGCACCCGTTCACCCCACCGGCACCCCAATCCCCTTCAACCGCCCATTTGCCCGCGCCGCCCGCGCCTTCAACCCATCCAGATACGTGCTCACATCCGTCCCCGGCAGGTTCAGGACGCGACACCCCAGCTTCCAGTATTCCTCGATCTGCGCCTCGGTCTCCGCCGACCCGCGGGCCAGCTTCCCATGCGCCTGGCATGCCTCCACGATCCGGCGCACCGCCGCCTTGAACGTCGGGTGCTCAAGCTGAAGATGCACCCCCAGACGAGCGCTCAGGTCGGAGTGGCCATAGGCGATCATGTCGATGCCCTCGATCGCCGCGATCGCCTCCACATTCGCCAGGCCTTCCAGCGACTCGATCGAGACGCAAACAATGATGTTCGCATTGGCCCAGGGCGCGTATTCGGTCGCGTGGCGGGCGCCGTAGCTGCGATATCCCGTGTGCATCCCCTGGCCCGAGATCCCGCGATTGCCGATCGGCGGATACTTCGCCACCTCCACGATCGCGCGCGCTTCCTCGACGGTATCGACGTCGGAGACCTGGATACCCATGATCCCCTGATCCAGGATCGCGGGGATCAGGTTGGTGAACGACTTGTGGATGCGCACGATCGCCGAAACGTTTGTGGCCTGGAACCATCCCGCCAGGTCCGCGATCGTTTCCAGGTCGAAGGCGCCGTGTTCGTGGTCGATCATGCAATAATCGAAGCCGGACGCCTCGATGATCCAAGGCACCCCGCGCGATGCGAACTCCTTCAGCCCCGTGCCCAGCGCCGCTCGGCCTTCGCTGACCGCGCGGCGGATGCTGTTTTCCTTGATCATGTCGCTTCCCCTAAGCCGCCAGACGTTCCCGGGCCGCCGCCTTGATCATGATCGCGCCCTTTTCGGCGATCATGATGGTGGGCGCGTTGGTGTTGGTCGATGTCACCGCCGGCATGACGGAGGCATCGATCACCCGCAGCCCCTCCATCCCATGCACCCGCAACTGGTCATCGACGACGGCCAACGCGTGCTGGCCCATCATGGCAGTGCAGCTTGCGTGATAGCAGGTGCCGCCGTAGCGACGCGCGTAGTCCAGCAACTCGTCGTCGGTCTGCACGTCCATGCCGGGCAGGCTTTCGGCCTGGACATAACGCGCCAGGGCCGGCGCCTCGAACATCTTCCGGGCAAATCGCAGGCCGCCGAGAAGGGCCATGCGGTCGGTCTCGTCGGACAGATAGCGCGGGTTGATCAACGGCATGTCCTCGGGGCGGTTCGACGTCGCGCGCACGTAACCGCGCGACAGCGGGCGCATCTGCCAGGCGCCGGCGCTCAGCCCGGGGGTTTCCTCCAACTCGCCGATCTGCCCGTCCTTGAAGCTGCCGGGCGCGAAGGTGATCTGCATGTCGGAGGAGGACGATGATTCCAGCACCTTGATCGATGCCGCGACCAAAGACGGGCTATAGGTCAGAATGCCCTTGCCGGAGACCATCCAGCGCAGGACCTCGATCGCCAGGGGGATGCCGCGCGCCTTTTCGTTCGCGGTGGCGAGGCCGACGACCGGATAGGACACGCGGGTCTGGAAATGGTCCTGCATGTTGCGCCCGACGCCTTTCAGTTCGTGCACAACCTGAACGCCGATGTCGGACAGATGTTCGGCGTCACCGACACCGGAGAGTTGCAGGATATGCGGCGATCCGATGGCGCCGGCCGACAGGATCACCTCGCGGCCGGCGGTGGCGCGCTGAACCGTGCCGCCACGGGCGAAGTCCACGCCGACGGCGCGCTTGCCCTCGAACACCACGCGATGGACCATGGCGTTCGTGACCAGGGTCAGGTTCCGCCGTGTCAGGGCCTGCGACAGATAGGTGCGCGCCGCACTGGCGCGTCGCCTTCCGTTGCGGGTCTGCTGGCACCAGCCGATCGTGTTGGTCGAGCCATGGGTGATGCCGTTCACGTCCGCCTGGTAGGACAGGCCCAGTTCCTTGCCGGATTCGACCACCGCTTCGCAGATCGGCGAGCGGTCCATGTTGGAGGTATGCAGCGGGCCGTCCTTGCCCCGCACCGCGTTCTCCTGGCCTTCCCAGTTTTCGGCGGCGCGGAACAGGGGCAGGCAGTCGTCCCAGCTCCAACCGCGGTTTCCCTGCTGCGCCCAGTGATCGTAATCCTCCGGCTGACCGCGGATGTAGATCAGGCCGTTGATCGAAGACGACCCACCAACCACCCTTCCCCGCGTATAAACAATCGCTCGGCCGTTCGTGCCGGGATCGGGTTCGGAGCGGTATTTCCAGGTCAGCTTGTCGTGATCGAGCATCTTGAAGAAGCCCGCGGGTACGTGGATCAGCGGGTTGTAGTCCTTGCCGCCCGCCTCGATCAGGATGACGCTGATGTTGGGGTCCTCGGTCAGGCGGGTCGCCAGGACGCAGCCTGCCGATCCGGCGCCAACGATCACATAGTCTGCTTGCATGGTTTCCTGCCTCGGTTCGTCGTTGATTTCCGGGAGTGTGACTCGGGTCGCCGCTTTGTCCAAGCAGGGGGCGATCCTGGCGGGCGCTGCCCCTGTCTGAGTGATCGTTCTTGCGTGTCAACTTGGTCCCCGACAGGCGCCTGCTGTTCCGCGGTCATAAGTCCAAGGCCACGGATATGGGTAGTTTCCGAGCCTACATTCACGCCCCCCAGTCACCACATCGTCAGAGCGACACGAAGTGCCGGCTAGAGGCACATATCCTTTTCCAGTTGAGGGGCCGCTTTACTGATGCGCGGGCCCCTGTAACGCACAGGAGATTAACGCCTCCTCGCTGTTTGGAGTGGGTGGTAACGACCCAATCCGGTCTTCCTCAAGTGTTTCTCTGTTCGGTTGGGCGCCGTTTCTCCGTCCCGGCCTGACGATCCAAGGACGCCGGGGATGGCGGCTGTCAAGGATGGCCTCTTGGCC
>CALQHT020000302.1 GCA_943330455.2 Nitrosovibrio sp. Nv4 | reverse complement strand
TCCACGAAGTCTCACGACGACGCAGTTACCTTCGATTGCTGGGTTGCGACCAACCCAGACGGGGACTTGCACCCCGCTGACAAAGCGTCCTCACGGACGCACTCATTGCCGGGCTTGACCCGGCAACCCGCGCTGCAACGGCAGCGGGCGGGTTGCCGGATCAAGTCCGGCAATGACGGTGAGGGGACTCCTATGGGTCATAGTTTCGACCGGTTGGCATAACGCCCTCACCTCTAACGAAATAAAGGCATAGGGATACCGGTCACCATTGCACCGGCGCTCACGGCACCTCGGGCCGGCCAACGTCCACCATCCCGCTCGCCTCAGGACGCTATTTCAGTGTCGCACCGCTCGGCGGATCACCGTGGCCGCCGATATTGAGGTTTCCGACCAACGGCACGCCCATGGGGCCGACCGGGATATAGATGGTGGTGTGGTTCTGCGACCGGATCATCTCGTGCTGCGCCTTGATGGCCTCGTATTGCAGGTAGCCCGCGGTCAGCCGCTGGCTGATGATCTCAGTCGCCGCGGCGATCCCTTCCGCCTCGATGATGCGTTTGTCCTTCTCGCGTTTCGTGATCTCGATTTCGGTCAGCTTGCGCTCCAGTTCCTGTATTGCCGCCAGCTTCTTCGATACCGCGTCGGCTACCTCCACGGGATACTGGATATTGCCGACCACGACGGACCGCACCTCGAACGGCGTATTGGCCGTCAATTCCGTGATCCGTCGCGTGATCGCCTCCCCGATCGGGGTGATATTGTCCTTGATGTCCAGGCCTTTGTGCCGCTGCACCTCATCGCGCGCATAGGTCCGGAGCGGCTCACGGATGAAGTTGGCATAGGCGACCTCGACGATCCGGTTCGGGTCGTCATGGGGGCGAAGGGTCGAATAGCGCTCGATGAACTCCTTCACCCCCTCGGGCCGAACCCGCCAGACGAGATGCACGCGGAACGCGATCTTGAGGCTGTCGGCGGACAGAACCGCGCTGTCCCCGGAAAAATCCTCCGCATAGGTGTAGGGAGTGACTGAGACATTGGTGACCTCCAGCAGCCAGCCCAGACCGGAACTCGTGGGCCCGGTTTGCAGCCCGACAAATGTGACGTGCCCGAACAGCGCGCCGCGGGTGACGTAGCCAACATAGCCGGGTGGCGTGGCCGGGTTGCTGAACAGCCTGAAGGCGTTCACCAGAACGACCAGCCCGATCGCGGCAACACCCGCCGCCAACAACAGAATGCGCATGCGTGATGGCGGCAGCGAGATCGGTGTCCGGGTGAGTGCATCCGACATGGCGATGGGTCCTCTTCGAACGGCGCCCCGACTATGCCAGAGATTTCAAGCCTTGCGCCCCCTCCCGGATTCCGGCCTTTCATAATCCCCGAACAATCCCTGCCGACTCGGATGCCAGTTGTCGTAGAACCGCACGGTGCGGCGTTGCCGAGCATCCCCCCTCTCTAACCCCACCCGAGGTGACAACCGCCTATGCCGACGCCGTTTACTTCGCAGGACCTGAGTCGCGCCTTCGACGCGCGCGCCCTGACCCGAGGCCGCAGCTTGGGGCTGGCTGGCGCGGTCCAGGTGCAGCTCAATGGCGACACCATCGAGGCCGTGGTCCAGGATCGGCATACGCCGCATGCCGTGCGGATCACGCCATCCTTGATGGGCCGGCGCGTGGTCTTCGACAACCACTGCGACTGCGGCACCCGGGGGTGCGCGCATCTGGCGGCCGCGGGCTTTGCCGCGCTCGACCGGTTTCCCGAGCTGCGGCGGCCCGAACAGCAGACCTTCCTCGACACCTTGGTCACACCCGCGGCCGAGAAGGAGCGCCAGCGCCTGGTGTTCGAATTGGCCCCAGCCGAGACGCCGCATGCCTGTATCGTGACCATGATGCAGATCGGCGAGCGCAGCGGGATCGTCACGCCAACCACGCCTAACGAGATTGCGTCCGATCAGGCGGTTGAAGCGCCCCTGCGTGATCTGGCGTATCTGCTCGGGGACGGCATGGAATCGCGCATTCCGGTGTTGCCGGGTCTGGCGGGCGAGGTTCTGGATGCGCTGACCCGCTGCGGCCACGGGCGTTGGCATGCCGGCGGGCGGCGTCTGATGCCGGGCGAAACCCGCATCCTGACATCGGCCTCGGCCGCGGCTTTGCCGCCTCGGTCCGGTGTCATCGTGGGGGACGCGGGGCTGTGGTATGTCGATGCCACCAGCGGTGCCGTGGGGCGAGTCCGCGTCCAGCCGCCGGCCCCGCCGCCGCAACCTCGGTTCACCGCGCCGCCCGCCGGTCGGAAACCGGTCGAACCCCCAAGGCGCCGGCTGGATGCCACACCGGTCACCGAGCAGGTGATCGTCGATCGGCCGGCCACCCCGGTCCTGCGCCTGGATCGTCTGCCATGCCCGGACGAACAGGGGCGGATGCAGATGCTCGACGCCCTTCTGCTGGAGTTCGATTACGGCGGCGCCATCATCCCGTTCGACGATGACCGACAATTCGTCCGTGTGAATGCACCGGGCGGACCTATTTTCGTGCGGCGCGATGCCAAGGCCGAGGCCACGGCCCTGGCCGCCATCCGTCAGGACGGCCTGGTGCAGATGCGGATCGCGAACGGCCGGTCGGAAAAGGGGCGCATGGTGTTCGTCTTCCGCGGTCGCGACGCCGCTGAATCCTGGACTCTTTTCGTCTCCGAACGGCTGCCGGTGCTGCAGGCGATGGGCTGGCGCAGCACCGCCGATGGGCAATTCGGCCCCCGCATGGTGGAGTCCGTCGGTCTCTGCGACATGACGGTCGCGGACTCGCCCAGCGGCAGTTTTTCGCTGGATCTGGGGATTGAGATCGACGGAACGCGGCATCCCCTGTTGCCGATCCTGCTACGCCTGCGGGATCGCGGCGGCATGGCGACGGCGCGGGTCCTGGATGGCGAGCTGATCACCAGCCTCGACGACGGGCGCATCCTCAAACTGCCCGCCGAACGCATTGCTCGCCTGCTGGCGGTGGTGGAAGACCTGATCGAGGCCGGCACCCGCGGCACCAAGGAGACTCTGGTGCTGGACGCCACCCAGGCGGCCGATGTGCTCGACCTGGAGGACATCATCACCACGCGGTGGCAGGCCAGTTCGGCTATCGCGGCGCAGGTGGGTCGCTTCCGCGCGGTTGCCGACATCCCCGATGTGCCCGTTCCGACTACGTTTACGGCCAGTCTGCGGCCGTATCAGCAGCAGGGTGTGAACTGGTTGCAGCATCTGCGGGAAAACGACCTGGGCGGTCTGCTCGCCGACGACATGGGTCTGGGCAAGACAGCGCAGACGATCGCCCATATCGTTATCGAGGAAGCGGCGGGTCGCCTCGATCGGCCGGCGCTGGTGGTGGTGCCGACCAGTCTTGTGCCCAATTGGACGGCCGAGCTAACTCGTTTTGCACCGGGTTTGCGGGTGGTGGTGCTGTACGGCCTGGACCGTCATGAACGCCGGCGGGACCTGACCGGTGTGCATGTCGTCATCACGACCTACACCGTGCTGACGCGCGATATCGAGGAGATGGCCAGCCTGCCCTGGCATCTGGTCGTGTTGGACGAGGCGCAGGCGATCAAGAACGCGACGGCAAAAGCGACCCATGCGGTTTGCCGGCTGGATACGCGGCATCGGCTGTGCCTGTCCGGCACGCCGATCGAGAACCACCTCGGCGAGTTGTGGTCCCAGTTCGCGTTCCTGATGCCGGGTCTTCTCGGTCACCGGAAGGCGTTCGGCCGCCGATTCCGGACGCCGATCGAGAAGGATGGCGACCCGGTCCGTCGCCGCCAGCTTTCCACGCGGATCCGCCCGTTCATCCTGCGGCGCACCAAATCCGCCGTGGCTACCGAACTGCCTCCGAAACACACGATCCTGCGCCGCATCACGCTCGCCCCGGATCAACGGGAGCTGTACGAAACCATCCGGGCGACCATGCATGCGCGGGTGACGGAGGGGATCGCCGAACGGGGCATGGCGCGGAGCCATATGCTGGTGCTGGACGCGCTGCTGAAGCTGCGCCAGGTCTGTTGCGATCCTCGGCTGGTCAAACTGGCATCGGCAAAGCTGACCGGCACGTCCAGCAAGCTGGACGATCTGATGGAGATGGTCGGCGAGATGATCGCGGAAGGGCGGCGGATTCTGCTGTTCTCGCAATTTACCTCGATGCTGGATCTGATGAAGCCGTCGCTGGAGGCAGCGGGAATCCCGTTCGTGGAACTGCGCGGCGACACCACTGACCGAGCGGCGCCGGTGCGGCGTTTCGAGGCCGGCGAGGTGCCGCTGTTCCTGATCAGCCTGAAGGCCGGTGGACGTGGGCTGAACCTGACCTCGGCCGATACGGTGATTCATTACGATCCGTGGTGGAACCCGGCGGTCGAGGACCAGGCATCCGATCGGGCTCACCGGATCGGGCAGACGAAATCGGTGTTCGTCTACAAGCTGATCGCCGCGGATACGGTGGAGGAACGGATCGTCGAGTTGCAGGAGCGCAAGGCCGCCCTGGCGAGCATTGCCCTGAGCGAGGACGGCATGGCCCTGCCGGCCATGGACACCGAGGATATCGACTTTCTGTTTGGGGTTGCGCCGGATCTACTGGCAGCGTGATAGGGCTGCCTGGACCATCTGTCGTCCGGAGAAAATTCTTCCCCTCCCCTTGCGGGAGGGGGTGGGGGGAGGGGAGTCTGTCGCACGATTGTTGCGCAAGAACTCCTCCCCCCAACCCCCTCCCGCAAGGGGAGGGGGAGAATTTTCTCTGAAACCACGCTGTGCGACTGCAAATAGACGTAAGAGTAGCCCCGCACTGGTCGGCCGGCCGCCAATGCCTGATAGTGATCCCAGAAAATATGGAGGACAGCCATGCCGATCATCGATGTCCAGGTGCATCCCTACGAACGCGACCATCCCGGACGGCCTTGGGCGGGTTCCGCGCATGGGTTGGCGTCGGCCTCGGGCGAGGAGATGGTCGCCGCGATGGACAGCGTCGGTGTCGACGGGGCGATCATGGTGTCGTCATTCAATCTCTATCGCTACGATCCCAGCTACGCGCTGTCGGTTTATGCCGCTTATCCTGATCGGTTTCGCGTGGTGACGCCGGTCGATGCGACGGACCCGAACATCGACGATGTCGTCGCTCGGTGGGCCGCGACCAAGGGCGCGGTCGGAGTCCGCATCATCCTGCGCGACGGCATGCCGATGGACCCCGGCGACCCAGGACTGGCCCGGGCCTTCGCCGCCGCTGCCAGACATTCCTTGCCGGTTAATTTTCTCTGTTGGGGACGGTTGGACCTGGGCATCGAATTTGTCCGGAGGAACCCGGATACGGTCATCGTGATCGACCATCTCGGGATGCTGCAACCCGCCAAACCACCGGTTCCGGCGGATGTCTGGGCCGACCTGCCGAAGCTGCTGGCCTTGGCGGCGTATGACAACGTTCGGGTCAAAATCAGCGGTGCCTGCACGATGTCGCATGAACAGTTCCCCTACAACGATATCTGGGATCCGGTTCTGAGGATCATCGATGCGTTCGGTCTCGGCCGCTGCATGTGGGGGACCGATTGGACCCGGACGATCGGCATGCTGACCTATGAGCAGGGTGTGGCGCCGTTCCGGGAAACCACGCGCCTGTCGGAAGCCGACAAGGCCCAACTGATGGGCGGGACATTGGAGAAGGTCTACAAATGGAACGTCTCGAAAGGTTGAGACCGGCCATCGGCACCGCCCGTTGAAGCCCCGACCAGGCCGCGTTTCGGCGCGGCTTTGGACGGCCATGGCCAGGGGCTACCACGACGCAAACCTGGGGTTCGAGTTCCGATCCCACCACTGGGCTGCAAGCCGGCGCGTGACTAGGACCGTGGTCCCAGGCGGATCCGGTGGCATCAGCCGTTGGGGTCGGACCACGAGCGACCGAATCTGGCCCTGGTCCCACGGTGCGACTTGTGGTTGAAGCCGCGCGTGTTCATGTCCATTGTCATCCCTTCGTCATCCACCTGACAGCGTTATCGCGGCCACCACGCCGTGCGCATCACCCATAAAAGGATTTTCTATGACACCTCAATTTCTGCGAGCCGAAGCCGCGCGTTTCCGAGGTATGGCCGAGGTGACGGAACGCGAGGCCTCGAAGCAGAGGCTTTTGGCGATGGCGCTTGATTATGAATCCAAAGCGGAGACGGCCGACGGTTTGGCCGAACCGCAACCCGCCGACCCGATCAAGCTGAAGCCAAGGAAGACCGCGAAACAGCCGAGCAGCGCTGTATAGGTTGGAAATGTATTTCGGGGCGGCTTCCTTGATAAGAACATGGAAGCCGCCCCGAAGTAATTGCGGCGCCGTGGTTTGTTTCTGGTTCGTCGCGGGCTGCTGAATTCTCCTCATTATGGGGACGGTGCACCAAGGGCCATGTCGGCTGGTCGGCTGCCGCCCCTCTCCTCGACGCGCCGCTAAAACTCGTATTCTGGCCCGTCCACATACCGGAACCGCTCCAGCGCGTCGGCCCGCAAGGTGAAGCCAAGACCCGGCCGGTCGGGTGCATGCACCATCCCGTCCGGGCGGATGTCGAACGGTTCGTTGAAAAGGTCCCACATCATCGGCATGAACCCTTGGGTCACTTCCAGAATGTGGCAATTGGCCGATGCCATGGCGACGTGGATGCTCGCCGCGAACAGCACTCCGCTCCCCCAGGCGTGCGGCGCGAGTCGCACACCATGCGCGGAGGTCAGCGCCGCGATCCGCCTGATCTCCGTCATGCCGCCCGCCCGTGCTACGTCCGGCTGCGCGATATCCAGCGCGCGCCTTTCCAGCAGATCCTGGAAGTCGAACCGCGTGAACTCCCGCTCGCCCGAGGCGATGGGGATGGTCGTTGCTCTGCGCACTTCCGCCTGACCGGCGTGGTCGTCGGGCGAGACCGGCTCTTCGAACCAGGCAATGTCGTATTGCTCCAGTTCCCGAGCCAGCTTGATGGCGGTTGAAACCTCCAGCGAGCCATGCGCGTCGATCATCAGTTCGACGTTGGGGCCGATGCCGCGACGGGCCGCTTTGACCCGGCGGACGCAGTTCGGGATCGAAAACCCGTCGCGCCCGACCACGCGCATCTTGACGGCGGTGAAGCCCTTGGCGGCATAGCCTCCGAGTTCCGCCTCTGCCTCGTCGCCCGGCGCCCAGCCGCCGCTGGCATAGCCGCGCACGGAACTGCGCACCGCACCCAGTGCCTGATACAGTGGTATGCCGAGCGCCTGGGCCTTGACGTCCCAGATGGCGATATCGACGCCGGAGATGGCTTCCATGATCACGCCGCGCCGCCGGCTTTCATCGGCCTGGGTGACGCCGCGCTCCAAGGCCGGTTTGGCGCGGGATCCGTTGTACATCTTCTCGTAGATACGTTCGGAGAACATCGGGTCCTCTCCAACGCATTCCGACGCGAGTTCATGGTCGACGATGGCCGCGACGATCGGCGGCGTACCCAGCGCCGCGCCGATCCCGATCAGCCCGTTATCGGTCTCGACACGAATGAGGGTTGCGTCGCTCTTGATCTTGGTCCCGAGATCGGTGCGGTGGCGCTTGTCCTCGGGCACTGGCGCCGACATTGGAATGGCGGAGACTTTGACGATTTTCATTGGTTCGTTCTTCCCTGGCCGGTGTGCTGTATCACCCGGTCTTGTTTGATGTTCCGCGGATCGCGCGGGCTGTGCGCCCATGCCATGATGGTCCATGCAGGACTTTGCTAACATCGCCACCAGATTTAGCATTTATTGTCGCGCGTCGCCAAGGAGACCACCCCCGGGGGTGCAATTCAACATTGTGCGGAGTAACATCGACGACACTAAGGCAACACGCAAAAACTACCGCTTCAAGTTGGTGGCCTTGGCGAGATGGTATAGTTCCACTCCGGATGGAATGTGTCCCCCGTGATATTGAGAGCGGCCATCTCGGCATCTGTGACCTTGATGCCTTTCTGGTAGCTGCGCGTG
>CALQHT020000301.1 GCA_943330455.2 Nitrosovibrio sp. Nv4 | reverse complement strand
CCGTGTAGGGCCCCATCCCCCAAGGCAACAAAAGAATCGCATTCCAAAGGCCGTGCCTTTGGTGGGGTCCAGGGGCAAAGCCCCTGGTTGGGGTCCGGGGCGAAGCCCCGCGCCTCCTGACGCCATCCCACCGGAGGAACCGTTCATGCCCGAAATGCCCCCCCTAGTCCTGACCCACCCACTGCCGAACCCCACCTGGCTCGCCAAGCTGTCCGAGGACATCCTGGAGCCCGACCTCCCCATCGTCGATCCGCACCACCATTTGTGGGACCACAACGGCAACACCTACTACCTGGACCAGTTGCTGGGCGATTTGACCTCCGGCCACAACATCGTTGCCACCGTCTTCCTGCAATGCTTCTGGGCCTATCGCACGACCGGCCCGGACGGCATGCGCCCGGCCGGTGAGACCGAGTTCGTCGCCGGGGTCGCGGCCGAAGCCCAGCGGCGCAAGACCCACGCCAACATCTGCGCCGGGATCGTCGGTTTCGCCGATCTGCGCCTGGGCGACGCGGTGGACGAGGTCCTGGAAGCCCACACCGTCGCCGGCGCCGGCCGCTTCCGCGGCATCCGCCACATCACCGCGCGCCACCCGAGGTTCCTGGCCAGCATGTCAACGCCGCCCACCTTCGGGCTGATGGCCGACCCGACCTTCCGCAAGGGCTTTGCGCGCCTCGGAGCACGCGGTCTCAGCTACGACGCCTGGCTGTATCACACCCAGATCGACCAGCTGGTGGATCTGGCCCGCGCCTTCCCGGACACCCCCATCGTGTTGAACCATGTCGGCGGTCCGCTGGGAGTCGGCCCCTATCGCGGCCGGCGGGAGGAGGTGTTTGCCGCCTGGCATGCCTCCATCAAGACGCTGGCGACCTGCCCGAACGTGCATATGAAGCTGGGCGGCCTGGCCATGGTGGTGAACGGCTTCGACTTCCACGAGAACGTGCTGCCGCCCTCGTCCGGCGAGATGGCGGATGCCTGGCGCCCCTATATGGAAGCGCTGATCGAGGCGTTTGGCGCCTCTCGCTGCATGTTCGAGAGCAATTTCCCGGTGGACAAGGCGATGTGCGCCTATCCGACGATGTGGAACGCGTTCAAGCGGATCGCGGCGGGCGCCTCCGCGGCGGAGAAAGCCGAGCTGTTCCATGACACCGCGGCCCGGTTCTACCGGATCGGCTGACCGGGGGCGGACGGCACGCGACTCAGGTAAGAGCCGGCGTGCCGTCCGCCACCAGGCAAGGCCCACTCTACCCAACCCACGGAGGAAACCCCCAATGGTCATCGTGCAAATCAACTACCGCCGTCCCGACATGCCAAAGGCCGACTGGGAGGCCCGCTACACGCCGGAGCGCGCGCGTCCGTTCCTCGACGTCGAGGGCTTGCAGTGGAAAGTCTGGCTGGACGGGTCCGACGAACGGCTGGCCGGCGGGATCTACCTGTTCGCGGATCGCGCGACGGCGGAGGCCTATGTGGCCGGGCCGATCGTGGCGCGGATGAAGGCCAATCCGGACATCGCCGAACTCGACATCCGCGTCTTCGACGTGCGCCAGAACATGAGCGAGATCACCCGCGCGCCGATCGGGGCCGCGCTGACCGGCACCGTGGCGCTCGCAGCCGAGTAGGAGACGGACATGACGGATGTGGCGGGAAAAACCGTGCTGGTCACCGGCGCGGCGGGCGGGATTGGCCAGGCGCTGTGTCGGGCGTTCGTGGCGGCCGGGATGCGGGTCGGCGTGTGCGACGTGGACGGGGCAGGGGCTGAGCGCGTCGCGGCCTCCCTGGGGGGTGAGCAGGCGTTTGCCGTGGCGGCGAATGTCGCCGACCCCGAGTCCTGTCAAAAAGCGGTGTCCGCCGTGGCCGGACGGTTCGGCGGTTTGCACGCCCTGGTCAACAATGCCGGCCTGGGCACCGGCGCCATCCGGCAGGACCATTTTGCCAAGATGATCGAATTCGAGGAGGTGTCCGTCGAGCTCTGGCATCGCTTCATCGACACCAACCTGAATGGCCCGTTCCACATGGTGAAGGCGGCCATGCCGTTGTTCCGGGCGGCGGGGTCCGGGCGGATCGTCAATGTGACGACCAGCTTCTTCACCATGCTGCGGCAGGGGTTTTATCCGTACGGCGTCGCCAAGGCGGGGTTGGAGGCCTGGACCGCCAGCCTGGGGGCCGAACTGGCCGGCAGCGGGATTACCGCCAATGTCGTCGTGCCCGGCGGGCCGACCGATACGCCGATGGTGCCGGCCGACAGCGGGATGGACCGATCGGCGCTGATCCGGCCGGAGGCGATGGCCCCGCCGATGCTGTATCTGTTCTCCGACGCGGCAGCCAATGTCACCGCGCACCGCTTTGTGGCGGCGCATTGGGATGCGTCGTTGCCGGTCGATCGGGCCGCGGAGGTCGCGGGTGCTCCGGCTGCCTGGCCACAGCTTGCAGGCGCCCCGGTTTGGCCGGGCGGGCGGCCGAAGGAATAACGCCCGCCCCCTGGCCTGGTGTTCCGGCCGCAACTCGTGGTGCCCACCCGTCAGGTGGATCGGAACGCCATCTCCTGAAGCGCATGGTCCGGTTCGGCGGTAACAATCGTTGGGGGCGGACCTCGCGTGTCGGAGCAAGATCGCGCCCGTCTTCGCCCGTCCGGAGTGACGGCGCATTCGGGCGCCGGTCGGCTTGCATCCAGCCGAGACCGGTCCGCCACCGACTGCGATCGCCCGCTCTTGACCGCCGGCGACTGCCATTGGGCCGTCTCTGGCCGATGTAATTCCAGCCGCGGGGGGCCATGTGAAGCTTACACCCGTCTGAGCGCGCGGCTCTCGATGGATACCGAAGAACCCGCCCTTCCGCTCGGTTCGCGCCCATCACCGTCGGCCGAGCGTGCGTAGGGGGAGGCGAGCGTGGCCTTTTTGGGTGGCGCCGCACAGGCTGCCGATTCAGGGGCCGCGACGGTAATTTTGAAAAGGAATGGCTGTGATGCAACGGACTGGTACCATACCGGCGGCAATCGCACGGTCGGCGACGTTGGCGACGGGTCTGCTGCTGGCCGGATGTTCCATGTTCGGAATTCGGGATGGCACGGAAACGCCCGCCTATAAGGTGGTCGGCATGGCGGGCGAGGTGGAAATCCGCGAATACGCCCCCCGCATCGCCGCCCAGACCATCGTGGAGGGGTCGGAAGAAGCGGCTCGATCGGCCGGGTTCCGCAAGGTCGCCGCTTATATCTTCGGAGAGAACCGCACGCGGGCCGACATCGCGATGACCGCGCCCGTCGTGCAATCCACGGCGCGATCCACCGATATCGCGATGACGGCCCCTGTCGTCGCGCAACCGGCCGGCGAGGGCAAATGGGCCATCCGCTTCTTCATGCCGGCGCAATACACGATGGCGACCCTGCCCGAGCCGCTGGATACGGCGGTCACCTTGGTATCGGTCCCCGCGGAGACAATGGCCGTCACTCGGTTCTCCGGCAGCCGTTCGGCTTCGGCCATGGCTGATGGGCGGGCTCGGTTGCGGCAGGCTTTGGCGGGTGGTGCCTGGACGGTGGCGGGGGAGCCGGTGGACTGGTTCTACGACCCGCCCTGGACCTTGCCCTTCCTGCGTCGCAATGAGGTCGCGGTGACGGTTACGGCTCGCGCGCCGTAAGGCGACGTCCAACAGTAACCGCGACATCCGGCGTCGAGCACGGGTCGGTCCACGTCATGGCGGGTGCAGACCCCGCTATCCGCGGCTTTCCCAGCCTGCAAGTACGGAAATCCTGGATGGCAGCCCTCCGGCCGCCATGACGAAGTTGCAGTGCCGGTGGGTTATTGCTTTGGCCGGTTGGCCGAACGGAGCAGTTTTTGTTGCGGGTCGCCAAAGTGCGGGCGACGCTCCTTAAGGCACGCGTTCGGCGATCAGGCCACCTACGCTGCTCTGAATGCGGCCTCCAGCGCCGTGCAGGGGGCGGTCAGCAATTCGTCCAGGGTGACCGGGCAGGCCGCGGGGGGGAGCAATCCCGGGCTGCCACCATATTGCAGGGGTTCGATCTGTTGCACCGCGCGCGCGTAAAGAGCGGCCAGATCCAGCCTCTGGCGCATGGAGGGCGCGAAGCGGCGTTCGGCGTCGGTCTGAAACGCGATGACCTCGCCGCGCCAATGGCGACAGGCGCCCAGATGGGGCCATCCATTCAGTTTCAGCAGGTGAACCAACATGTGGCGCAGCAGGGAATGCACCGCGTTGAGTTCGGATATCCCCACGTCCTCGATCTCCTCGACGACATGCTCCCAATCGATGTCGTTCACCCGCTCCCCGCTCGCCATAAGGCGCAGAAGTTCCGCCTGATGGATGGACCAGGCAAGGACATCCCGTTCGTAGAGGTCGTGCGGCATGGGCGCCTTTATACACGGAGAAAAGACCAGGTTTCCAGTGTTGCACCATGGGCGGCCAATATTGTCGGGCCGGGTCATTTTCTCTTTCCGGTGTGCCGATGCAGGCGACGGGGGACCGGTCCGCGGTGGCTCGAACGCCGGAGCGGTCCTTGCCATGCCGTGCGGCGGCGGCGGCGTCGACAGGGGGCGGCTCGGGCGCCGATGCGTGGTTCTCTTCCGATCCGCGCGCTCCCACCCCGACTGCCCATCCGCGCATCTCGTGCTAAGGTCTCGGGAATCGCACTAGCCCGGAGGAAACCATGGATCCCCAGACCCCGCTCGATTTTGTCAGAGACCGCAATCTGGCTCTGGAACTGGTCCGCGTGACCGAGGCGGCCGCTCTTGCCGCGTCCCGCTGGATCGGTCTCGGCAAGAAGAACGAAGCCGATGGCGCCGCGGTGGAAGCCATGCGGATGGCGTTCGATTCGGTGCAGATCAACGGCACCGTGGTGATCGGCGAGGGCGAGATGGACGAAGCCCCCATGCTGTTCATCGGGGAAAAGGTGGGGGCCGGCGGGCCGGAGATGGATATCGCTGTCGATCCGCTGGAAGGCACCACCCTGACGGCCAAGGGGGGGCCGAGCGCGATTGCGACGGTGGCGCTGGCGGAGAGGGGGAATTTTTTGCACGCCCCCGATATCTACATGGACAAGATCGCGGTTGGTGGCGGGTTGCCGGACAATCTGATCGACCTGGATGCCTCGGTCGCCACCAATCTGCGCAATCTGGCCCAGGCCAAGAAGTGTGACATCTCCGATCTGGTCGCCTGTATTCTGGATCGTGACCGCCACAAGGAGCTGATCGCCAAGACTCGGGAGGCGGGTGCTCGCATCATGCTGATCAGCGATGGCGACGTGGCCGGGGTGATCGCGACCACGATGCCGGATTCGCTGATCGACATCTATCTGGGCTCCGGCGGCGCTCCGGAAGGCGTGCTGGCGGCCGCTGCGTTGCGCTGTGTGGGTGGGCAGATGCAGGGGCGGCTGATGTTCGAGAACGACGAGCAGATCGAGCGCACCCGATCCATGGGCCATGCCGACCCGAGGCGGGTGTTTTCGTGCGAGGAAATGGCCAAGGGCGATGTGATGTTCGCCGCGACCGGCGTGACGTCCGGCCCGATGCTGCGGGGTATCAAGCGCTTCGGCCATGGCGCGATCACCCATTCGGTGGTGATGCGCAGCCGGTCCGGCACCGTTCGCTACATCGAGGGGCACCATAATTTCGCGATGAAGACATGGACGCCTACTTAGGGGACGCCTACTTAGGGGACGCCTACCTAGGGGACGCTGACCTAGGGCGCGCGCGCCTAGGGGACGCCTTCGTAAGGGCAGGTCTTTGACCGAACCCGCGCTGGGCGTCGCCCATAGCCTGAGCGGACGACGCTGGCTGTGGCGGGCGGGCGAGGATCGCATCGCGTTCGGCATCGCCCAGCGCCTGGGGGTGCCGGAAATCGTCGGGCGGCTGCTGGCGGCTCGGGATATCGGGATGGAGGCGGCGGCCGACTTCCTGGAGCCGACGTTGCGGGCGTTGCTGCCCGACCCTTCGCTGCTGATCGACATGGATGTCGCCGCGGACCGTCTGGCTCGGGCGGCGCGTCAGGGCGAGACGATCGCGGTTTTCGGCGATTACGACGTCGATGGCGCATGCAGCGCGGCCCTGATGGTGACCCTGATGCGCGGGCTTGGGTGCATCGCGCTTCACTACGTGCCGGATCGGCTGAAGGAGGGGTACGGGCCGAATGCGGCCGCCCTGACCGGGCTCGCCGCACGGGGGGCCGGCCTGATCATCTGCGTCGATTGCGGCACGGCGGCGGCCGAGGCGCTGTCCTCGGTGGCCGGCAAGGCCGATGTGATCGTGCTGGACCACCACAAGGCGGATGGGCCTCCCCCGGCGATCCTGGCGACGGTCAATCCCAACCGGTTGGATGACGTGTCCGGGTTGAACACGCTGTGCGCGGCCGGGGTCGCGTTCCTGACCGCGGTCGCCACCGTGCGGACCTTGCGGCGCGGCGGGTATTTCGCCAACCGGCCCGAACCCGATCTGATCGGGTTGCTGGACCTGGTGGCGCTGGCCACCGTCTGCGACGTGATGCCGCTGACCGGGGTCAACCGAGCCCTGGTTTGCCAGGGCCTGAAGGTGATGGGTCGGCGCGGCCGGCCGGGGATTGCCGCTCTGCTGGATGTCACCCAGCAGCGGGAAAAGCTCTCCGCTTTCACCTGCGGTTTCGCGCTTGGCCCTCGGATCAACGCGGCGGGCCGGATCAGCGAGGCCGATCTCGGCCTGCGGCTGCTGCTGACCGACGACAGGGTCGATGCCATGGCGCTGGCGGAGCGTCTGGACAGCGTCAACCGCCAGCGCCAGGAGGTGGAGGCCGGGATGCTCGAAGCCGCGCTCTACCAGGCTGAGCAGCAGGCGGAGGCCGGGCATGCGGCGCTGGTGGTGGTGGGGGCCGACTGGCATCCCGGCGTGGTGGGAATCGTCGCCGGGCGCATCAAGGAGCGTTTCAACCGTCCCGCCTGTGTCGCGGGTGTGACGGGCGGGATGGCCAAAGGGTCTGGGCGGTCGGTTCCGGGTGTCGATCTGGGGGCGGCGGTGATCGCGGCCCGTCAGGCGGGCATCCTGACGACCGGGGGCGGCCATCCGATGGCGGCGGGGTTCTCTCTGCCCGAGGGGAAGGTCGAAGCGTTCTGGGCCTTCCTGAACGACCGTCTGGCAGCGGCGGCGGCCTTGCCGAGTGCGGCGGACCTGAGGGTGGAGGGCGCTCTGACCGTGGCGGGGGCGACGACCGAGGTTGCGCGCCAACTGGAACGGCTGGCGCCCTTTGGTGCGGGCAACGAGGAGCCGACCCTTATCCTGCAACGCGCCCGAGTCGTTCGTGCCGACCGGGTCGGGCGGGAATCGATGACGATCCGTGCGTTCGTGGAAGGGGAGGGGGGAGGGCCTCGGTTGAAGGCGATGCTGTTCCGGGCGCGGGAGGGGGCCTTGGCGGATACCCTGCTGAATCGCGAAGGTCTGCCGCTACATCTGGCCGGTCATCTGCGTGCCGAGGAATGGAATGGGTCCGTGAGCGCGAGTTTCATCATCTCCGACGCCGCTCTTGTCGGATGAGTGACTTGACCGGGGGGATGCGGTCCGCTACCCACCGCCGGCCTTGAGGGCGTCCACGGATTTTGGTCGCTGCCGTGGGTAGGTCAGTCCCGTTCGTCTAGTGGCCTAGGACACCAGCCTTTCACGTTGGTAACACGGGTTCGAACCCCGTACGGGACGCCAAGGAAATCAATAGTTTAGGCGCCGCAAGCTCGGTCGACCAAGGCCCATACGGCAAATATACGGCATAGGCCGGACACCATCCCCATGCCATCCGGCGTCATCCTCCTGGGCCAGGTCGCCCAACGCCTCGAAATCCTCGACGTTGATTGCGGTCGTTGCCAGCGCCACGGCCACCTGAGCCTCGACCGGTTGCTTGCGGAACACGGTCCCGACATGCCCATGCCAGCGCTCGGCCGTATCCTGGCCGCTGATTGCCCCCGCATGATCGAACAGGGCGGCTTCGACGTGTGCGGGGTCCGGTTTCCGGGGCTGGTGGCGATTT
>CALQHT020000300.1 GCA_943330455.2 Nitrosovibrio sp. Nv4 | reverse complement strand
CAGCCTGGTCCAGGCCGCGAAGGCAAAGGCGCGCGGATATCGATCAACCCGTAACCTCAAAGCCATGGTCTATCTCATCGCCGGAAAGCTCGACCTCAGGCTGCCAGTATGAAATCGTTACCACCCACTCCAAACAGCGAGGAGCCCAACTGATGGAGCGCGCGGGAGAAATGGATCTGGTGTTCAGCCGCGATGCGGAGGGAAGACCGGTCGCGTCGGCCAAAGGAACAGACTCCGGGCCAAATGATTTCGCCGCGTTCCTGACCGAGGAAGTCCACTGGCCTTTCTATGCTGCGCTTTTACTGGACCAGGCTGCGGCGGCCCCAGTCAGTCCGCCGGTCGCCGCGACGGGCAATGCCTATGCCGTAACATGCGATGCGGACACGGTAACGATCGAGCATCTGCACATTCCCGGCCGACGGGCCATCCGGCTGGCTCGATTGGATTTCGTGGCGACGATGACAGCCTGGCGTGCCCATCTGGAAGCGGGCGCCTGATCGGGCGGGACCGAGCCGCAACGGGTTGGTCGGGCCGAACGTGGACTGGCTGTCCGGGTGGGGTATATATTCCTTGTCCGATACGGATAAGATCGGGTCAGTTACATTCGAAAATTTTGGCTCTTTTCGTGCATTTTTGTTGGGAACCGAAGACGTCCGTCCGCCTCGGGAACACGCGGCAATGACGGTCAGGCGGGCCTATCGGTCCATGGTTAGAGTCGTCGATATCACTCTGCGCAATATTGAATCGCACCCGCCGGCTACGCTTCTTCGTGACCTTCGTGCCTTCGTGCCTTCGTGGTGGAAAATCGCGGACCGGCGGCCCGAGGCTGCCTATCCCATGAGGTTGTTCCGGACAGGCAAGGTGTCTTTGGTGACGTCCGCGATTCTCCCCCACGAAGGCACGAAGATCACGAAGAAGCGAAGGGGCGCGCCGCCGGCGGCGTGGTCCTCGCACTGACGGAAACCAAGCACTCCCGACAGACAGCGCACTATCGTGCCGCCTTACCATCATTGCCAAGTCGAGCTCGGCGATGACAGTAAGGCGGCGCGATAGGTCAATCTTTCGGCCCGTTGGTATAAGAAGAACGCCACAACCCGGCAGGATAAGCGCCTGCCGGGCCATGGATCATTTTGTCGAAGCGGAGATGCGTTTCCAGTCTTCAGCCAGGCGAAACGCGCCCTCCGTATTCAGCGTCAATGAACGCCGATATCGACGATCCGTCCGCCGGGGCTGTCGGCGCTCACCATGGCTTGCGCGTTCGACTGACGCTCACCGGTCCATCGGGTCTCAATGCGGCCGGGGCGGATATTGCCGGTCCGCACCAGCGCATCACGCACCGCGTTGGCGCGCTGCTGGGACAAACGCATGTTGCTGGCATCGCTGCCAACGCCGTCGGTCTTGCCGATCACGGTCGCGGTCATCGTCGGATTGGCACGCAGCTTCTCCGCCGCGCCGTTCACGGCCGACTGAGCCTCCGAGCCGATTCGGGCACTGCCCGAATCAAAGGACGCATGGTACCAAGTGACATTGTTCGCGGGCAACGCCGACAGCGCGGTGCCGGGCGGATTGTACGGCGTCGCTTCCGCGACAGGTGCCGCTGTTTGCTGTGCGCAGCCCGCCAGCAGGGCAAAAGCACCGATGGACAAAAGTTTGGTCAGGGAGGTTGCTGGATGGGTCATGAGTTTCACCGTTGTTTATGATCAGTTAAGGCTGGATGCATCCCTCGGCAGGACGGTCCGACCGATGGATGCCGGGAATTTGACAAGCCGCCGCGGGAGTACGGGTCCACGGCTCATGTCGATTTTCAGGTAGAAGGCCGCTGGCAACGCCGCGCTCGATTCGTCCAGATGCGCCAGACCATCCGCGAGGTCCGCGAATGTGGCTCCATCCGGGAGGCGGAACGACAAAGCCCTGTCGGCCAAAGCCACGGTGACCAGATTGGCGGCCACGGTTTCCCTCTGCGTGTTGCGCATGCCAGTAACTCCGGGTTGCGGTATGAAGCCGAGCGGCGCCGTGGTCGTCGGGGGGGCAAGAGGTTTGCGTGTCCGGCGAAGTGGCGAGGGCCCGATCATCCTTGGAAGGCGGTGGTTTTGCCTTGCACTCTAGTTAATCGGGCATCGATCTTCGCGACAGGGACGGAAACTACCTAGGTAGATGCGCGGGGGTGGCGTCGAATTCTTCCGGAACCGCCGCGACACGATGGCGCTGCATCCAGGCCCCGATGCGTGGATCGGCCGTCAGCACGCAAAACGGGATCGCCAGCAGCAATCCGCCGAGGAGCGGGGCCGCCCATAGCATGGCAATCGGGCCGGCGGTGACGAAACAGGCGAACAGGACCAGTCCCAGCAGGGTCTGAGGCCAGAACAGACGAAATGCCTCCGACCAGGCGATGCCGCGATCGCCACGGTTCTGCGGCGCCCAACCGTCTCGGATGCCAAGCACCAGGCGGATGGTCGTTGCCGTCTTGTTCAGGATGGTGATGGGGTCGATCAACAGGGCAAAAACTGTCTCCAGCAAGGCGCCGGTCAGGATCCGCGTGGCGCCGCCGTAACGGGCTCGTTTCGTGGGAGACACCAGGATTTCGAAATAGCCCAGGAATTTCGGGCCGTAGACCGAGGCGGCCCAGACCAGGATCACCGCCAGAGCGGGGCCGGCGGGGAAGGGCGAGGTCTTGTCGGTCACGGCGGCCCAGGCCGCGGCCAGCATGAAGATCAGATAGAATGGAGCGCAACCGAACAGCAGGATCGCCTGGATCAACTGCCAGCGTCCCATCGGCCGCAAGCCGGGCATCGACAGCAAATGCCGGTATTCCAGGTTGCCGGCCAACCAACGCATTTCCCGCCGGACGAATTCCGGCAGGGCGGGCGGATTGGCCTCGGCGGACCCCTCTTCCACGGGGATCAGGCGCACGCCCCAGCCGGCGCCGGCGAGCATCGCGGCCTCGATCTGGTCGTGGGACAGGATGTGGCGGCCGCCGGGCAGCAGCGGCAATTGGCAATGGGTGCGGAAGGGGGCGATGCGGAGGACGGCATTGTGGCCCCAGTAGCAACTCTCATCGCCTTGCCACCAGGCCAGGGCCGTCGCCCAGGTGCGCATGCCGGCGCGCATACCGAACTGGAACAAGCGGGGAAACGCCGAGGTCGCGGGCAGGCCGACGGTCAGATGCTGCACCACGGCCAATCTCGGGTTGTCGTGCATGATGCGGACCAGGCGCAGCACGGCCTCGGCGGTCATCTGCGAGTCGGCGTCCAGAACCAGCATCAGCTCGAACCCGTCGGCGTGATGCTCCAGAAAATCCATGATGTTGCCGGCTTTGAAGCCGTCGTTGCTGGTGCGGCGGCGATAGCGCACCCGGGTGGGATCGCGATCTTCGGTGCGAAAGGCGACGACTTCCTGTTCCTCGGTGGCGGCTGACGCGGGATCGGCGGTGTCGGACAGGATGAACAGGGCGAATTGTTCGCCGGCTCCGGCTGCGTCGAGTTGGTCCAGGAGGCGCCGCAATGGGGGCAGGACGGTCCCCATGTCCTCGTTGCGGACGGTGACCGCGATGGCGGTTCTGGGCAGTTGGTCGGGGGCAATGATGGGGGCCGCGGGGGCGGGTCTCCGCCAGTCTCGCACCATGATCAGGGCGAAGCCGATCGCGCCGTTCGCGAGGCAGAAACCCACCCACGGGATCGCGCCCAGGAAACTGCCCATCATCAGGAGTTTCGCGACCGTCCAGCCGCCGGGCGCCAACACGGCGCGCAGCAGCCAGGCCAGCAACAGGGTCACGGCCAGCACGATGATGACGACGAGCAGACGGCGAGCGGCCATTCCTGGGTCCCTATGGTATGGGCTGATCGGGTGGGGGAGAGAAAGCCTTGGGGCTCCGCCCCAAACCCCGCGAGGGGCGTTGCCCCCTCGACCCCCACCAAGGCTGGGCCTTGGATGCCGTTTATTGGGTCAGGGGGGAAAAGGGGCCGACACGGACGCAGAAACGCCATGGTCGGCCCCCTTTCCCCCCTGACCCAATTGATCGCGGTCCAGGGGCCGCAGCCCCTGGTGGGTTCGAAGGGCAAAGCCCTCGCGGGGTTTGGGGCAGAGCCCCAAGGCTTTCTCTCCACCACCCGGACATCGAAACCTCATAGCCGAACCCTGCCCGCCCCTGTATAGCCGCCGCGATGCCAGAAGCCACCGCCACCCCGCTTGTCGCCGTCGTGCTGCCGCCGCGGGAGGGCTTCGGGCCCGGGCGCACCGGCGCGCTCGGACTGCTGGCGCGTCGGCTGACCGCGACCCCGGGGTTTCGCACGATCATCGTTGCCGGCCCTCAGGATGGGCCGGTCTTCCCGGGGATCGATTTGCTGACCGTTGCACCCAGCCGCTGGTGGCTGGGCAACACCAGCCTGCGCTATGCGCGCGCGGTGGCGCACCGGCTGCGAACCCTTCGCCCGGCATTGGTGGAAGTGCATAATCGTCCCGAAATCGCCCTGTCCTTGGCGAGCCGGCTGCCCGGTATCCCGGTCACCTTGATCCTGAACAACGACCCGCAGGAGATGCGCGAATCCCGCACACCCGCGGAACGAGAGGTCATGCTGCGGCAATTGGCCCTGGTGATGACCTCGTCGGCCTATCTGCGCGGCCGTTTGCTGGATGGCGTCTCCAACCCGGCCCGAGACCCGGTGGTGCTGCCGAACTGCCTGGATCTGACCGAACTGCCACCGCCCGTGCCGCGCCAGCGCGTGATCCTGTTTGCCGGGCGGGTTGTTGCCGACAAGGGGCCTGACTCGTTTGTGTCGGCCTGCGCCACGGCCCTGCCGCATCTGGCCGGCTGGCACGCGGTGATGATCGGCGCCGACCGCTTCCGTGCCGACAGCCCCGATACCGAGTTCGTCCGCGTGGTCCGCGCCGCGGCCGAGGCAGCGACCATCCAGGTGCTGGGTTATCGGGACCACCCCGACGTGCTGGCGGCCATGGGGCGAGCGGCGATTGTGGTCGTGCCGAGCCGTTGGGCGGAACCGTTTGGATTGGTGGCGCTGGAGGCGATGGCGAGCGGGGCGGCTCTGATCTGCTCCCCACGCGGTGGACTGCCGGAGGTCGCGGGCGACACCGCGCTGTATGCAGACCCGGACGAACCCGGCGCGCTCGCCCGCGCCATCCGCGCTCTGGCGGGTGATGTTCCCCGGCGAACCGCGCTGGCCGCCGCGGGTCTCGCGCGAGCCAGGCTGTTCGACGCACCGGTGATTGCCGCCCAGCTTGCGGCGTTGCGGCGGGAGATCCTCGGGCCTGACCCGGCAATGACGATAAGGGGGACGGTTGGTATGATGGTCAGTGGACACGAAATCCGGGGCCATGGTGGCTGATCCCGCCGACGCCCCCTATATTGCAGTCCAACGATCGATTTCTGGAGCATGCACCCATGGCCGACCCCAACACGGAAGCGAACCCCGATACCAGCGGGCTGGTGCCGGTGACGGTCCTGACCGGGTATCTGGGCGCCGGCAAGACCACCTTGCTCAACCGCATCCTGACCGAACAGCACGGCCGCAAATATGCCGTGGTGATCAACGAGTTCGGCGAACTCGGCGTCGATAACGACCTCGTCGTGGATACCGACGAGGAAGTGTTCGAGATGAACAACGGCTGCATCTGCTGCACCGTGCGCGGCGACCTGATCCGCATCGTGGGCGGGCTGATGAAGCGGCGCGACAAGTTCGACGGCATCATCATCGAGACCACCGGCCTGGCCAATCCCGCCCCCGTCGCGCAGACCTTCTTCGTGGATGAAGGCGTGAAGGCGAAGACCCGCCTGGACGCGATCGTCACCGTCGTCGACGCCAAGCACCTGCCGGCGCGCCTGGCCGACAGCCACGAAGCCGAGGACCAGATCGCCTTCGCCGACGTCATCGTGCTGAACAAAACCGACCTGGTGACACTGGAAGAACTGGAAGCCGTCGAGGGCCGCATCCGCGCCATCAACAAATTCGCCGTGATCCATCGCACGGAGCGCGCCGCCCTGCCGATCGAACTGGTCATGAATCAGGGCGGTTTCGACCTGCAACGCGTTCTGGCGCGGGAACCGGGCTTCCTGGATGGCGACGACGACCACGAGCACAACGAAGACATCGGCTCCATGAGCTTCGAGGTCGACCAACCGATCGATCCCGAGAAGTTCAACGTCTGGATCGGCGGGCTGTTGCAGGACAAGGGTGCCGACCTGCTGCGCACCAAGGGCATCCTGAGCTATGCCGGCGATGATCGCCGCTTTGCCTTTCAGGCCGTGCACATGATCGCCGATGGCGATTTCATCGGCCCGTGGAAGGAAGGCACCCCGCGCGTCAGCCGCCTGGTGTTCATCGGTCGCAACCTCAATCGCCCGCAACTGCGCCGCGGGTTCGAGAGCTGCGTCGCCTGATCGTCGCTTTCGCCCCCTGATGCGTCGCCTCCATCGAACGGAGGCGACGCCGTTTCCTTGCAGCCGGACATCCTCATGAGCCAGACCACCGCCGCCCAATTCCTGATTGAAGCACGCGGCACGCAACGGTCGCTGGACGCCTTCGTCGTATCCGCCCGCTTTTCCCGCGACAGCCGCTCGGCCGCCTTCGCCCTGGGCGACGGCACCGTGCGGATCGTCCATCTGGCCGATCGCGAAACCTGGGACAGCGTCGATGTCCATGACGGCGCCGCGTTGGCATTGAGCGCGGATACCGGCAGCACCGGCTTCGTCTCCGCCGGGGATGACGGCCAGTTGCGCCGGATCGACGCGGCCGGAACCGTGACCGATATCGCCAAATTCGGCATGAAATGGGTGGAGCAGGTCGCCGTCCACGCGGCGGAGAAAGGCAAGGGGCTGATCGCCGCCAGCGTCGGCAAGGTGGTGCATCTGTATGACCACACCGGCCAGAAAATAAAGGAATGGACGCACCCGTCGTCGGTTACGGGGCTCGCCTTCGACACCAAGGGAAGGCGGGTCGCGGCGTCGCACTATAACGGGGTGACGATCTGGTTCGTGGCCTCCAAGTCCGACAACCCGCGCCGCCTGGAATGGAAAGGCAGCCATACCGCCCTGGCGTTCCATCCGGACGGAGACGCCGTCGTCACCTCCATGCAGGAGAATGCGCTGCATGGCTGGCGCCTGTCCGATGGGCAGCATATGCGCATGAGCGGCTATCCCTCGAAATGCGAGTCCCTGTCGTTCAGCAAGGGCGGCAAATGGCTGGCGAGCAGCGGGGCGGATTGCATGGTGCTGTGGCCGTTCTTCGGCGGCGGGCCGATGGGCAAGGCGCCCATGGAACTGGCCGGCGGGGACGGGATCATGTGCAGCCAGGTGGCCTGCCATCCGACCCAGGACATGGTCGCCGGAGGCTTCACCGATGGGTTGGTGGTGATCGCCGATACATCGTCGTCCCGCATCCTGCCGGTGGTCCCGCCCGAGCATGGGCGCGTGACGGCGCTGACCTGGAGCCCGGATGGGCTGTTGCTTGCGGTGGGGACAGAGACGGGGTTCGCGGCGTTGGTGGATTTCGCGAAACGCTGAGGGATCTAGTTGCAAGCATGGTCGCCACCGCGTCGATGGGTCTGTTCGGCGTGGGTGCGAACCAAAGTTGTGCGATCGACTACCCGGCTCACTTCATGCTCTGCCTGACCCGGCCACCCGCGCTTCGGCGGCTACGGTGGTCAGGTATCTACGGAATGTTCCGGCATGATGATAAATTATACAATCCTATGAGTATGTTGCGGGGGTCGTCGCTTTCGCGCCGCCACTCTTCATGCCATTGAATACACTGGCTCTTCGAGATCGTTTCAGATTTACCCGACTCCCGTAGGCTTCGGCGGCAGGGGGGGGCGGATCAAGTCCGACAATGACGGTGAGGCGAGACTATCGGTCCATGATTAGTCTCGTCGATATTATACCAACCCGCTTAAAGAATCACCCATTCCCGGGTACCAATCGAGGTGATCCTCGCCGGGTCCGAGACGAACCAATTCCAAGCCCTGGCGCAGGCGCGGACAATGTCGTTGTAGGTCTTCCAGACTTGGGTACCGAACCTGTTGT
>CALQHT020000299.1 GCA_943330455.2 Nitrosovibrio sp. Nv4 | reverse complement strand
AGGTCCGGGTAGGCCCCAGGAATTCAAACGACAATGTTCCGGTTCCAAGGGCCGTCGCCCTTGGTGGGGTCCAGGGGCAAAGCCCCTGGCCGGGGTCCGGGGCGGGAGCCCCGTCCTTACCTACTCCGCCGCCGCGGCCTGCCGACCAGGCCCTTCCAGGCGAAACCCCTCATACCCTTTGGCGGCAACTTCCTCGCATTCCCGCCGATAGGTGCCGACACCGCCGATATAGGGCATGAACACGCGGGGTTTGCCCTCGATATTGGCGCCCATGTACCAGGAGTTCGCCGACGGGTACAACGTGGTATAGGCAACCTTGTTGACATGCTCGACCCAGGCGTCCTCGGCGGACAGGGTCGCTTCCATGCTGTCCAGTTGGCGGCTGTTGAGCCAGGTCAGGCAGTTGGTGATCCAATCGACATGCTGCTCGATGGAGACCATCATGTTGCTCAGGACCGAGGGGCTGCCCGGGCCGGTGATCATGAACAGATTGGGGAAGCCCGCGGTCATCAGCCCCAGATAGGTGCGCGGACCGGCTTCCCACTTGTCCTTCAAAGTCTTGCCGCCGCGTCCGCGGATGTCGACACCGGTCAGCGCGCCGGTCATCGCATCGAAGCCGGTGGCGAACACGATCACATCCAGCTTGTATTCGACCCCGCCAGTGATCAGCCCGTCCGGGGTGATTTCCTCGATCGGCGCGGAACGGACATCGATCAGATGGACGTTTTCACGGTTGTAGGTCTGGTAGTAGTTGGTATCGACGCAGATCCGCTTGGTGCCGATCGGGTGGTTGGTCGGGGCCAGCAATTCGGCCGTCTTCGGGTCCGTCACGATCGAGCGGATCTTGCCGCGCACGAAATCGGCCGCGGTGTCGTTCGACTGCTTGTTGAAGATCAGGTCGTTGAACACCGCCATGAAGGTGGTGCCGCCGCTGCGCCAGCGCGCCTCGAACATCTGCTGGCGTTCGGCCTCGTCAACCGACAGAGCCGACATGTCGTTCGGGTTGGCGAGCACGCCGTTACGGGAATGCCGAGCGTCTTCGCGCTTCTGGGGATAGACGGATTTCCAGGCGTTTTCGTAGGGCTCGTTCATCGGGCCGTTGCGCGAGGGAATGCTGAAATTTGGCGTCCTCTGGAAAACATACAGCTCCTTCGCCTGGTCGGCGATCACCGGAATTGCCTGGATGGCGGACGATCCGGTGCCGATGACGCCGACGCGCAAGCCGGTCAGGTCACCGCCTTCATGCGGCCAATGGCCGGTGTGGTAGGTGGCGCCCTTGAAGCTGTCGGCGCCCTTGAAGTCCGGGCGGCGCGCGGTGGAGAGGCACCCGGTGGCCATCACGAAATGGTGGCAGGACACCACGTCTCCCTGGCTGGTTCGCACCGTCCAGCGATGCGTCGCCTCATCGAAGCTGGCATCGGTGACGCGGGTTTCGAACTTGATGTCGCGCCTCAGGTCCAAGCGGTCGGCGACATGATTGGCATAGCGGAGGATTTCCGGCTGACCGGCGAAAAGTTCGTTCCACTTCCAGTCCTGCTCCAGCTCGGGCAGGAAGGAATAGGAATACTGCATGCTTTCGACGTCGCAGCGAGCGCCTGGGTAGCGGTTCCAATACCAGGTGCCGCCCACGCCGGTCGCTGCTTCGAACACACGCGCCTTCAGGCCGACGCCGCGCAGCTTGTGCAGCAGATACATGCCCGCGAAACCGGCGCCGACGATGACGACATCGGTTTCGCTGGTGGGGTTGGGGCTGGGCTGCTGGGTGTCGGGCATGATGGGTCCTCGTGCGTCGTGATGCGTTGGGGTCGGATAAACGGTGGGGCAGAAAAGTCAACTGATCAGTAGATTTTCCGACCTGCTTCCAGGGTGCCTGTCGTAGCTCTAGCCCGGCCGCTTGCCGCGCCTATGCCCCGGGCGCTTGTCGCACCTATGTCCCGGGCGCTTGTCGCACCTATGTCCCGGGCGCTTGTCGCACCTATGTCCCGGGCGCTTGTCGCACCTATGTCCCGGGCGCTTGTCGCACCTATGTCCCGGGCGCTTGTCGCACCTATGTCCCGGCCGCTTGTCGCACCTATGTCCCGGCCGCTTGTCGCACCTATGTCCCGGCCGCTTGTCGCACCACCCCACCATCCACCAAGCCCTGGATACGTTCGGCGTCATAGCCCAGCAGGTCGCGCAGGACCTGGGTGGTGTGCTGACCCAGGCGGGGGGCGGCCACCGGGTCGGCCAGAGGCGTCCCGTGCAGGCGGATCGACAGTGCGACATTGGGGATCGTCCCCGCGGTTGCGTGCGGGATTGTGGTGACCAGGCCGCGCTGGGCGATTTCGGCGCCGTCGAACGCCTCGGCGACGGAGTTGATGGCGCCGCCCGGCACGCCGGCGTCCCTCATGCGAGCCAGCCAATACGCGCGCGGGCGGGTCGCCAGGATATCTCGCACCAGTGCCAGCAGGCGGTCACGGTTGCGGACTCGGTCCGGCATGGTTACGTAATCGGCGTCGGTCGCCAGTGCCGGCTGGTCCAGCACCTGCGTGGCCAGTCGCTGCCAGGTCCGGTCGTTGGCGCAGGTAATATAGAGCGGCCCGTCCGTGGTCTGGAACGCCGCGGTCGGCACGGTGTCGCGGCTGTCGTTGCCGAAACGCGGCGGCTCCCGCCCGGTGATGAGGTAGCTCAGGGCGTGGAAGCCGACCATGGTCACCGCCTGGTCGAACAGAGCGGTTTCGATGAACTGGCCCTTGCCGGTGCGTTCCCGCGAGAACAGCGCGGCCAGGATGGCATTGCTGGTCATCATGGCGGTGCTCATGTCCATGATGGACGGGCCGGTGCGAACACCCATTCGATCCGGATCGCCATTGAGCGCCATGAAGCCGCTCTCGGCCTGGGTGATGGGGTCAAAGCCGAGCCGGTCTTTGAGGGGGCCGGTGCGGCCGTATGCGGAGACGGCGGCGTAGATCAGGCGGGGATGCGCGGCCGACAATGCGTCGTAGCCCAGGTTGAAACGATCCATGACCCCGGCGGAGAAATTCTCCAGCAAGACGTCGGATTTGGCGATGATATCGCGGGCGATCTGCTGGCCTTGCGGGGATTTCAGATCGAGCGCGATGCCGGATTTGTTGCGGTTGGTCCACAGGAACGGGGCGCCTTCCTGGTCGGAGATCGCCGGCCCGATGCGGCGGAAATCGTCGCCGCCGTCGATTTTCTCGATCTTGATCACTTCGGCGCCGAGGTCGGCCAGGATCATGCTGGCCAGCGGGCCGGCGATGAAGTGGGAGAAATCGGCGATCCGGATGCCGGACAGAGCGAGCGGAGCCCCTTGCGGGCGGGGTGTTGGCGCGGGCGGGGGAGACATGGCGTTCCTTCCTGGGGTTGGCCAGGGTTTTGGTTGCCGGGGACGGTAGCTGAATTGGGGGCTGGGGCAAGGGGGGCGATCGGGATGGATCGTTTAAGTTATAACCTGAATCCCGGAAAATAACACATACTTAAAGTTGTGATGTAAAGGAGCCGGGAGGGACTTGGTTCGTCTGACGGAGTCGAGATATTTTACACACCGGCATTTGAACGGCTCGGTCAGGGCAGGAGAAAGACGCTTTTGTCTGATAAAACAAGCGTCTGTTTTGATGGCATGACGATTGCTTGCTTTACAGTGAACTATCATGGCTGCGCATGTGCCGCTTGTCGCTGCGCGTTGCGCCGCCGGAGGATTGAAAAATGACGATACGGATGCTGTCCATCGCATGTGGCATTTCGATCTGTGCGGCCATGGGCGCGAAGGCCGATACGATCGGGGTCAATTTTGAAACCTACCCGACCGGCCCGATCGTGAACGGTTACGACGGCTGGCAAATCACCAACCCCGGCTGGGACCAGGCCGTCGTGACATCCGGTGCGATATCCGGCACGCAAAGTTGGCGGATGTCCCGCCTGGTCGCGAGCGGCAGCTTCGGCGATCAGCCATTTTCCCCGGCTCTGGCGGAACTGGCGGGGGAGGTCACGCCCAACAAGCTGTTCACCGCGTCCTGGGTGATGCAGGCGACCACCGCCGTCGCGGTGACCGGCGATGGTCTCAGTATCGCGATGGACAACGGCACCGGGGCGCGCGGCAACCAGATCCGTGTCGTCGGCAACAGCGGCGCGTGGCAGATTATCGCGGACGACTATGATGGCGCGAATTTTACCGAGACATCTCTCGGAACACTGAGTTCGCTCGTCCCCACCAAGATATCGTGGTCGATGCTATTCGTTCCGGGCCCGGCGAACGACGTCTGGAAGGTCTCGGTCAACGATACGCTCGTTTATACCGGTTTCGGATGGGAGGAATATTTTCGCGATTTCCAGCCCGGTGATTCGCCTGTGTCGTATGATCGTTTGCTGTTCCGCGCCGGTGGAGACCCCGTGGCGGGCGCAACGGGTATCCTGGTCGACGACATCAGCTATGCCTCGGTCCCGGAGCCAGCGACCATCGCCCTGCTGACATTTGGGATCGCGGGTCTGGGGGCGCTGCGGCACCGGCGACGCAACGCGGCATAGAGGGAGGACTCGCCCAGGCCGATATGCCTGTGGCGAGACTTCAATGGTCCGACGAAATGGGCCGCTCCACTCGCCATCTCCAGCCCCCTCGGCCGCCTTTGCCTGAGGTTGAGAGGGCTGGGTTTATTTTAAGGCTCTTGTGGCGGTCTTCGTTGGATCGTGCTCGCCGACACTCTCACCGTCATTGCCGGACTTGAGCCGGCAACCCACTCCCGGCCGCTCAAGCACCGGTCGCCGGGGCAAGCTCGGCGGTGACGGTGAGTCATGTACTCGATCTTACAACTTTGGTTCGCACCCACGGGTGTGAGCGTGTTTCGTTCGAGCCGACCTGTCCGCATCTGATTATGCGAGGTCGGCCACGAACGCGTGGTCCGATAATACCGGCTCGACCATGCGGCCGTTCCGATAGAGTCGATAAACCTTACAGGCGGGCGGAGCGCGCAAAGCAGCCCCGACCGGCCTTATCCCAACCGGCCGAAACAGCGACCCACCGGCATTGCAACCGCGTGATGGCAACAGCAGGGCCGGGATCCACGACTTTCGTGGTTGCAGCCTGGGAAAGTCGTGGATGTCGGCCTGCACCGGCATGACGTGGCGGCACTGATCGGAGAGCCAATCTTTACGCCGCTGGTGTTACTCCATTCCCTCCGGCCGCATCCGAGGCGGCAAGGTCGCCAGGCTTTCCGTCGTGTCGAAATCCCGCAGCACGGCGTCGTCCGCCATCTCCACCTCGCAGACGAATTCGGCATATTTGCCAACCAGGAATCGCGCCCCCGAATCCCCGGAGATCTGCAGGATTTCCGGGAAGAAACGCTTGTCCCACAGCATCGGATTGCCCTGCTTGCCGCGGAAAGTGGGCAGCACGATCAACCGGCCCTCTTCCTGATCATACATCGACAGCAGCCGATCGATCATCCGACCGGTGACCAGCGGCATGTCGCCCAGGCACACGACAGCAGCGGAACATTCCGGCGGCACCGCGGCGATCCCGGCTTTCAGGCTCGCCGACAGGCCTTCCGCATAGTCCGTCGCGTGCACATAGCGGACCGGACGCCCACCCAACGCATGCTCCACCTGCTCCGCCTGATGCCCGGTCACCACCAGGATCGGGCGCGCATTGGATGACAGGACATTGTCCACCACGCGCGCGATCATCGGCTTGCCGGCCTTGTCGCCCACCAGAAGCTTGTTGTGCGGCGCCATTCGTCGAGATCGCCCCGCCGCCATCACCACCGCGGCGATCGTCGGTGCGCTGCGCGGCGCTGCTCCGGACCGAGGCGTTGCCGGCGCCTTTTCTCGTGGCAACGGCCGCGTGTCGATTTCCTTCAGCAATCCGCCCACACCCATCCGCATCACGTCGTCGCCGGTGACCTTCAGCCCGGCGAACAAACGACTCAGGACAAAGTCGATCCCATTCAGCTTGGGACTGCGCGCGCAGCCCGGCAGCACCAGCGCCGGGACCGGCCCGATCCGCCCCAGGCAGATCAGGTTGCCCGGATCGACCGGCATGCCGAAATGCACGATCTCGCCGCCCGCCTGCACGATCCCGGCCGGCCCGACATCGCGCCGATCCACCACGGCCGAGGCCCCGATCACCAGCAACAGGTCCGCGCCGGCCGCCAGAAGGCTCTCCAACGCGCGTCCGACCGCTTCCTCCTGATGCGCACACCGCACCGCCGGCAACAGCGTGCCGGTCAGTTGCGTGATCCGCGCGTCGGTGATTTCGATCGTTTTTTCGGTAACGCTTTCCTTCAGCCCGGGCAGCTCTGTCACCACCAGCCCGACCTTCAGGTGCTGGAACGGGTGCAGACTCAGCGGCGAGCCGCCCTGGCGCAGCATCGTCTCCGCCACCGACAGCACCGTCCCAGGGACCGAGAACGGGATGATCTTGATCGTCGCCACCATGTCCTTCGGCGCCACCAAGGCATAGTCGGGCAAGGTGCCGATGGTCAGCGCTTCATCGATCGTGTTCAGCCGGTCGATCCGGGCGGCATTGACGCGCAGCAGACCGGGGACCTCGGCCAACAGGTTCACCCGACCCGTGGCCGCTCGGGACCGGGCGATCAACGGTGCGACCAGAGGCGTTGCCAGCCGGTCGGCGGCGATATCCTCCGGCACGTCGCCCGGTTCCAGGCGCGCGCAGATGACCTCGGTGCGGCCGGCGTCCCGCAACGCCGAGATCGCGGCGTCGTCGAGCAGCGACCCTTTGCGGATCATCTTCTCGCCGACCCGTTGGCTGTGCGCCAGGATGGCACCACGGGCTTCGTCCAGCGGTGCGGGGCCGAATTTCATGGGCGGCTCTTCATGCAGGGGTCTTCGGCGGCAACGGCGCGCCACGTCGGACGGCGACGATTTCGGCGATGACGGACAGGCCGATTTCGGGCGCGGTGACGGCCTCGATATTCAGTCCCACCGGGCCGCGGATGCGCGCCATGGCTTCGTCGGTATGGCCAAGCTCCCGCAGCCGCTTGAGGCGGGCGGCGTGGGTGCGGCGGGAACCGAGGGCGCCGATATAGAAGGCGTTCGACTTCAGGGCGCGGTCCAGGGCCGGGTCGTCCAGCTTCGGATCGTGGGTCAGGGTCACGACCGCGGTGCGGCTGTCGGGCTTGAAAGCGTCCATCGCTTCATCCGGCCATTCCGAGGAAATGGTGACGTTGGGAAAGCGCTCATCCGACGCGAAGGACCGGCGGGGATCGACCACGGTGACCGCGAAGCCGCATTGGGCGGCGAAGGGCACCAGGGCCTGGGCGATATGGACGGCGCCAACCACGATCAGCCGCAAGGGCGGGTTGTAGGCATGCAGGAACCAGTCCGTGCCGCCGATCTTGTGGGTGCCGCTCTCATCCGAAAGCAGCACGGCCTGGGCGGCCTCGTTCAGTTCCGCGGGCGCGGTCGGATCGGGCAGCAGGCATTGGTCGCCGCCGGGGAGTTCGGTGGCCAGAACGACCGGGCGCTTGTCGCGCTTTGCCTGTTCCAGGGCGGCGAGGATATCGGGGGTCATCGGTGCTCTCCGCTCAGGACAGTTTTTCCACGAAGACCTTGACCTTGCCGCCGCAGGCCAGGCCCACTTCCCAGGCGCGTTCGTGGGAGACGCCGAAATCCAGCAATTGCGGGGTGCCGGACTCGATGGTCTTCATCGCGGCCTCGGCCACCGCGCCCTCGATGCAGCCACCGGATACGGAACCCGCCATGCGGCCGGATTTGGTGACCGCCATCTGACTGCCGGCCGGGCGAGGGGAACTGCCCCAGGTTTCGGTGACGGTGGCCACGGCGACCAACTCACCGGCGGCCCGCCAGGCGGCGGCGGTGCTGAGGACGTCTTCGACTTCGCTTGTGCTCATGGCGGTATCCTTGTGTAGGAGCCAGCGGATGAGGGGCGGTAGGGCGGGGCTTCGCCCCGGACCCCGACCAGGGGCTCTGCCCCTGGACCCCGCCAAAGGCGACGGCCTTTGGAATGCGATTCTTTTGTCGTTTGAATCCCGGGGGCCTGCCCGGACGGCGATAGGTCCGGGTT
>CALQHT020000298.1 GCA_943330455.2 Nitrosovibrio sp. Nv4 | reverse complement strand
TGCGCTTGTCGGGGAAGCTTTCGCAGCATTGGCGCAGGTGGCCGAGGAGGGATTCGAGGCGTTGCACACCGACGTTGAACCGGAGACCGAGCCGCTTGCGAATCCCCTATCTGGGCGACCGGGACGATAGTCTACCGACTGTGGCGGATCGGACTCGGTCAACCCGTCGCCGATCATCCGGCGGCAAATGCGACTGCGATTCGTCCGCATTGAGAATTGCTGCACCTTCAACTCCAGAGTTGCCCCAGGCCCCGTGTTGTGGTTGATCAGATGCCCCATGCAGATGTCCAAAGCCGTGGCCAGCACCCCGCCATGCACCCCACCGCGAGGATTGAACATGAAGTCCTGAACCTCGAACGCTACCTCGCAGGCATCACCAGGATACGTGATCTCCAACCCCAACAACCGAGTCAGGAAGAAATCGTCGAATTCCTCCCGCTGGCTGGCGGCGGCGCGCTGAAAGGCGGCCAGCGCCTTGGTCTGGTCTACGATATGCGGCATGCGGATGCTCTCCGGCGGGCGTTTCGGAAACAGGGGGCCTAGCTCAGCGCCATACCGGCATAACCGCTGGCGGCGACCGCGTCGCACTTCGCCCGATAGGCCGGCGCGCCACCCTGGTATTGCAGGATGCGCCGGACCGTCTTGCCCTCGACATTGGTATTGATACCAGTCGCCCAGGAGTCGATCCCCGTGTAAAGCATCCCCTCGGCGAGTTCGTCGATATGGCGAGTCCACTCGGTCTCGGCCGCCGGCGTGGCCTCAAACCGAACCAGCCCGGTCTCGGTTGCATGGCGCACCAGGTCGGTCGCCCAATCGACGTTCTGCTCGATGCAGCGGGGGATGTTGCAGCGGGTGGAGGCGTTGTGCGGCCCGACAATGGTCAGCATGTTGGGGAAGCCGGCCGACTGCATGCCCAGATAGGTCTTCGGCCCATCCGCCCATTTGTCCTTCAGCCGCTGGCCGCCGACTCCCCGGAAATCGATCCGGTCGAATGCGCCGGTGATGGCATCGAAGCCGGTGGCATAGATGATGATGTCGAAATCGTAATCAGTGTCGCTGGTGCGGATGCCGGTCTCGGTGATCCGCTCGATCGGGGTGGCCTTGAGGTCGACCAGCTTCACATGCGGCAGGTTGAACGCCTCATAATAGAAGGTCTCCTGCGGCACGCGACGCATGCCGAAGCCGTGGCATTTGGGGATCAGCATCTCCGCCACGGCGGGGTCTTTCACGCGCTCGCGGATTTTGCGGGCGACGAATTCGCTGAACAGCGCGTTGGCCGCAGGATCGTTCAGCATGTCGTGGAAATTGGCCTGCCAGATGCCGAATCCGGGCTCGCCATAGCGTTGTTCCCAGAATGCTTCCCGCTCCTCCGGTGTCACCTCGAACGTGCCGCGAGGATCGACGTTGTGGATGTAGCAGCCGGGCGTGGTGCGGAGCAGTTTGAACAGTTCCGGGTAGCTGCTCTTGATCTGGCGCTGTTCGTCGTCGCTGATCGGGCGGTTGTTCAGCGGCGTGCACCAGTTGGGCGTGCGCTGGAATACGGTCAGTTGAGCGACCGAGGGCGCGATGGTCTGGATGACCTGCACGCCGGTCGCGCCGGTGCCGATCACCGCGACCCGCTTGCCGGCGAAATCCACGGGCTCTTTCGGCCAGCGGTAGGTGTGGAAGGATTGGCCGCGGAAGCTTTCGACCCCGGGCAGGCGCGGCATCGTGTCGGCGGATAGCGGGCCGATCGCGGTGATCAGGAAGCGGGCGGACTGGCGCTCCCCGGTGTCCAGGGTCACGTCCCAGAGGGTGGAGGCCTCGTTGAAATGGGCCGAGGCGACGCGGCTGTTGAACTGGATGTCGCGGCGGAGGTCGAACCGGTCGGCGACGTGTTCCAGGTAGCTCAGGGTTTCCGGCTGGGCGGCGAAATGCTCGCTCCAGCTCCAGTCCTGCAGCAGTTCCTCGGAGAAGGCGAAGGCGTAGGTGTAGCTTTCGGAATCGAAGCGGGCGCCGGGGTAGCGGTTCCAATACCAGGTGCCGCCGACCCCGCTGCCGGTCTCGAAGACGCGGACGGACAGGCCCAATTCCCGCAGGCGGTAGAGCTGATACATGCCGGCGATCCCGGCGCCAATGATGATGACGTCATGGTCGGGCGTAGCGGGTCGATCGGCGGTCGCGACGGCGGCGTCGGCATTCGGCATGGGTCGAACTCTCTCGGTCTGGTTGGGCTTGTTGAGGCCCTGTGTATCATCGTTGCGGCCCGAGGGAAGCTGGTAATGGGGAGTGGGATGGGGCGTGCCTTGGGGCATCGGGCGATAAGGGCGTTCTGTCGCGAAGGATGGGCATCGGGCGCCGGGATGGGGAAGTTAAAGTATTAATAAATATAAACCATAGATGAATGCAGATGAACACAGATAAGCAAGGGATGCCGCGCATCTCCCGCGGCGCTGCCGGCGGCGTTTTTTGCGCCCTCCGAAAGGCGGGGAGATGACAGGCACCGGAATATGGAGCGGGACCAAGTTGATCCGATCGACGCTGCGGGCCGACGAATACCAACCGTCCGAACCCTTGACCGATTGCGTCACCTCACCGTCATTGCCGTGCTCGCCTTGGCAACCCGCCCCCTGCTTTTGCACCACGGCTTGCCCGGTCAGGCTACCCGATGCCGAGGGCAGCACTGCATCGATAATGGTTCGGACCGTTGGTAGAAAGCGCGTCTCGTGAGGGCACGCAGCTTCAAAGCCACATCATCGGCCCACCGGTCGGAGGTATGTCCGACCGGCACGATCTGGCGGTGAGCCCGGGCCTCCCCGCGTTATGGCGAGCGTAGGCCGGCCATCCACGCTTCCTGGATGGCCGGCCTACGCCCGCCGTAATGGCGCGGGATAGCCGTTCGCCATATAGAGCGGTTCCTGTTTCACGCCCCCTAATCCGCGACCAGGTTCGGAGTCGGGGCCAAGGGCAGACCCTTGTGGCCGGTCAGTCGTTCCCCTTCCTCCCACATCTCGAACGCCCGCTTCTTCATCGCGGGCAGCACGGAGGCGACCTTGTCCAGATCCAGATCGGCCGCGACTCCCGGGTAGCCGGCGCGCTCGATCATGGCGCCGAGCTTGCGGTTTTCCAACTGCTCGAAGACCCAATCGAGCGGGTCCTCGACCAAGGTCTTGTCCCAATAGATGCGGTGGTTCTTGTTGCGTGGACCGTAATGGTAATGCGCGCCGTCCCAGAAACAGTCGAAGGCCAGAAGTTCCGTTTCCTCGACATAGGATTTGCGGGTCGATCCGCCGATGTCGCCCAGCACATGAATCGCCAGGCCGCCGTCGCCCACCGGCAGGCGGCGCATTTCCAGGCCGAAGCGGATGTTGCCGGCCTCGAAGATGTCGGTGCCGCGGTTATGCTTGACGGTGTTCCGGCGGGATCCGAACAGGTCTCGTGCGCAAGATTCCACGTCGGGTAGGACGCGGCGCGCGGCGAGAAGGTCGGTGCTCTCCGCGATGTGCTTGTATCCGGCGCGGTCCAGCATTTTCGGCAGCTTTTGGGCCAGGGTCTTGATGGTCCAGCCGATGGGGTTGCCGTCCGTGGTCGGGTCCATGCGGTAAAGCTGGCCCATGCCGCTGGCCGCTCGGTCCGCGCCACCGAGCATCATCGGTGCGGCGATCTTCAAATTGGGGTTTTCCGGTCCGTAGATGTAACTTCTTTCGATGTCGAAGCAGTTGAACCGCAGCAAGGCGATTTCCCGGCCACCGACATCCGCCGCCACGTCGATGGACACCCCCTGGTCCGCGTGATCCTGGACGTTGCCGTCCCATAGCTCGTGCCGGACGATGAATGTCAGGGGGTCGGCCTTGAATCGGGTCCCTTGGGAGAGTTGTGTCATGTCTTGATGCTCCTTCCTTCGTGGTCCCCCGGGCGTCGTGCCGCCACCTTGGTGGGGGCACGATCGAACCGGACGATTTTCGACGGTCGGTGGCAGGCGTCGTTGATCTAGGTCAATCAGGGCGTTTCAGATTGCCGTTTATGGTTCAGCCCCTGAACCGGATGTCTGGATCTGCGCTGGCGGCCCTCACCACGCATCCACCCAGCCGCGCTTCTTGCCTTCTCGCTTCGGGGCCGGCGGCATCGCGCGCAGGCCGGCGACGATCCAGCGGCGAGTCTCGACCGGGTCGATCACGTCGTCGACTTCGTACAACGATCCGACATTCAGGGCCTTGCCGCGCTCATATTCCTCAGCGACCAGTCTTTCGTACAACGCCAGGCGTTCTACTGGATCCTGGATCGCGGCGAACTGGCGTTGATTGCCCAGCTTGACCTTGCCTTCAAGGCCCATGCCGCCGAACTCACCGGTGGGCCAGGACACGCAGAAGGCGCCGATCATCAGATTGCCGCCGCCCATGGCCTGCGCGCCGAGGCCGTATGCCTTCCGCGTGATGACCATGAAGGTCGGGACAGTGACGTTGGCACCGACCACGTAAGCGCGGGCGCAATGGCGGACCAGCGCGGTCTTTTCGGCCTCCGGTCCGACCATGTTGCCGGGCGTGTCGCACAAGTAAAGCAGCGGCACTTCATGCGCGTCGCAGAGTTGCATGAACCGCGCCGCCTTGTCCGCGGCGTCGCTGTCGATCGCACCGCCGAGATGGAGGGGGTTGTTGGCGACGACGCCCATCGGGCGGCCCTCCACCCGGATCAGGGCGGTGATCATGCCGAACCCGAAGCCCTTGCGGATTTCCAACATGGAGCTGGTGTCGGCCAAGGTCTCGATCAGCGCGCGCATGTCGTAGGCGCGCATTCGGTTTTCCGGCACGGCGTGGCGCAACAGGCGTTGGTCGGCGCAGGTCCAGTCTTTTACGCGGCCCTGGAAGTAAGACAGGTACTGGCGCGCGACCCGGGCTGCTTCGCGTTCGTCGGACACGGCGATGTCCACGACGCCGTTGGGCACCTGGATGCTCATCGGCCCGACATCTTCCGGGCGGTAGACGCCAAGGCCGCCGCCTTCGATCATGGCCGGGCCGGCCATGCCGATGGTGGCGTTTTCCGTGGCGATAATAACGTCGCAGCAGCCCAGCAGCACCGCGTTGCCGGCGAAGCAACGACCGGAGGCGATGCCGACCACCGGCACCAGGCCGCTCAGCCGAGGGAACTGGTGGAACGTGTCGCTGGTGCCGCCGAGGATCGAGATATAGTCCGGATCGCTGCCCCGCCCGCCGCCGCCTTCGGTGAAGATCAAGGTAGGAAGCCGCCATTTCTCGGCGAGTTCGTACATGCGGTCCTGTTTCTTGTGGCTCTTCTTGCCCTGCGTTCCAGCCATCACGGTGTAGTCATAAGCGCCGACCACGACGCGGCTGGTGTCCTCCTGGAAATACTCGCCGTTGATATGCGCCAGGCCCATGACGAAGCCGTCAGCGGGGGATTCGTCGATCAATTGGGCGATCGGCGTGGTGCTGCGGCGAGCGGCGATGGTCAGCGCGCCGTATTCGACGAAGGAGCCGGGATCGACCAGGTCCTCCAGGTTTTCCCGCGCGGTGCGCTGCCCGGTCTTGCGCCGACGCGCGACCGCCGCCGGACGAGCATCGTCGAGTGCCTTGGCCTGGCGTACCATCACCTCCGCCAGGTCGGGTCGGATCAGGTCCAGGTCGATCGCCTTGGCCGCCGCCGTGACCCCGCTGGCGTCGTCGGTTTCCTCGATGAACAGAAGGGGATGGGCTTCGAACACCGTGTCGCCGATGGCGACCATGACCGCGCGCACGATACCGCCAACCGGGGCAGGGATTTCGTGCTGCATTTTCATTGCTTCCATCACCAGGACGGATTGGCCGCGACGCACGATGTCGCCTTCCGCGACATCCAGGCTGACGATGGTGCCTTGCATGGGGGCAGGGACCGGTTTGGTCCCGTCCGGGCCTTCGATATGCGCCGCGAATTCCGGCTCCGGTGGGGCTTCGTTCATTGCCGGGACGGTCGCATCGGGACCTTTGCCCAGCGCAACAATCGCGAGCGGATCGGTGGTTTTCAGCCTTATGCCGGCGGTGCGGGGTGCGCCGGGGGCGGCGGCTGGCTCGAAATAGAGCCGCTTGGGTGGTTCGCCGGTGCTGGCGAGCAGGCCGGCGATCTCCTCCTCGACGAAGCGTGTGTGCACCTGGCCGCTCAGAAGCCCGGGATGGCGTAGCAGAGCCTGCAGGAACGGCGTGTTGGTAGACGCGCCGGCAATCCGGAATTCCGCCAGGGCCCGACCGGTGCGAGCGGCGACATCGTCTAGCCGTCCGGATGGAGCAGTAACGATCACCTTCGCCAGCAGCGAATCGAAGGACGGGTTGGTGCGATACCCAGCGTATCCATACCCATCCACGCGTACCCCCGCGCCGCTTGGGACCTCATAGGCGCTCAAGACACCGCCGGCTGGCTTGGCGTTGCCGTCCTCGGTCATGGTTTCCAGGTTGACGCGGACCTGCATGGAGATGCCGCGCGGGGAGGGGATTTCCGCCTGAGTCAAATGGATGTCGGCGAGCGTTTCGCCGCCGGCGATGCGCAATTGGGCCTCGACCAGATCGACGCCGGTGATTTCTTCGGTAACGGTGTGCTCGACCTGGATTCTGGCGTTGGCCTCGATGAAGGCGATTTCGGCCTGATCGCTGGGATCGGCGGCATCGACCAGGAATTCGAACGTGCCGGCGTTGCGGTAGTTGGCGGCGGCGGCCAGCTTGACCGCGGCGTCCAGCAGGCGAGCGCGGACTCCGGCGGGCAGGTTGGGGGCAGGGGCGATTTCGATCACCTTCTGGCGTTGCCGTTGGACGCTGCATTCGCGTTCCCACAGATGTGCGACCGCACCGGTGCCGTCGCCGATCACTTGCACCTCGATATGGCGAGCGCGCGGAAACAGCCGCTCCACATACAAATCCCCGTTCCCGAATCCCGCCAGCGCCTCCGCTCGGCAGCGTTCGAATGCCGCGGGGAGGTCGGCGGCGGTGTGGACCGGTCGCATGCCGCGCCCGCCACCGCCGGCGAGCGCCTTGACCATCACCGCGGCGCCGTCGCCGAGGCCGGCCATGAAGGCCTGCGCGGTCGGAAGGTCGGTGGCGCCGGCCGTGCCCGGCACCAGAGGCACGCCGCAATGCGCAGCGAATACCCGCGCCGCCGTCTTGTCGCCGAACAGATCGAGCGACGCCGGGGTTGGGCCGACGAAAATCAGCCCCGCAGCCTCGCAGGCGCGTGCGAAGGCGGCGTTTTCGGCGAGGAAGCCGTAGCCGGGATGCACCGCGTCGCAGCCGGTCTCGATCGCGGCCGCGATCAGGCCGGCGGCATCGAGATAGGCCGCGACGCCTCGGCCTTTCAGGGCCCGGGTTTCGTCGGAACGGCGGGTGTGGAGAGAGGCCGCGTCGTCCTCGGCATGGACCGCGACCGTGGCTATTCCCATCGCCACCGCGGTGCGGGCGATGCGGATGGAGATTTCTCCGCGGTTGGCGATCAGAAGTTTTCTTATCGGCATCGGTCGGCGTTTCCTTGTTCGTCCGTTTGGTATCGGCCTCTCCGGGAGGGAGGCTGGGTGCTTGGGGGACTTGTATCAGGAGAGGGGCCGGTGGCTAAAATCGGTTGGATTTGGGGTGCAGTAGGGCTTGAAGGAATTCTGGGGTTGTCAGCTGAAATGGCGGTCACTGGCCGGCGATGTTTCAGTCTGACTGTGGGTTTGTGGCAAGAGGCGGACGCTGCCGAGTGGGCATGTCGCAAGTCGTTTACTCTGGATACAGGGACCAAGGATATCATACCTGTTGTGAAATTGACCCTTTGCTTTGATAGAAAACACCGAGCATGCTTCGTCCTCGGGAGTATCCGAATTTCTGTGTGTGAGGCTTGGTCAGTCTCACCCACCATTGGGCTAACGACTGTAAGCGACGGAGGATCGTGACTGCAAGTCCACGGCGCGCCCGGTTGTTCCTTGGTTCGATCCAGACGCCTCTTCCTTCGTCCCGACCTGCCATCGCCCTGGCGGCCGCGCCCGGCCGTGTCAAATCCGCCGTCTTCGGCGGGACCGGAGCCACGCGCAGCGACCGCTTGGGAGCGAGCATGGCGAGGACCCACGATT
>CALQHT020000297.1 GCA_943330455.2 Nitrosovibrio sp. Nv4 | reverse complement strand
CATTTCTGGTACCAACACGTCCACAGACCTCATTCGCTGGGCCTACCTGGGCAGTTACCAAATACCGCTATAAGAGCCTTTATTAAAAGCGATTGCGGATCGCTTCATGGCGACCCAGGTTGACATGACGTTGGTGGATTGGCCGCCAGGATGCAAGAGGCACGGAATCATGTGACGCGGATGCAAGTGGTGAGGGGGCAATTGGCACGGATGCAAGTGACACGGATGCAAGTGACAGGGGGCGTCGGCAACGTGTATCGACCGCTTGCCGCCACGGCCGCCGCAGGCTTACACCGAACCGGCCGCAACCATGTGGCATCGTGACATTGACGTCACCATCCGGGCGGTTGCGGGGGTGACCCCGAACGATCGGCTGGAGGCAAGGGGCGTGTCGTCATACTGAAAGTGCTCGTCTGGCAGTGGGGCCGATCTGGCAGTGGTCCGAAGATCGCCGCACTTTTGGCCGAGGGATTCCGTGCGTGCCCCGGGGTCTCGGCATCGTTGTCGCTGTCCACCCGGGCCGCGATCCTGGCCAGCGCAAACCCACCGTCTTGCGACCTGCCCATCCGAACCTACGCCGGCTTCCCAGGCCTGATCGCCCGCGCTCTGTCCGCCCCGTTCTGGGCCCGAGATCTGCTCCGTCGGCTACGAGCGTTGCGGCCCGACCTGGCGGTGTGTGCGATGCCCGGGCCGCTCGATCTGGTCATGGCCTGGGTCCTGCGACGGCTGACGGTGCCGTTCGTGGTGATCGTCCACGACGCCGACGCCCACCCCGGTGACGGCTTCCCGCTGCAAATCGGGCTACAACGTCAGCTCTGCCAGGCGGCCGACCGGATCGCCGCGCTCAGCACGCATGTCGGCGAGCGGCTGATTGCCCAGGGTCTGGCCGAACGGAACGGCCGACCCTTGATTCGTGTCAGTCACCCGCCGTTGCCGTATGACGCGCCGACGCGACAGGGCGGCGGCGGCCCACTGCATCTGCTCTTTTTCGGCCGGCTGCTCCCCTACAAGGGTCTCGATCTACTCGATGAGGCCCTCACCATGCTCGGCCGGCGCGACGACATGGCCGTGCGCGTGATCGGGGCCGGTGCGGAATCGCCGGTGCTGGACCGGTTGCGCACCCGTCCCGGCGTGACGGTCGAGAACCGCTGGGTCGCCGAAGACGAGGTCGGCGGCGTGATCGCCTGGGCGGACGCGCTGGTGCTGCCCTATCGCGAAGCCAGCCAGAGTGGCATCGCCGCGGTCGCCCTGGCGGCCGGCCGAGCGGTGGTGGCGACCGAGGTCGGGGGGCTGCGGGAACAGTTGGGGGAGGAAGGCGCGGCGATTCTGTGCCCTCCGACGCCGTCCGGCATCGCCGCCGCAATTCACCGCATGCTGACGGATCCGCCGCCCATCGACGTGACGCGAACCGACATCCCAACTGCCTGGCAGGAGATGGCGGAGAGCCTGTTGCGCCAATCCGCGCCGCTGATCCCGGGCGGGTGGGAGCCTCGCGCCTGAATGGGGGATTCAACGAAAAAGCCCCGGAGCGAGGCTCCGGGGCTTGCTGTCGGATCGAACCGATCTCTGTCGTGATCAGTTGCTGTTGCGATTGCCCAGCAGCGACAGCAGCATCATGAACAGGTTGATGAAGTTCAGATACAGGCTGAGCGCGTCGAAAACGCTGCGCTTGGCCGCGCCTTCCACGCCATCGGCATAGGCGAACTGCACGTAATCCGCCTTGATCCGCTGCGTGTCGAACGCCGTCAGGCCGGTGAAGACGACCACGCCGATGCAGCTAATTGCGAACTGCAACGCACTGCTCTGCAGGAAGATGTTCACCAGACCGGCGATCATGATGCCGATCAGGCCCATCACCAGGAAACTGCCGAAGCGGCTGAGGTCGGCCTTCGTCGTGTAGCCATACAGGCTGGTCGCGGCGAACGTCCCGGCGGTGATGAAGAACACCCGCACGATCGATTCGCCGGTGTAGATCAGGAAGATGTTGGTCAGGCTGGCGCCCATCGTCGCACAGAACGCCCAGAACAGCGCCTGTGCCGCCGATGTCGATAGCTTGTTCACTCCCAGACTGAGCACCAGCACGAAGCCCAATGGCGCGAACATCGCGACCATCGCCAGCAGCGAAGCCGAGCGCGCGGTGCCGAACGGGGTCTGCACCACCGGGTAGAACAGGTCGATCGCGCTGGTATTCGCGATGAGATAGGCGACGACGCCGGTCAGCAGCAGACCGGACCCCATCCAGTTGTAGACCCGCAGCATGTATGCCCGAAGGCCGGCGTCCAGGACGGCGGCCGTCGTGGCGGCGGATGCCCGCGGGTACGATCGGTATTCGGGACTAAAAGCCATGGTTCCCTGTGTCCTTTCGGGCGTTATGCCCTTGTCGTCCTGATCATTAGCACAAAACGACGGGCGGTTGTCCTATTTTGTTCTTGTCGGCGGATCCGGCCTAGCCTCACAGCTCGGGATTGAGTCACGAACGCGCTTCCAGACCGTCTTTACTCGTTCCGCAGCATCGACGCCGGTCGGGCGCGCAAGGCAGCGGAGGTTCCAGCGTAGCCGAACACAAGCATTGTGGCGAGTGCTCCTGCCAGAGTGAGAGTAAGCGTTCCTGGCAAGAAAACCCAGTCGGTGTGCAAAATGTAATGCGCAACGCCAAAACTCGCGACGGTTCCGACGATTGCAGCGGTCAGACCGGCCGTCAAGCCGAGGATTCCGAACTCCACCAGCCAGGCGGCCCGGATTTGCCGGCGGGTCGCCCCCAATGCGCGCAGGATCACCGCTTCCTGCATCCGGCGGCGTTGCCCGGCCGCGACGGCGCCCACCAGGACGATCGCGCCGGACACCAGGGTCAGCAGGCCGGTGCCGGCGAGCGCGGTCGCGACCTTGTTCAATAGGGTGGCAACGGCGGCCAACACTTCCTCGACCCGCACGCCGGTCACGTTGGGCAGCGCGTCGGTCACCGCCCGCAGCAGGGCGCCCTGGCGCGCCGTGTCGATTCGCACCGTCGCGATATGGGTGTGCGGCGCGTTGGACAGCAGGCCGGGGCTCGCGATCATGGTGAAGTTGAGCGACAGAGACTGCCAGGCGATATCGCGGAGGCTGGCGATCGTCAGGTCGATGTCCCGGCCGAGAATATTCACTCGGATGATATCGCCCAGGCCAACGCCCCACCCCTTGGCCAGACCGGCATCGAATGAAACCAGCGGCGGTCCGCTGTAATCGGCCGGCCACCATTGTCCGGCGACCAGTCGCGTGCCCTCGGGCGGGGTTGCTGCATAGGTCAGCCCGCGATCGCCGCGCAGCGCCCACGCGGTTTCCGGCGTTGTACGAAACGCCTCGACCGGGATGCCCTTCACCGCCACCAGCCTGGCCCGCATTGAGGGGACCTGATGCATATCCTGAACGCCGGGTTGAGCGCGCACCACGGCCTCGAACCGATCCAACTGATCGCCCTGAATATCCACGAAAAAGAAGCTGGGCGCATTCGACGGAAGCTGGTCCAGGATCTCCCGCCTGATATTGCCCTGGATCAGCGCCACCGCCGCCAGGGTGGACAGGCCCAGCCCGACCGAGAGCAGCAGCAGCGGGGTGGGCGCGCCGGGGCGGTGCAGGTTCGCGATGCCCAATCGCATCCAGGGCGGCATCCAGGGCGATGGCAGGCGCGGTGCCGCACGGGCCAGTCGCATCAAGGCCAGGGCGCCCAGGCGGAACAGGATCAAGGTGCCCAAAGCGGCAACGCAGAACCACATCGCAAAAATGCGGTCGGTGGCGGTGGCGACGGTCAGGCCGACCAGCGCCACGGCGACACCAAGATTGGCCAGCATCAGGCCACGCGAAGGTCGTGTATTGTCCGGCAGCAACCCCTCTCGGAACAGGGCGCCACCGGGGATGCGGGCGGCGCGGCCGAGCGGCCAGAGCGCAAAGCAGAGCGCAATCAGCAGGCCGAAGGAAGCGGCGAGCAGCAGCGGCAGCGGATAGAGGCCATTGACCGGTGGCACCGGCAGCACATCCGCCAGCAGCCCTGCCGCAACCGCGGGCAAGGTCGCCCCAAGCGCCACCCCGGCCAGAATGCCGGCACCGGCGAGTGCCATCACCTGGATCATGCACACCTGGAAGACCAGACCAGGCGACGCGCCCAGGCAGCGCAAGGTCGCGATGGTCCGGGCGCGGGCGTCCAGCCACGCACGCACGCCATTTGCGACACCGATGCCGCCGACCAGCAGCGAGGTCAGCCCGACCAGGGTCAGGAACAAGGCCGCCCGCTCGATGAACCGGGTCACCGTGGGCGCGGCGTCACGCGGATCGCGGACCCGCCAGCCCTGATCAGGGAACGCCTGCCGGATCTCCGCGGCCATCGCCTGGGGATTGGCGGACGCTGGCAGGATCACGCGCAGCCCGTGGCGCACCAGGGATCCCGGAGCAATCAGTTGCGTCTCCGGCAAGGCGTCCGCGTGGATCAGCACACGGGGGCCGAACAAGGACGGAGTCGCCACCCGGTCCGGCTCCAGGGTCAGAGTGCCTTCGACCCGGAACGTCGCGGTGCCAAGCCGGACCCGATCGCCTGGCTTCAGTGCCAGGCGGTCCATCACCAGAGGCTCCGCCAGCAACCCGTAGAGCCCGTCGCGGCGGGACAGCGCCTGGGCCAGCGGGGCGGGCGGGGTCACGGTCGCGGCACCCACCAGCGGCCAGGCGGTATCGACGGCTTTCAGCTCGATCAGTTGGCGCTCGCCGGACGGTGCGACCAGCATGGATCGCATCTGCGTCACGTCGGACAAGGTCGCACCCCGGGCCCTTAACCAATCCCGCAAGCTGTCCGGCAGGGCCTGCGCCCCGCTTTCGACCTCCAGGTCCCCGCCCAGGATGCGGCGCCCGTCGGCGGCGAACCCAGCATCGACCGACGCGCGGACCGTGCCGACCGCGGCGATAACCGCCACCCCCAGCGCCAGACAGAGCAGCACGCCCCAAAGGCCGCGCACGCCACCGCGCAGCTCCCGCCGCGCCAGACGGAACGCGAGACTCATAACAATGGCCCTGGCCATTGAGCGATTCCGCCGCCTGCCCTCCCCCGCGTCATTGCAGAGCTTGACCCGGCAACCCGCGCTTCGACGGCAGGGGGTGGGTTGCCGGGTCAAGCCCGGCAATGACGGTGTGGGGATGCGACGCGCTCACCTGACCATCTTCCAAATGCACCTGACGATCGCAGCGTTCGGCCAGCGACCGGTCATGGGTGATCAGCAACAAGGTGGAACCGACCCGTTCCCGCAGTTCGAACAACAAATCCATCACCAGAGCGCCGGTGGCAGCGTCCAGGTTCCCGGTCGGCTCATCGGCCAGCAGCAGGCTCGGCTCCGGAGCAAAAGCGCGGGCGAGGGCGACACGCTGCTGCTCCCCACCCGATAACTGGCCGGGCAGATGGGTCAGCCGATGGTGCAACCCGACACTGCGCAATGCCCGGGTTGCCACCTGGAACGCATCCTTCCGGCCGGCCAGTTCCAGCGGCACGGCGACATTCTCCAGCGCCGTCATGGTGGGGATCAGGTGGAAGGCCTGGAAGACGATCCCGATCCGCTCCCGGCGCAGACGCGCCAGGGCGTCCTCGTTCAGGCCAGTGATCTCCCGGCCGTTCAGTTGAACGCTGCCGGACGTCGCGCGTTCCAGCCCCGCCAGCACCATCAGCAGGCTCGTCTTGCCGGAACCGGACGGGCCGACGATGCCGACCGCCTCGGCCGTGGCGATATCGAGATCGATCCCACGCAAAATGTTGACCGGCCCCGCGGCGGAAGGCACGGTCAGGTGCAGATTCCTGACCCGCATCAGTGGTTGCGCGGAGTCGGCTTCAGTCCGGGGCGGCGTGATGGCATCCATGGCGGCAGCATATGGCGTTCTCGCCGTCCGGAAGAACCCCGATCATGCATGGATGAAGCGATTGTCACGCCGGCGGGTGTTGCTCGCCCTGGCTGCCGCTGCATTGCCGGTTGGACGCTCGGCTTTGGCCGCGCCGGTGCGACTGTTGGTGCTGGGCGATTCGCTGGCCGCGGGATACGGGCTGGCGCGAGCCGACGGATTCCAGGACCAGCTTCTCGGGGCGTTGCGGGCCAAGGGGCGCGATGTCGCGATCGTCGATGGCGCGGTGTCGGGCGATACCACCGCCGGCGGCAAGGCCCGCCTGGAGTGGGCGTTGGCGGACGGCGCGGATGCCGCGATCGTGGAACTGGGCGGCAACGACGGGCTGCGCGGGCTGGATCCACGCGATACCGAGGCCAACCTGGCCTCCATCCTGGACCGGCTGGCCGCGCGTCGGATCCCGGTGCTGCTCAGCGGCATGTATGCGCCCCCCAATCTTGGTCCCGACTATCAGGCTGCGTTCCGCGGCGTCTTCGACCGTTTGGGCGGCCGACCGGGCCTGATTTACGATCCGTTCTTTCTGGAAGGCGTGGCGGGACAGCCGGCGCTGAACCAGCCCGATCGCATCCATCCCAACCCGGACGGTGTCAAACGGATCGTCGCCCGTATCTTGCCCCTGGTGGAACAATTGCTGGATCGAACGGGGACCAAATGAGGCTCTTCGTCGCGATCGACCTACCTTGGTCCGTGCGGGAACGGCTGGCGGACATGGCCGGCTCGGGGATCCCGGGCGCGCGCTGGCTGCCGGAGGAGAACTACCACCTGACCCTGCGCTTCATCGGTGAGGTCCCCGGCTTTCTGGCCGAGGAGATCGACCACGCCCTGGCCGCCCTGAAAGTGCGGAGTTTCTCGTTGACCCTGGCCGGGTTGGGCACATTCTCCAAAGCCGGGCGAGGATCGGCGCTGTGGGTGGGGGTGGAGCGCAACCAGCAACTGGAGCATCTGCGCGGCAAGGTCGAAACCGCCTTGCAGCGCTGCGGCCTGGAACCCGAGCGCCGTCGCTTCCAGCCGCATGTGACCCTGGCGCGGCTGGACAATGCGGTAGAAAGCAAGGTCGCGGCCTTCATGCAGGCGCACAACCTGTTCCGCGCCGACCCCGTCCCGGTCCAGCACTTCACCCTGTTCAGCTCCCTGCTCGGCAAGGAACAGGCGATCTACACGGCGGAGGTAGAGTATCCGTTGGTCCAGGCGTCAGCACAGGCCTGATGCCTGTCTTGTCGAACCCAGATCGAGGTCGCCAGGAATGGTGTCGATCACGCGCATCGCGTTCTTGCTGACGATCGGTTCAGTAGAGCCGCAGGAAAATCCACACGACCATTCTCTATTTCTTTTCGACTGGCCCGCGACCAGCGCGAATGGCGCCGCTTGATCGAGCCGAGCGACCGTGATGGCGAAATGCCGGTCGGCCGGAAACCTTGCGCGTCCCGCGGACGGAACCAGCGATCATGGCCCCGTGCATGCGCTTCGACGATCAATCCGGTTCATCGTCCGTGACGTTCGCAGCAGGACCGAAGATGAAAATATCAATGGAATCATGGATCGACCCAGGAGCCAGACCGCGGAAATTGCCGAAAGACACCTCGGGGACGATGCATTCTTGTTTTCGCACCATTCGATCGGTGCCGGAGAGGGTATCTCCCGATTCAAGCACTCATACCGTAGCGGGTATTTCACGTTCGACCCCTTCGGTTATGCCGGCTTCTCCCAATTGGCTCGATCCCCCGAAATGCTGGAGGCCGCCTGGGCATTGCCCCCCGATCCGGCGCTTGCCTTCGCGGCATCGCTCCGGCGCGACCAAATTGAGCACAACACCAGCAAATACATTCAACCACCGATATCGGAAGCAGGACCGGAACCTGGGTATGTGTTTCTGGCTCTGCAGGCCGTTAGCGATACCGTGGTTCGTTTGGCACCGAGCGACCCACAGGAATTCTACCGCCGGGTGGTCACGGAATCCGGAAAGGCCGGATTGCGGTGCGTTGTCAAACGCCACCCGCGTTGCGGGTGCGATTCAACATTGTGTGGAGTGATATCGACGACGCTAAGGCAACACGCAAAAACTACCGCTTCAAGTTGGTGGCCTTGGCGAGATGGTATAGTTCCACTCCGGATGGAATGTGTCCCCCGTGATATTGAGAGCGGCCATCTCGGCATCTGTGACCTTGATGCCTTTCTGGTAGCTGCGCGT
>CALQHT020000296.1 GCA_943330455.2 Nitrosovibrio sp. Nv4 | reverse complement strand
TAAGACCAGCACCTGTAATGCCTGCTGCCGCTGAGATTCGGTAAGACCAGCGATCCCGTCAAGCCACGCTTCGAATGCAGTCGCTTCCATGCTGCCCCCCCGCCGGTGGCATCCTAGCCGATTTCAACAAATACCGCTATAAGAGCCAACAACAGCGTATGCCCTGCCCGAAACCCACTGGGTACTGGCCTTCCGTGTTTAGAAAAACTCTCGCTGACGCGCTTATAGTACACATCTTGGTCTTGCCGACATTCATCGTCGGAGCAATTCCAATGCCTACAACGGCCATATCGCGGCTCAAATTCCCCATGTCGATTTTGACCAGGGTAGATTGTAAAGCAGAATTTGGTTTTGTGGATAGGAGATGCATTAAAGACGCCTTTGTAAAAGACCACACCAGATATGGTATACGTAAGCCCCATACCCGAAAAGCAAAGCAGATTTGTTTTAGACACAGTCGAATTTATCGGACCGATTTTAATTGTTTGCTTCGGGCCTACAACATCTCTCGTTATCCAACCGTCAGACTCCCCAGATTTAGTAATCATCTCATATAAAAACTCAGGGTCCACAGGCACATGAGCGGGTAGATCAACACCGCTGTAAATCTCCTTGAGCCATTGTGTTCGCTTGGCTCCGAAATGTCCCACGGCCGACACATATTTCAACTCTCTCGTGGGGGTCGCTCCACTATTTTCTACAATAAGCCTGACAGAAAATAAAGGGTCTTCTCCTTGCGATATATTTTCAATTTCGACACCATTTGCAATTATGAACGCTCTCTGTACTGCAACAAATGACTCACGAGTGGCGTTCACTCCTTCTAACGTAAACAGTGCGCTTCCTAGCGCAACGATCAACGACAGGATCGGAAACCAAACCGATATGAGTGAACGACGCCACCTTCCTTGTTGCAAATCACTGGGTTCGAGCTTGCTTCCTGCTACCGCGACCCGGCTCGGACTGTTTCCCAATGCGCCTTCGTCTGATTGGACCCTGTGGCGGTTCGTGTTCACGGAGGTGCCATTCGAATGCTTGGTGCTGTTCCCTCGTGCCACTGAATTAACGAGCGCTAGGGTCAGCATACCTAGCCATGCGAACGCAGCTACAACCACCTTTGTATTCATAGGAGTGTTCTCCCCGCGTCAAAAGCAGTCCGCGTCGGTGAACCAACCCAAGGCTTCAGCGGCCACGCCGATTTCCTTCTATCGTTTCTCTCTAGGCAGATACATATCGATATAGGAACCGGTAGCTTCCGCCGGCCGGAAACGGAAAATGTCAGCCATGTTGCAGCAGAGCAGACCCCAATGTCGTTCATAGTGCCAATCATGGTTCAAACCATATTAATATTGGCATCGCCCCCCTCAAACCCTCCCCCAATCAAACTCCGGCCGCTGCCCGCTCCCATACCGCTTCAAAGACCCAGCCTCCCCCACCGCATTCGGACGCTGGAAAATCCAGTTCTGCCACGCAGTCAAACGCCCAAAAATCCGGGTCTCCATCGTCTCCGGCCCAGGCACCCGCAAATTCGCCTCCAACCCCGTCAGCGCATCGGCCGAGAAAGACGCCCGTTCCTCCAACAACAACCGCACCTCATCATCCCAATCCACCGCGTCATAGGCGAAGCTGACCAGCCCCATCGCCTCGGCCGCATCCGCCGACAGCGACTCCCCAATCCGCCCCAAAGCCAGATCGACGCTCTCAACCTCCCCCAAAAACCGCGTTTGCAAGCGGGTCAGCCCATTCCCCATCGGATAGGCACCGAAATTCAGCACCGACAGAGTCAACGCCGCCGGCACCTCGCCTGCCCCGGCGCCGTCCCGTATCAACGACCGATCGGCGGCAAACACCAACTCACACAGACTGCCAGCGAAACAACTCCCCGGCTCGATCAGCGCCACCAGGCTGCGAGACGTCATATCGATCCGCTTGAACACGCGCTTCAGCAGATGCCGGACTTCTCGCACCAGCCAGTCATCCCGATGCGCCTCCAACAGAGCATCCGCCGCCAGCACCAAAGCCGGATCGCCCAAAGTCCGAAACACGAGCACGCCCAATTCCGGCTCATTCAGCCGCAAATGCAGGATCGCATCGTCCAAAGCCCGGGCCATCGCCAGAGGCCAAAACCCCGCCCCCGCCGCATGCACCCCGGCCAGATCCGCCGGCACCACCTCCGGCCCAGACACCGTAATCGTCGTCACCCGTTCGGCCCGAGACAAGGCCACCGTCACATGCGGATACGCCAGCCCGTCATCGGTTATCGTCCGCGCCAACGGGGTCAGCGCGACCCCCACCGCCGCCCCACCCGCACGATCCGACCCCGAAGCCATCGCCTGCGCCCGAGCCTGCACCTTCGCCTCCCAAGCAGACCGCGGCACGACCTCATCCACCAGCCGCCATTCCACCGCGCGCGCGCCACGCACGCCTTCCTCCGTCGTGCAGAATATGTCCGCCCGATCCCGCCGCACCCGACGCTTGTCGGTCAGCCGGGTCACACCCCCGGTCCCCGGCAGCACCGCCAACAGGGGCAATTCCGGCAAAGAAACGGTGGAGCGGCGGTCGTCGATCAGCATGATATGATCCGCCGTCAGCGCCAGTTCATAGCCTCCGCCGGCCGCCGTCCCGCTGATCGCCGCCAGATAACGCTGGCCGGAACAGGCGCTGGCATCCTCGATCGCCATGCGGGTTTCGTTGGTGAACTTGCAGAAATTCACCTTGTGCCCATGCGTCGCCATCGCCAGCATGCGGATATTGGCGCCGGCGCAGAACACGTTCTCCTTCGCGGAACGCAGGATGACGCAGCGGACTTCCGGATGCTCGAACCGCAGGCGCTGCACCGCGTCGGCCAGTTCGATATCGACACCAAGATCGTAGGAATTCAGCTTCAACTCGTAATCGCCGATCAACCCGGCGGAAGCATCGACATCCATCCACAACGTCGCGATCGGGCCGTCGAAACTCAACCACCAATGCCGATACTTGGACGGCTCGGTTTGGAAATCGATCATGCGCGGATCTCCTCGGCGCGATCCAGGATGAAGGACGTGATGGCGGACAGGGTCGGCATTTGGGCCTCCAGATGCGGGGCATGGCGCGCCCCCGGGATCAGACGCGTTTCGGCCGCCACGCGCACATGGTCGTGCACGGCGCGCAGTTGCGCCTCCGTGCCATAGGGGTCGTCCTCGCCCTGCAATGCCAGTATCGGAACGGCGATCCGCGACAGATACGCGCAAATATCGAACGCGCGGAACGCGGGGTCCAGCCAGGCCCCGCTCCACCCATGAAACGCATTGTCCACGTCGCGATGATACCGCCCCAAACGAGCGCGCAGGTCGCCGGTCGCATAGGTCGCGGAAATCCGTTCGATCGCGGCTAGATTCATCGGTTCGACAAAGAAATGCGCCGCCAACGTCACAACCCCCAACAGCCGAGGATCGCGCGTGGCCCCAGCATGGATCGCCGCGATGGACCCGCCATCGGAATGCCCGACCAGCACCGCCCTTTCGATCCCCGCCGCGTCCAAAACCCGCGGCAGCACAGTCAAAGCCTCGTCATGCATATACGTCATCGGCCAGGGCAGAGGCGCCGGGTCGGACTGGCCATATCCGAAACGAGAATAGGCAAACACGCCCCATTCCGTCATCGCCGCCAGCCGCTCGGGGACATCGCGCCAGAGATCGATGCAGCCCAGGCCTTCATGCAACAGGACCAAGGTCGGCGCCTGATCGGGCAGCGGTCCCCACCAGGCGGTTTCCAGCCGACGCCCGTCCAGACGGATGTCACCCCGTCGCAGGGTCAGACCTCCCGCAGGCGGAAGCGTTGGATCTTGCCGGTGGCGGTCTTCGGGAGGGATTCGGCGAACTCCACCCAGCGCGGATACTTCCAGACACCGATTTGGTCCTTCACGTGCTGTTGCAATTCCACCGCCAACGCGTCCGGATCAACAACGACCTCCCGCAACACGACAAAGGCTTTCGGCTTGGTCAGCCCGTCCCGATCCTGCTTGCCGATCACCGCCGCTTCCAGCACCGTTGGATGAGAGATCAGGGCTTCCTCGACCTCAAAGGGAGAAACCCAGACGCCGCTGACCTTCAGCATCTCGTCGCTGCGGCCGCGGAATCGGTAATAACCTTCCTCGTCGCGCGTGTAGGTGTCGCCGGTATAGGTCCACTCGCCGCGAAACGTTCTGCGGCTCTTGTCGCGCTGGTTCCAGTAACCGTCGGCGGCGCTGGGGCCTTTGACGATCAGCTCGCCTTCCTCCCCATGCGGCGCGACGCGGTCATGTTCGTCCACCACGCGCGCCTCGTAGCCAGGGACCGGCTTGCCGCTGGTGCCGTAGCGCACGTCGTCGGGGCGGTTGCTGATGAAGATGTGCAGCATCTCGGTGGAGCCAATGCCGTCCAGGATGTCCACGCCCACCAGCGCGTGCCAGCGGCGGCCGATATCGGCGGGCAACGCCTCCCCGGCGGAAATGCAGCGCCGCAGCCGGATGGAGCCCGCGCCGGGACGGATCATCGGATTGGCCAGCAGGCCGGCGTATAATGTCGGCACACCGCCGAAGATGGTGGGATTGTGCCGCTCCATCGTCGCCAGCACCGCGTCCGGGGTCGGGCGGTCCGGTAGGAACACCGTGGATGCCCCCACCGCCATCGGAAAGGTCAGGCTGTTGCCCAGCCCGTAGGCGTGGAAGGCCTTGGCCGCGGAAAACACCACGTCGTCGGGCTGGATACCCAGCACACCCGCGCCATAGGTCTCGGCCGTGTAGCGCAGGCTGGCATGGACATGGCGCACGCCTTTGGGCGCCCCCGTCGAGCCGGACGAATAGAGCCAGAACGCCGTTTCATCGGGCGAGGCCGGCGCCGTCGCGGTCTCCGGATCGGTGCCGGCCAGGAAATCGGCAAACCCGATCTGCCGCGGATCGTCGGAGCGGTCCGGCGCCGATCCATCCGGTTGCGAGACGACGATGTGCTTCAAGCCCGAGGCCTCCCGCAACGCCGCCTCCAACCCGGACAGCACCACCGACGACCCAACCACCGCTTCCGAGCGGCTGTCCGCCAGGATGTAGGCGACGGCGTCCGCGGTCAGCAATGTGTTGATGGGGACGGGGATAACCCCGGCGCGGATGCAGCCCCAGAACGCGATCGGAAAGTCGATCGTGTCCAGCAGCAGGATGGCGACCCGACGCTCCCGCTCGATGCCGGCGCGCTGCAGGGCGGCGGTGAAGCGGCGGGTTTCGGTGGCCAGACCCGCATAGGTGATCGAACGCCACGGATCGGTGAAAGCGGTGCGTTCGCCGGCCCCGTCCCGCACATGGCGATCGAGGAACCAATCGACGGCGTTGCCGTCCATGCTGTTCTCCTGCGTGGGTTGAGGCGGTTTGGGTCCGCGCAGAATAGGACAGGGGGATAGGCGGGGGAAAGGGATGGCGGATGTCCCCCGCACTGTCACTCGCGCGGGTCCGCCCGACCCCGCCGGAGGTCGCGGAACTCGATGGCGCCGTCCACGCCGGCATCGAGGACACGTTGACCATGCGTCCCGGGCGTGATTGCGTCACCGACGCTGCCGATGGCCGTCGCGATGATCGGTTTGGACCATCGACGGATAGCCCGGGCGGACGGCACCGTGTCAGCGGCCGTTCCGGCGAAATGACGGCGTTCGGCCGCGTAAGGGAGTTCAGGATGTTACGCTTCAACGGTACTTGGAAGCTCGACCTGGCAAACGCCAGCAAATGGGATACCGCGACCAAGTCCTATATCCCGGACGCGGTCGGCGAAGAAATCATCACAATCCGGGTCGAGGACAGTGTGCAGACCTACGAAGTCCTGTACGGGGACGACCCTGTCATTCGGATGGGCTACACCGCGCGCTTCGATGCTGCGGAATGGGTGCCCTACTCCGTCCGCGAGATCATCACCGCGCCCGGCGTCGATCAAACCTCGGCCGTGGCAGCGTTCCGCCAGCGCATCGGCGCCAATGAGGCATCGAATGCGCGCAATTTCCAGGTCGGCAAACCCTACGGCCTGGTGCGTCTGGTCTATGTCGACGAGCAGACGCATTACCGGATCGGCAAGTCCGAAGACGGCCGCCCGCAGAACGTGCTGCTGCGCCGCCTGGCCGAGGACGGTAGTTCCTACATGACCAGCCTGTTGGACGCGGAAGGCGTGGTCAGCCGGATCAGGCCGTTCATTCGGGTGGGGTGATTTTGCGGGACCGGGGCTTTGCGGCGATCGGGTGGGGTGCCGAGAGCCGCAAGTGGCCCGGATAGAGTATCCGCTGATCGCGTCATCCGGCCGACTCGGTATGGAATTCAAGTAGTTCGCACCGCCGGGCGCGCCCTCCCGCCCCTCGCCCCCCACCTCGACACAATTCAGCGGTCAGACGCCAAGCAATGTTCCAAAGCATCGAACAGTGCATCAGTCTCGGCGCTCGTTCCGACGGTGATCCGGAGATAGTCAGCGATCCGTGGTATGGTAAAATGTCGCACCAACACGGCGCTCTCGCGAAGCCCCGCGGCCAACGTGGCCCCCTCATGCGCCGGGTGACGCGTGAAGACGAAGTTGGCGGTCGACGGCAACACCTCAAAGCCACGCTTCGCCAGCCCCTCGCTCAACCGATTCCGTTCAGCAATGACCATCGCTCGGGTGCGTTGGAAATACGCCTCGTCCTCCAACGCCGCGATCGCACCCGCCTGGGCCGGACGGCCGAGCGGATAGGAGTTGAAGCTGTCTTTGACGCGGGTTAGGGCCTGGATCAGGGCCGTGTCACCGATCGCGTAGCCAACGCGCAACCCGGCCAGGGCCCGCGATTTCGACATGGTTTGCACCACAAGCAAGTTTGGGTGGGACGCAACCAGCGGAATGGCGGATTCCGCTCCGAAATCGACATAGGCTTCATCCACCACCACCGGCCGATCGGGATGCGCTTCCAGCAACGCCGCGATCTCGGTTCGGCTGAGTGCGATGCCGGTTGGGGCGTTCGGGTTCGGAATGATGATGGCGCCACAAGGCCGATCATAATCCGCGAGGCGAATCCGGAACGATGCATCCAGCGGCACGGGATCGGCCTCGATGCCGAACAACTTGCAATAGGTTGGATAGAAGCCATAGGTGATATCGGGATGCAGCAGAGGCGCATCCTGCTTCAGCAGCCCGACAAAGACATGGGCCAGGACCTCATCCGAGCCATTGCCGACAAAAACCTGCTCCGGTCGCACCCCGTAATAACGGGCCAGCGCCTGTCGTAACGCGGTCGCTTGCGGGTCCGGGTAAAGGCGCAACATGTCGTCCGCGGCGGCACGGATCGCCTCCAACGCCAGCGGCGATGGGCCGAGGGGGTTTTCGTTGGTGTTGAGCTTGATCAGGTTCGACGCGTTCGGCTGCTCGCCGGGCACGTAGGGGTGCAAGTCGTGAACGATCTTGCTCCAAAACCGGCTCATTGGGGGAGGCTGCTGGTCATGACCAATGCTCCATTGGCAGCGGGAAATCGAGACGCTCTCGTCGGTCATATCGATCGGCAAGGCAAGCCCACACCGCTTATACCTGGGAATCTCGCGGTTTCAGACCGGTTCCTCTGTCTTGACATGCTACGGCGTCGGAAAGCAGCGCCGTCGATGCCTTGCAGGCTCCATGGCCGGACGCCACCAATCGCCGCTATCGTTCCCCCAACCCCGAGGAGACCCGCCATGGCACCGCCCCCCACCATCCGCCTGCACCCGGACGACAGTGTTGTCATCGCCCGCGCCACCCTGCTGCCCGGCACGCCGGTCGCCGACAATGTGACCGCGCGCGATCGCATTCCGGCCGGTCATAAGGTCGCGGTGCGGGGCCTCGCGCCGGGGGAGGCAATCCGCCGCTACGGACAGATCATCGGATTTGCCTCGGCCCCGATCGCGCCAGGCCAGCATGTGCATGTGCATAATTGCGGGATGGGGGATTTCGCCAAGGACTATGCCTACGGCGTCGATGCCCGCCCCACCGATTATGGGCTCCTCGCTGTTTGGAGTGGGTGGTAACGATTTCATACTGGCAGCCTGAGGTCGAGCTTTCCGGCGATGAGATAGACCATGGCTTTGAGGTTACGGGTTGATCGATATCCGCGCGCCTTTGCCTTCGCGGCCTGGACCAGGCT
>CALQHT020000295.1 GCA_943330455.2 Nitrosovibrio sp. Nv4 | reverse complement strand
CTCTAACCATCGACAGATAGACTCACCTCACCGTCATTGCCGGACTTGATCCGGCAACCCGCGCTTCAACGGCTGGGGGTGGGTTGCCGGATCAAGTCCGGCAATGACGGTGAGTCGTGTACTCGATCGCACAACTTTGGTTCGCACCCATTTCCCTGGGTAGGGGCAGCACCACCCGCGCCCCTCTGCTATAGTCCCCCGATCAGACAAGCTCGGGGGAAACGGCAATGGCAGACAGCGCGGCGGGTACCATCCGCATGGTCATCGGCGAACGCCTGACCCCGGTCTTTGGCGGTCGCGAATTCGGATCGGTGGGCGCCTATGAGTGCATCTCCGGGACCATCCACGGCACGCTCGATCCGGCGCATCCGCTGAATGCCGATATCGTCAATCTGGACAAGGCGCCCCGCAACCCGGACGGGCTGGTCGCGTATGAATCCGAATTCTCGCTGATCAAGCCGATCGACCTGAAGCGCGCCAGCGGTTGGCTGATGTATGACGTGGTCAATCGCGGCAACAAGATCGCGCTGGTCCGACTTAACCGCGGGGCCGATGGCAACCGCCCGACCACCGCCGAACATGCCGGCGACGGGTTCTTGATGCGGCAGGGCGCGTCGCTGATCTGGAGCGCCTGGCAGACCGGTGTGCCCGCCGGCATGGACCGGCTCAACGCTCGTTTCCCCATTGCGACCCAGCCCGATGGCAGTCCGATCACCAAGATCAACCGCGACGAGTTCATCCCGGAAGGTCTCGGCGGGCCCGGCGATGCGTTCATCCGCGAAACCTCGGCCAACAGCTTCTTCGGCACGCTGTCGTATCGCGCCGCCGACCTCGATCCATCGAAGGCCAGCCTGACGGTCCGCCAGCGAGAGCAGGACAAGCGCGCGACCCCGCCGGACCTGACCTGGCGCTATGTCGATGCCAACCAGATCGAGGTCACGCGGCCGGTCGGCTATGACCGTGGCTCGATCTTTGAGTTCATCTACCCGGCGCGCGATCCGGCCGTCATGGGCATCGGATTCGCCGCGATCCGCGACCTGGTGGCCTTCCTGCGCCACGATACCAGCGCCGAGAACCCGCTGGCCGGCTCCATCCGCCATGCCGGCGGATTCGGCATTTCCCAAAGCGGGCGCGTGCTGCGCGATTTCATGCATTTGGGGTTCAACCAGGACCTGGCGGGCCGGCCGGTCTTCGATGCGGTCATGCCCGTGGTCAGCGGCTCACGCCGGACCTTCATCAACCAGGAATTTGCGCAGCCGGGGCGATATTCCCGTCAGCATGAGGACCATTCCTTCCTCGACGACCAGTTCCCTTTCACCTACCCGACCTTGACGGACCCGCTCAGCGGCAAGACCGACGGGATCCTGCAACGCGCCAGCGCGGCCGGGGTCTGCCCGAAGGTGATCCATATGGACATGGATTCCGACATGTGGGTCGGGCGGGCATCGCTGGTCGCAACCGACACCTCCGGCGCCGATGTGGCGATGCCGGACAATGTTCGGCTCTTCCTGGGGACCGGCATTCAACATGGTGTTTACAAGCCGGCCGCCGTCCAGGTGACGCAACTGCCGGGCAATCCCTTGGGCTACAGCGCCTGGATGCGCGCGCTTTGGGTGGCTCTGACGGATTGGGTCGAGCACGGGGTGGTGCCTCCGACATCGCGCTTCCCATCCCGTTCGGCCGGCACGCTGGTCGCGCGCGAGGGTGCGGAAAAAGGCTTCCCACACCTGCAAGGCGTCGATTTTCCGCAGGTGCTGAACGCCTTGCATCTGCGTGACCATTCGGTGGAACCGCCGATCGACGGCCCCTCCTATCCGGTCCTGGTCAGTGCGGTGGATGCCGACGGCAACGGGCTCGACGGATTGCGCCACCCATTGCTCTCCGCGTCGATCGCCACGCATACCGGTTGGGCGGTGCGCATTCCCGGCTACGCGGCGGGCGACCTGTTCACGGTGCAAGGCTCCTTCAGTCCGTTCCCGGCAACCGAGGCAAACCGGGCGCGGACCCACGATCCTCGGCCGTCCGTTGAATCGCGGTACGGGTCGCGGGAAGCCTGGGCGGCCAAAGTCGTGGCGGCAGCGGAGGCGTTGGTTGCGGAACGGCTGCTGTTGCGCGAAGACGCCGACCGGCTGATCAATGCGCTGCAAGCGGGCGGCGACGTATTCGACGTCTTATAGCAGGCGCCGTCCGCGGCACGCCCCGGTGCCGGCTAGAGCATGATCACGCCGAGCGGAACGTAACAGCGTGTGAATCATGCGATCAAACAATGAGCTAGAGCGGTTTGCCGTTTCCGGTCAGGGTGAAACCGCTCCAGACCTCAGTCGGACAATTCCTTGACCGGATTGTCCAACCCGCAGATTGCGCAGCAGGTCTTGCATCGGTGCTTGTTGCTCACACCCACGCCCCAGTAGGTCTGGCTGCCGCCACCGGTCGGCCAGGCGCCATAGCAGATTTTCTCACCACGCTGGCAGTTCAAGGTGAAGGTGTGAACCTTGGAATCATTCAACGGATAGGCCTTGCCGCCGCCTGGCCAGACCGCATTCCGATCCTGCGAGTAGAATTCCAACTGTATGCGGTAACTATAGCTGCTGCCGATCTTCCAGGTCATCTGTTCGGCTGCCGCGGGCGACGCGGCAAGCCCCACTCCGAAGCCGAACATCACAAAAGCCAACAGGCACGCAAATCGGCGCATCGGAATCTCTCTGGCATGGGTCGAAGAATGGCCTTAAGGGACCATGCAACCGCCGGTCAAGCCGAGCGGTGGGAAAGCATTGTGTTTTTCGTGGACTTATTTCAAACGGCCGAACCATTGACCCATAGGCATCCCCTCACTGTCATGACCGGGCTCGACCCGGCAAGGTCGCTCAGGCCTGACGTGAATCTCCCGGCGATGCCATGAGATCGCCCGCCCCTGTGTCAGGCATGACCGCGCGAATCGAGGCCAGCAAGGCTTCGATATTGAACGGTTTCGCGACATAGCCGTTCGTGCCGGCGGCCTGACAGGCTCGTATCTGGTCCGGGCTCGCATCCGCGGTCAACGCAATGATCGGGACCTGACCGGCAGCGCTCGGCAGACTCCGGATTTGCCGGGTTGCGGTGATCCCATCCATCCCCGGCATGTAGATATCCATCAGCACAACGTCCGGTATCCGCCTCTGGCGCAGCGCCGCCACCGCCTCCGCCCCGTCCGCCGCAAGCTCCACCTCGAACCCGGACTGGCGCAGCAGCACTTCCGCCAGCCGCCGGTTGGTCGGCACATCGTCGACGACCAACACGCGAAGTGCGCCTAACGCCCGCGGAGTGGTGGACGACATCGGTTTCACTGGCTGGGCAGCCGGTGGTTCCGCGCGAGGCAATGGCAAATCGACGGTAAACACGCTGCCCGTGCCTTCCGGTGCCGGCTGGTAGCCGATTGTGCCCCCCATCGCCTGCGCCAAAGACGAGCAGATCGACAATCCCATCCCGGTTCCGTCCGGCGTCGCATCGGCGACCGGACACAGCATGAAGTCCTGAAACAGGTAGGGGACGATCTCGGGCGGGACGCCGGGACCGGTATCCCGCACCGCCAGCACGATGCCATCGGCATCCGCCCGCCCGGAGACGGACAAGGTCACCCGGCCACCGGATGGCGTGAATTTGATGGAATTGCCCAGCAGATTAAGAATGATCTGCCGCACGCGAACCGCGTCCGCCATCACGGCTTCCGGCGTGTCAGGGGCGATCGCGAGCCGCAGTTCCACCCCTTTCGCCAGAGCGGTCTCCGCCATCAGGTCGCGGCTGCCATCGACGATCTCACGCACCCGCACCGCCCGGGGCGCCAACTCGAACGTGCCGGCTTCCGCTCGGGCAAGATCCAGCATGTCGTTGACGATTGCCAGCAGATGGCGCCCGGATTGCTCCAACAGCGCCGCCCATTGCCGTTGCTCGTCTGGCAGATCGGCTTCGCGCGTCAGGGCCTGGGCCAGGCCGAGGACACCATTCAACGGGGTCCTCAACTCATGGCTCATCCGCGCCAGGAAGCGGGTCTTCGCAACGTTTGCCCGTTCAGCGGTATCCTTTGCCTCGGCCAGGGTTTGCAGCGCGTGGCGCTGCGCATCGTCCTTCGCCACCGCGATCAGCAAGACCGACGCCACCATCGTCAGCACCAGACCACCGGCCATCACCAGCGCAAACCAATTGGTATTGGGCAAGTCGAGGGTACGCTGTTCGAAGCCAATCGTGGCGGCGAGAACCGCCCGTCCACCCTGCATGACAGCATGCAACCCGAAAACCGCCGCCAGCGCTCGGCGCAACGGTCGAGCGCCGACGTCATGTTTGCGGACGAATTCTCGCACGGTCAGAAGGTCGTAGGCACCGATGGTCGCGGACAGCCAAACCGCCCGAGCAACGAGGTTGTCGTAGAATGGGGGCACCTGACACAGCGTCAGCCACAAAACCGCGCCGCTGACGGCGACGGGGATCGACACGGGCCGCTGCTCAAACCGGCGGGCGCCGACCCACACCAAACCGTAGGTGACCAACATCAGGGCGTTGGCGACGTCGATCGACAGGCGGTACGGGATGACATGTCGCCCGATCAACAGCAGCAGCCCAACCGCTGCCAGGACATGGGCTGTGCCCCATATGGCGAGCACGGTCAGTGTACGGTCCTGTCGCCACAGCCACAGCTGGAGCACACCCAGAACACCGATCAACAGCACCGATGTCGCCGCGAGCGTGCGCAGATCCCACACCATCCCCACGGTCAGATACGCCTCCGACCGAGGGGGCGATTCCGGATAACGCCTGCCGCGCCGATGATGCCGCTCGCTGTCATGGCCAAGGTCCGAGTTAAGGGCAGGCCGTCCTGATGTCGAAACCTGTTTTTGTCACGCGACACCGATCGGATGCAATCTCCGGAAACCGTTCATCGGCCATTCGGAGACCATTGCCTTCTGCCCCCCGACTTCGATGCGCTCAGACCGGCCGAATGAGGGGAGCGCGCCTAACCCAGCAGCACCAGATCGTCCCGGTGGATGATTTCGTCGCGCCCGCGCCAGCCCAGGATTGCCTCGATGCGATCCGACCGGTGCCCGGCGATCCGTTCAGCGTCACCGCTGGCATAGGCGGACAAGCCGCGCGCCACGGCGGCTCCATCCGGCCCAACCACCATGACCGGATCGCCCCGCTCGAACGTCCCGGCCACATTGCGCACCCCGGCCGGCAGGAGAGACCGGCCCGCCGTCAGTGCCTTGGTGGCGCCCGCATCGACCGTCAGCACGCCCAGCGGTGCCAACGAACCGGCGATCCAGCGTTTGCGTGCGGAGCGACCCTCGGGCGCCGGCAGAAACCAGGTGCAGCGGCCGCCGGTTTCCAGCGCGGTCAACGGTCGATCGATATGACCTTGCGCGATGGCCATGGCACATCCGGCCTGGGTGGCAATGCGTGCCGCGACCAATTTGGTGCGCATTCCGCCCGAGGAATAGCCCGGTGGTGGCTCGCCCCCCATCGCCTCGATCTCCGGGGTCAATGTCGGGACCACCGGGATATGTTCGGCGGACGCATCACGGCGCGGATCGGCGGTGTAGAGCCCGTCGATGTCGGACAGCAGGATCAGTTGGTCGGCCTGCACCATTTCCGCCACGCGCGCCGCTAGGCGGTCGTTGTCGCCGAAGCGGATTTCCGCAGTGGCGACCGTGTCGTTTTCGTTGATGACCGGAATGCAGCCCAGCGCCAATAAGGTGTTCAAGGTGGCGCGGGCATTCAGATAGCGGCGCCGATCCTCGGTATCGTCGAGGGTCAGCAGAAGCTGGGCGGCGGTCAGTGCCTTGGCCGACAGCGCCTGGCTCCAGGCCTGCGCCAGCCGGATCTGACCGACCGCGGCGGCGGCCTGTTTCTCCTCTAACCGCAGGCGCACCTGGGTGAGCCCCAGCGCACGACGGGCCAGGGCTATGGCGCCGGACGACACCACGATGACATCGACGCCACGGGCCCGCAGGGCCGCGATATCGGCGGCGACTCCGGCCAACCAGTCGGTTTTCGGCGTGGCTTCCTGCGCATCGACGACCAGGGCACTGCCAATTTTCACGACCAGACGTTGGGCGCGGGCGAGTTGGGGGATCACGACTCGACAGTCAGACGCAATGAGGCAAGCCGAGACGCACCGCTCACGCCGCCTTCTCCTGGCGCCTCGCGGTGATGCTGTTCTGCAGGGCGCGCAATACTTCCGGCACGCCTTGTCCGGTCACGCCGGACAGCAGCATCACAGGGCGGCCGGACGCCTTGCGCAGGGCCGCGGCACGCGCGGACGCTTCGCGAGGGGTCATCGAGTCGGCTTTGTTCAGGCCGATCAACTCGGGCTTTTCGGCCAGACCGTTGCCGTACGCGGCCAGTTCTTCCCGCACCGTGCGCCAGGCATGCACGACATCGCCAGCGGCGCCATCGACCAGATGCAGCAGGACGGCGCAGCGTTCGACATGGCCCAGGAAGCGATCACCGAGGCCCGCGCCTTCATGCGCGCCCTCAATCAGGCCGGGAATATCGGCGAGCACGAACTCCTCGGAGTTGGACAGGCGGATGACCCCAAGCTGCGGGTGCAAAGTGGTGAACGGATAGTCGGCGATCTTGGGCCGCGCGGCGGTGACGGCGGCCAGGAAGGTGGACTTTCCGGCATTGGGCAGCCCGACCAGACCGGCATCGGCGATCAATTTCAGGCGCAGCCAGACCCAGCGTTCCTCGCCCGGCCAGCCCTTGGTCGACTTGCGCGGCGCCCGGTTGGTGGAGGTCTTGAAATGCGCGTTGCCGAACCCGCCATCGCCGCCACGCAGCAGGGTGACCTTCATGCCGGGCTTGTCCAGGTCGGCGAGCATGGTTTCGCGATCGTCGTCCATGATCTGGGTGCCGAGCGGGACGCGGATGACGACGGCGTGGGCGCCGGCGCCGGTGCGGTCGCTGCCGGAGCCGTTGCCGCCCTTGGGGGCACGGAAATGCTGGCTGTAGCGGAAATCGATCAGCGTGTTCAGATTCTCAGCCGCCTCGAAGATGATGTCGCCGCCCTTGCCGCCGTTGCCGCCGTCTGGGCCGCCGAACTCGATAAACTTTTCGCGCCGGAACGCGACCACGCCATCGCCCCCGTCACCGGAGCGGAGATAGATCTTGGCTTGGTCGAGGAACTTCATGGGGAATGCCAAAAACAAACAGGGGCCGGCTGGCGCCGACCCCCGTCGATAAAAGCCAGAGGGTGCGGCGCTTATTCGGCGGCGAGCGGGAGTGGCCGGACGGAGACGTGCACGCGATCTTCGGACTTGCGGCTGAATTCGACCTTGCCGTCGATCAGCGCGAAAATCGTGTGGTCGCGGCCGAGGCCGACATTGGTCCCGGGGTACCACTTGGTGCCGCGCTGGCGAACCAGGATGTTACCGGCGATCACGGATTCACCGCCGAACTTCTTGATGCCGAGGCGCCGGCCTTCGGTGTCGCGCCCGTTGCGGGATGAGCCGCCTGCTTTCTTATGTGCCATGCCGAATTACTCCTTCGACTCGAAGATCTCGACCGCGGCGGGGTCTTCGCCGGTGACCACGGCGGCCGATTCGGCGGCATCCATGGCGGCGGCGGGCACCGCGATCTCATGGGCGGAGGGCGCCATGTAGGTCTGACCGTCGGCGGTGATGCTGGACACCCGCAGCACGGTGACGTGCTGGCGGTGGCCATTGCGGCGGCGGCTGTTCTGCCGGCGGCGCTTCTTGAAGATGATGACCTTGTCCAGACGGTCCTGGGCGATCACCGTGGCGGACACCGATGCGCCCGCGACAACCGGCGAACCGATCATCAGGCTGCCATCGCCACCCACGGCGAGCACGTCGCTGAAGGTCACGATCCCGCCCGGTTCGGCGTCCAGCTTTTCCACCTTCAGCAACGCGTTTGGCGTAACGCGGTACTGCTTCCCGCCGGTGCGGATGACAGCAAACATGGTTTCAACTCTCTACGACAACGCGGACCAAGAACACGGTCCAAGACGGGGCGGGCAGCCGGGAGTCCCGGCCGCCGAGGAAGCGGGGGTTATAGCGACCACCCGCCCGGTGTCAACGCGAATGTCGGGGGGCGAATGTCGGGGGGCGAATGTCGGGGGGCGAATGTCGGGGGGCGAATGTCGGGGGGCGAATGTCGGGGG
>CALQHT020000294.1 GCA_943330455.2 Nitrosovibrio sp. Nv4 | reverse complement strand
TTCCATGGGGTCGCCACAAAAAACCTCCCGAACTATCTCGGATGGCGCCGGACCTTGGAAGCGATGGGTCAGACCGCGAGTTCGGCCGCCATGATCCTCGGAGCCATCGGTCTGGGGCCATACCAACAGAAAACGCTATAAGAGCCTTTTTTTTGGACCTCAATGATGGCCTCAGCCCGGGCGAGACAGCGCGTGAGACGGGCGTTGTTCCTCTGCAACAGAGCGACTTCCGCCACGAGCCGGTTGGGTTCGGCGGGTTTGGGGCCTCGTTTGGCCGGTGTCTCAGCGCCCCGGAGGGTCCTGCGTCGCGTTGACGGCGCCAATCGCAAAGGGTCGATGAGTAGATGCCCTCTCGGCGCAAGATCGCACCGATCCCGCCGGTCTCGGCGGCGCGGTCGGTCGCGGCGAGGATGCGTAGCTTGTCCCGGGCGGTGAAGGTCCGTCGGCGCGGGCGGTCCGATAATTCGGGAGATGCCGAGGCGGGTGCCGCCACCACCGTCGGCCTCCGGCCTCCGTTCGAGGCGCCACCAGCCTCGGCATCGATCTGTGTGAAAAGCATGGGAATGAGCGAGATGATCCTTCCGTGCCTGCAGGTCTAAACTCCCGGGGGGTAGATGTCTCATCATCATTGGCACGGAGGGGGTCGCGATCACCAGACGGTCGAGGTCCGGAAAAAGGGGCTGCGAGAAAGTCGTTGCGGGGCTGGCGTCTCCGGTCGGGCTACGCCCTCCCTACGCCCCCAACCCCGCAACGACTTTCCCATCCAGATTGTCGCGCATCACCATCTTGATTGTCGCGGGACATGGTCTGGCGTATCTTTGCAAATACCGGCTCAGCGGCATCGCCGCCATTATGTGAAGGCGATGGTGTGCGTGCACGAATATCCCGACGGGCGGTTGGCGATTTTCGATGGTCCGCGCCGTCTGGCCCGATATGAGGCGAATGGAGTTCCGATCGATGAACCAACCACTTCTGGCGCATAAGCAGGCGCGCCCGGCTTTTCTGAGCCTGGCAAGGCGGGAGGCCGCCCTCAAGGACGCTGCGCGCCGCCTCCGGCGGTGGCCTCGCGAAGAGCGAGGCCATCCTTGACTGCGGCCCCCCGCCTTGCCGTTGGGTGTTCAGGCCGGGACAGGAAAACGGCGCTCCAGCCGAACCGGAAAACGGCGATGGCGGTTGGTGACTGGCGGACAACTCACGCGCTTCAAAAGGCGGACATGTTTACGCGTCACCGACACGGCACCGAATACTTCCACGCCTTCCTGGGTGCCAGCAAGTCCTGCCGCTGCCCCCCGAATTCATCGCCCCACGGGACGGCGCCGAGAAGCAGGATTGCGAGCGCAACGCCGCCAAACGCTGGCTGGCCAAACACGGTGCCTCACTCGCGCACCACCGACCGATCTATCTCGGTGAAGATCTGTTCGCCTGTTAGCCCGTCGCCGAAGCCACCCAGCGGACTGGCGGCAATTTCGTTCTGACCTGCGCCATCCTCGTAGCAGACGATCCAGGAATATCTCCAGGGCGTACCACTGGGGGAACGCCGCGTCAGCGCCGTCAAGCGCGGCAAGCGCACCACGACAATCTATCGTTAGCTTTCGGGTGTTCTTTTGCGTGGCACCAAAGATGCCATGAGCGTCAACTGGTTCTCCGTCGAGATCCGCAACGCCCAGGGCAAGCGGACCTATTTCAACAGCTTCGTCACCGATCTGGAGATCACGCCCGAAACCATGGCCAAACTGGCCGGCTGCGGGCGGACACGATGGAAGATCGAGAACGAAACCTTCAACGTGCTGAAGATCAACGGCTATAACCTCGAGCACAATTTCGGTCATGGCAGCCAGACGCTGGCCAGCGTGTTGGTCGTGCTCAACCTGCTGACCTTCGCATTCCATACCGTGGCGATGTTCGCCGTGCTGGCCTGGCGCAATGCCAAGCTCGCGCGAGGCACCAGATGCCGTTTCTTCGAGCATCTGCGCACCATTACGGCCTATGTCGTGTTCCTGAACTGGGAGCAATTGCTCGGATCAATCGCCGACACTGCCATTCGGCCACCCTGAACCCAGCTCCGATGACCTCTCCGTTCTTCAGGCTCGGATACTCATCGATCAAGGGATCCTGCGAGTAACAGGGGCAAAAGTGTGGGTAAGCGGGTGCAGCATAAGCTTGAGTCCGGCGAACGAATGTCGGAAATCGGCCGCCATTTCGGTGTCAGAGACCGGAATGATACGGCTCCTCGGAAAATCTACCCACACTTTTGCCCCTCTTACTCCTGCGACGATTGACCATTGGGAATTGCTGCAAAATGAGAATTGCTTATACAGAACACCGAATATGCGATGGAACTCCCGCCGCCAAATTTGGCACGTCGATCCGTTGCAGGCCGCTCATCCGCGAGCTACCGAGGCTGCGGCGGCCACGCCGCTGACGTCAGACGTCTGTCAATCCCCCCGGATTTGCGGCGATAGCCGGGGTGCCATCGGCCCGATCCTATGACCGATGGAGACACCCTTTCGTTGCTCTATCGGAATTTAGCGTGATACCAAGCGATATTGTTACCATATAAAAATGACTAACGTGTCCGGTTGTACTGGTAGTCCTCCCGCTCCCCGCTCCCGACCCGCAATCCATCGGGGAGAGGCGCCCGCGTCGCATTGACTTTCGCATGCACGTCTAGCGCAGCCTGATCGGTCCACCGCTCCAGCAATGTCAGCCGGTCGGGGTTCACCGCGCTCTGAAAGGTCTCGAATTGTTCACAGCCGGGTTCGTTCATCACATCGGCGCAGCGTGCTTTGTAGACTTGGGCAAGTTCGGTTCCCTTCCCGGGCGCCGCTGTGATGGTGACTACAAGGCGGACTGACATTGTGGCTCCTCCATTGTGTAATTGTACGACCTAGTAGCGACGCCCGGCAGGCGAGCGTCAAGGGTGGATCGGGGTGAGCGGCGGGCGGCGGGCGGCGGGCGGCGGGCGGCGGCGGTGCCGACCTCGCACCGACTCGTCACACGAACGCAAGTCACGCCCGTTCCGACAGACCTAACCGCGCGGCAACACGGCACGTCGCTGCGTTGTGACGAGAAGCGCTACAAGGCAGCGACGCCAGCCCGGGCACAGTCCTCATCCTCCTGCGCGGTGCCGCCGCCCACGCCACACGCCCCGTCGATGCCGCCATTGCGCAGGATCGGCACCGCGCCTTGGCCCATGATCATATGGCCGCCCGACGCTGCCGCGATGCCCGCCGGCGTCGGATGGTTCGCCCGCTCCGTCAATTCCCCGCTCGCTCGGCCGAACGCCGCAGAGGCGATGGCCTTGCCCTGGCTGCCATAGGCGCTCGCCCAGATCGCGTTGTCCATGCGCTGGAACGTCAGTAGCCGGCCGCCAGAATCGCAGACGGCCACGCTGATCTTGATGTTTAGTTCCTTGGACTTCGCAATCGCGCCCTGGGCGATTCGATTGGCCTCATCCAATGTCAGAGCCATGGTTGTTTTCCTTGTTCCGAGACGTTCAGGGGCCGAACCCCGCCCGAACCATAGCGCATTTCCGCGATCTGGGAGGAGGGGCCCTACTCCTTCGCGTCCGGCAGTTCGATCCCCGCCAAGGCCTCCCAAACGCGGATAACAAACGCGTCGTCCTTCAAGCCCTGACCATTGGCAGCTGCCGCAAGGAACAACTGATGCGCCGCGGCCGCCATGGGCAGCGGGAAGGTCAGGGCGCGCGCCTGATCAAGCACGATCCCGAGGTCCTTCACGAAGATGTTCACCGCCGACAGAGGGGTATCGTCGCCGGCCAGGATGTGGGGCACTCGATTCTGCCACATCCAGGAACTGCCAGCCGATTCCGAAATTACGTCATAGAGTGTTTGGGGATCCGCCCCGGCGCGAATGCCGAGTGCCAACGCTTCGGCCGCTGTCGCGATGTGCACGCCCGCCAGCAACTGGTTCACCATCTTCACCGTGCTGCCGACGCCCACCTGATCGCCCAACCGCCAGACCTTGGTGGAAATCGCCTCCAACACCGGTCCGGCCTTGGCAAACGCGGCTTCCGATCCCGATGCCATCACCGTCATTGTCCCGGCATGCGCCCCGACCTTGCCGCCGGAGACCGGAGAATCCAGCATCAGGAACCCAGCGTCCGCAATCTTCTTGTCCAGCGACCGAGCAGCCTCGGGTGCGATCGTCGCGCAACACAGGATCACCGCGCCCTTCGCCAGGCTGGCCAGGCAGCCGGCGTTGTCGCCACCGCCGAACAGCACCGCCTCGGTCTGAGAGGCGTTCACGACGAACACCACAACGGCTTCCAGGTCGGGCGGCAATTCCGCCGGGCTTGCCACGGCCGAACCCCCCGCCGCCACGAAGTCCGCTCGGCTTTGTTCCCGCAATTCGCACCCGGTCACCGCGTGGCCCTTGCGCAGCAGGTTCAGTGCGGCGCCCATCCCCATGGTGCCGAGGCCAATCACGCCAACCTTCATCTCGTTATCTCCCTATCGGCCACCGCGAAACCGCTCGACCGCGGCAACCAGCGCACGCCGTATCCCGGTTTCCAAGGCCGAGTGCCCGGCGTCGGGCACAACAGTCAGGCGGGCGCTACGCCAGGACGCCGCAAGCTCGAACGCGGTCCGAGCCGGGCAGATCATGTCGTAGCGGCCTTGCACGATTTCAGCCGGGATATGGCCGATGCGGCCCATGCCGCCGAGCAGCCCACCCTGCGGCAGGAACAGGTCGTACGCGAAATAGAACGCCTCGATCCGGGCCAGCCCCAGCGCGGTCCGATCCTGCGCGAACGACGACACCGTCTCCGGACTGGGCAGCAGCGTGCTGCAAGTCCCTTCGTAGATCGACCAGGCCCGCGCCGCGGGTAGGTGGACCGCCGGGTCGGGATCGGTCAGGCGCTTCAGATAGGCACCCAGCAGGTCGCCGCGTTCCTGTTCCGGCAGATAGCCACTGAATTGAGCATGCGCGTCCGGGAACACCGCCGACATGCCATACAGGAACCACTCCACCTCCAGCGCTCGCCCCAGGAATACGCCGCGCAGGACGCAACCCGAGACCCGATCCGGATGAGCCTGGGCATAAGCCAAAGCCAGGGTGGAGCCCCAGGAGCCGCCGAACAACAGCCAGCGCTCGATGCCCAGATGGCGGCGAAGGACTTCGATATCGGCGATCAGATCGGGGGTGGTGTTGTTTTCCAGGCTCCCCAACGGGCGGGAGCGACCGGCGCCGCGCTGGTCGAAGATGATGGTTCGCCAGAAACTTGGGTCGAAGAACCGGCGATGCACCGCGCCGGCGCCGGCACCTGGCCCTCCATGCAGGAAGAGCGCCGGCTGACCGCGTGGATTGCCCACCTGTTCCCAATACATGACATGTTCGGCGGACAACGGCAGGTAGCCGGTCTCGTATGGTCCGATCTCTGGAAACAGGTCACCGCGGGGCATGGCTGGCGATGCTATAGGAACCGACGGTTCGGTGGAACAGGGGTGCGTGCGCCCAGGGAAACATAACGAGGGGTCATAACCATGCAACGGCTGTGGATCGGATTGGGCGCGTTGCTGGGGTTTGGTGCGGTGGCAATGGCGGCGTTGGGCGCTCACGGGTTGGCACATCTGGAGCCATCCGCGTTGCGCATGGTGCATAGCGCAATACAGATGCAGGGTTGGCACGCGCTGGCTCTGCTGGCCTGCGGACTTTGGGCACCGCGAGGTGGCTTTCTGGCTGACGGGGCCGGGATGGCGTTTACCGTGGGGTCGGTGCTGTTCTGCGGCGCGGTTTACGCCCTGGCCGTCGGTCAGATCGGAGTTGGCATGGCCGCGCCGATTGGTGGCACGTCCCTGATGATCGGATGGCTTCTGTTGGGTCTATCCGCGCTGCGGGCGCGATGACACCGGCGTGCGATGGCACTGAGAATGCGATGAGGGCGCGATGCTCATGACCGATAGTCTTGTGCCAGCTCGGGCGGCCTGTCGGGCGGCGTATCTGGCGGCAGAAGGGTTCGAGGCCCCGCTGCTGGCCGAACTGACGCGACTCGGGATTGGCGTATCGGCATGGCACGGCCGGTTGGCGTTGTCGCCCGACCCACCCGCCCCGGTCGCCTGGGCCTTGGACATCTGGACGGCCCCGCAGGAGATCGCGGTGCCGTCGGTCAAGGCCGGCGCCAACGCCCTCCGCGCCATGCAGCGCAACTGGTCTGCCTACCCTGTCGCGCATTTTCGCAGGCTGGCTTTGATCCAGGGCCTTCTCCCCCCGGTGAAGGCGGCACCGCTGGTGTTTCCCGCACCGGCGCCGACCGCTCATCTCGGGGCGTGGACCCTGCTCGCGCCAGACCTCATGCTCGCCAGTCCGACAAAATCCAGTCCCTTCGTGAATGGCGAGCCGCGATTTGTCGAGGATCGGACAGGCCCCCCAAGCAGGGCCTATTTGAAGCTGTGGGAGGCATGCACCCGGATGGGAGCGTGGCCCCGGCCTGGGGAAACCTGCCTGGATCTGGGCGCTTCACCTGGCGGGTGGACATGGGCTTTGGCGAAGCTGGGCGCGCGCGTTGTGGCAGTGGACAAGGCGCCATTGGATCCCGCGGTTGCCGCGATGCCTCAGGTCACGGAACGAGGGGAAAGTGCGTTCGCCCTGGCGGTCGAGCCGGTCGATTGGCTGTTCAGCGACGTGATTGCCTATCCGGATCGGATTCTGGAGCTGGTACGACGTTGGACGGAACCTGGGGCAGCGAAGCGGATCATCTGCTCGGTGAAGTTTCAGGGGGAATCGGATTACGCCTCCGCGGACGATTTTGGCGCCATTCCAGGTGCGCGCCTCTGTCATCTGTTCCACAACAAGCACGAGTTGACCCTGATTTGGGAGAGTCCTTCGCTCTGAATTCGTCTTCCTTGCCACGTCCGTCCGGACAAGCGTATCCCGCCGAACCATCCAAACCGTCTGATCGGTCAGGTTACCAACGCTGCGCCGTAATGGCGTTCCGAGCCGTGAGACGCGGCCTTCGCAACCGATGGCGCCAACCGCGCCCTGTCCGGAACCTGCCGCGGATGGAGGCGAACTCAGAGCGGTGGTTGCTTGGCCCAGTCGTAACCCTTTGCCCCGCGTTGGTAGCCGTACTCAAACAGCCCCCGCATATACCCTGGATCGAACGGCGCGGGCAGCACCATCGAGCAGTCCTTGCCAATATACGCCAGGTTGAAGCCGACATCGTCGCGCAAGGTGGTGTTATACATACGCATGACGTCGTTAAGGCCACTGGCTGCGATCATCGTGGAGATTGCGCGTCCGGCGATGTTCATGGTGCGCCGTTCGACCGCCGCCCATTCGGGGTCCAGTCTGCCGTTGCGAATGACATAGGCAGTGACGGGGATAATCCCTTCCTTGTGGCTGATACGATTCCGTCGCTGCGCGGTGATCGACGCCGGATACAGGAACGCTTGCGCGAACGCGCCTCCGTCGACGTGCATTTCCTGATACGGTTTGCCGTCCACCGTGACGTCGAGCATCACGGGTGGGAAAGCGCCTGGGATCGCCGCGGACGCCAGCAGGATACGCCAAATGGTCTCGCCTGCCCGTGGATGGCCACTTTTGGCAATCGCGCCCACGTTCCAGATCACCGGCTGTTGGGCATCCAGATCGGTCGAGCCGATCAACAGCAGGCGCCCTTCGTCATAGCCCTTGCCGATTTCAGTCAGTATTTTTTCATTCAGGCTGCGCTTGATCGTGCTGTGCAACGGGGCATTGTCACTGAGCGCATCGTCAAACAGCGCTGCGAGCAGGCTGCGATCCTTCAAGATATCGCTGGGTGAGGTCTCGGTGTAGACCGCCCGCAAGACCGAGTCGTAGGCCGAACCGAGGAAAGCAAAGGGCGCGATGAGCGCGCCTGTGCTGACGCCGGTCACCAGGTCAAATTTCGGGCGGGTCCCCAGGGTGCTCCAGCCGCTCAACAGACCGGCGCCGAACGCCCCATTCTCACCACCCCCGGACACCGAGAGCAGGTTGACCGTCGATTGGTTGGGGGCCGGTGTCATGGCAGTGCCACGCAACCGGCCCTGTCGCACCATTGCCTGGACGAATTCCCGCTCTAGCAGCCTGTCGGACTTACGCCCACCGGAGGCTCATGTTAGAATCGTAACGTCGATTCGCTCCCTCCCCGGATGCCGCCAATGAGCAACTTCCGCCCCACCGATCGCCTAACCGGCTTCCTGATGCCGCCGTCTATCGATGAAT
>CALQHT020000293.1 GCA_943330455.2 Nitrosovibrio sp. Nv4 | reverse complement strand
CCATGGGGTCGCCACAAAAAACCTCCCGAACTATCTCGGATGGCGCCGGACCTTGGAAGCGATGGGTCAGACCGCGAGTTCGGCCGCCATGATCCTCGGAGCCATCGGTCTGGGGCCATACCAACAGAAAACGCTATAAGAGCCTATTGCGTTGATGGATAGCGAAGCATATCCGCGCCCGCCACGCCAATTTCACCAACTTCCACGGTGCCGTCCGGGCGCATCGGTCAATGGTTGGGGCGGTTGATCCGCGTCTCCGGACCGAAACATGACCCTGGGTCCACGGGGGCCATCGGGGGACGACCGTCCGCGCGATCGACGAGGTTGGCACCATGACGCTGAACGGAGCCCCGGCGCGAACCGCCCTTGCCTAATGCCGCGCTGCATATTCCAGCAATCACGCATAGGGCCTCCTGATTCGCCCGAATTTTGCTCATAAATGGCGCCCAAGGACATTATGCATATTTATTAGCCACAAACGCATGCCTGATTTGCGTTCTTCCGCCCCCTGTTTTGGCACGCATGTTGCACCGCACCATGTCGATCTGCTTTGCCGCAAGGAGGCCGCTGTTGCGTACCTATCCCCATCTGAAAGGGTCATTTCGTGCCGGCTTGGTTGCGCTTGCGCTCGCCACCGCCTGTCCGGCGACGGTCCAGGCCGCCGGCACCTTGGTCGTCGGGATGACCGCGGGTAACATCCCGGTCACCACCGGCAACCCGGACCAGGGGTTCGAGGGGTACCGCTTCGTAGGCTATAATCTTTACGACTCCCTGGCGCTCTGGGATCTGTCGAAATCCGACAAACCATCCGACATCCTGCCGGGATTGGCCACCGGGTGGCAGATCGACCCCGCCAACCCCAACCGCTGGATCGTGAAGCTGCGGCCCGGCGTCAAATACCACGACGGGTGCGCCTTCAGCGCCGACGACGTGGTCTGGAACTTCCAGTTCCGCATGGACCAGAAGTCGCCCAACTTCTTCGCTCAGCAATTTGCCTACACAAGAAGCTTCCTGACCAACGTGAAGTCGGTCGAGAAGGTCGACGACATGACGGTCGCGTTTGAGACCAATTTCGTCGAATCGCTTTTCCCCTACAGCCTCAGCTACGTGCTGATGGTCAGCCAGTGCCGCCTGAAGGCATTGAACGGCGACTGGGCCGCCTATGCGATGCAGCCGTCCGGCACCGGTCCTTACAAGTTCGACAAGATGGTGCCGAATCAGCGGCTGGAACTGGTCCCGAACACCGACTATTGGAACAAGGATCGCATCCCGAAGCAGGACCGGCTGGTGCTGATCCCGATGCCGGAGGCGTCGACTCGCACCGCCGCCCTGCTGTCCGGTCAGGTCAACTGGATCGAAGCCCCGTCGCCTGACGCAATCCCTCGGCTGAAGAGTGCCGGGATGAAGATCGTGACGAATGTCTACCCGCATCATTGGCCCTACATGCTGAACCACAAGCGCGGGCCATTCACCGATCTGCGGGTCCGCCAGGCCGCCAACCTCGCGATCAACCGTGCCGACATGGTGGAGATGCTGGGCGGGACGGCCATGGAGGATCACGCGATCGTTCCGCCGACCGTCGCCTATTACGGTAATCCGCCGAAATATGCGTTCGATCCGGTCAAGGCGCGCGCGTTGTTGAAGGAAGCCGGGTGCCTGCCCTGCAAGGTGACCTTCGGCATTTCGACCTCCGGCTCCGGCCAGATGCAGCCTTTGCCGATGAACGAGTTGGTCAAGGCCCAAATGGACGCCGCCGGCTTTGACGTAACGATCCAGACCATGGACTGGAATGCGCTGCTGGACGTGTATCGGGCCGGCGTCGAGAAATTTCCCAACTATGACGGCTTGAATTTCTCGCGCGGGCTGCTCGACCCGGTCAACGCGATCATCAAGCAGGCGTCAAAGCTGTACTGGGCGCCGGCGGGTCCCAATTGGGGTCACTACGCTCACCCTGATGGCGAAATACTGGTCCAGAAGATCTTCAACGAATTCGACCCGGCCAAACAATTGGCCCTCCTAATCCAACTCCACGAGCTGCTCGGCCGGGAAGCGATGATGATCTTCGTGGTCCATGACCTGAACCCGCGGGCCATGTCGCCCAAGGTGCAGGGCTTCGTGCAGGCGCAAAGCTGGTTCCAGGACCTGACCACCATCAGCGTCGCCCCCTGATCCACCCTTAATCCCCGTAACCCGCGCCGTATCGCCGCCAGCGGCGCGTGGAACCAAGAGCGGCCGGAGACTTCGCGTGAGGCATCAAATGACGAAATCGAATTCAATGCGGTTCGGCGCTACCGCGGCCGTTGCGGCCGGTCTGGCACTGCTGGCCAACGCCCAAGGGGCCAATGCCCAGGGCGGCGGCACCCTGGTTATCGGCATGACCGCCGGTGACTTGCCGATCACGACGGGCAATCCCGATCAGGGGTTCGAGGGGTACCGCTTCGTCGGTTACAATCTCTATGACACGCTGATCGGTTGGGACCTGTCGCAGGGCACCAAGGCGGCCGAACTGCGCCCGGGCCTCGCCACCGAATGGAACATCGATCCCAACAACCCCAAGCGCTGGATCTTCAAGCTGCGTCCGGGCGTGAAGTGGCACGATGGCTGCCCGTTCAATGCCGATGACGTGGTGTGGAACATGAGCCGATCCACCAACGACAAGGCGCCTGAGTTCGATCCGAACCAGTTCGCCCAGGCCCGTGCCTATCTGACCAACTTCGCCAGCGTCGAAAAGATCGACGACCTGACAGTGGCGATGGAAACCAAGACAATAGACTCGCTGTTCCAGTTCAACATGAGCTACGTGATGATGGTCAGCCGCTGTCGCGCCCAGGAGGTGAAATACAACTGGACGGATTTCGCCAATAAGCCGTCTGGAACGGGGCCATACCGTTTCGAGAAGGCGACGCCGCATCAGCGGATGGAAATGGTTCCGAACAAGGAATACTGGGACACCAAGCGCATTCCGAAGCAAGATCGTCTGGTTCTGGTGCCGATGCCGGAAGCGTCAACCCGCACCGCGGCCTTGCTGTCCGGCCAGGTCAACTGGATCGAGGCTCCGTCCCCTGACGCGGTCGCGCGCCTGAAGTCGTCCGGCATGACGATCGTGACCAACCCGTATCCGCACAACTGGACCTATCAGTTGAATTTCGTGAAGGGTCCGTTCACCGACAAGCGCGTGCGCCAGGCGGCGAACTATGCGCTGAACCGGTCCGACATGAAGGAGATGCTGAATGGGTTGATGCTGGAGGGCAATTCCACGGTGCCTCCGTCCACGCCGTATTACGGCAAGCCTCGCATCTATGGCTACGATCTCGAAAAGGCGAAGGCCCTGCTGAAGGAAGCCGGTTGCTTGCCCTGCAAGGTGACGTTCGCGATCTCGACGTCCGGTTCCGGCCAGATGCAGCCGCTGCCGATGAACGAACTGGTGAAATCCAACATGGAAGCCGCCGGATTCCAGGTCACGTTGCAGACCATGGACTGGAACGCGCTGCTCGACATCACTCGTGCCGGCGTTGAAAAATTCCCGGAAATTCATGGCATTAACGTCAGCCGAGCGGCTCAGGATCCGTTTAATGCGCTGGTGCGACATGTGTGGAGCGCGGCGGCAGCGCCAAAGGGTGCGAACTGGGGACACTACAAGACGCCGGAGATGGACAAGTTGATCGGCGAGGTCATGGGTGAGTTCGACACGGCCAAGCGCAATGTCCTGCTGACCAAGATGAACGAGATGATGAACGAGGACGCGACCCTGATCTTCGTCGCCCACGACATCAACCCGCGGGCCATGTCGCCCAAGGTCAAGGGGTTCGTGCAGGCACAAAGCTGGTTCCAGGACCTCACCCCCGTAACTGTCGCGCCGTAACGGAGACAAGGCATGTCCCGATACATCCTGCAGCGGATCCTTTACGCCATCCCCATTGCCTTTGGCGTGAGCGTGGTGTGCTTCTCCCTGGTCTATCTCGCACCCGGCGATCCTTTGCAGACGGTTCTGCCACCCGATGCCACGGCGGAAACGATCGAGATCGTCAAGAAAGCCTATGGCTTCGACAAACCCCTGCCTATCCAGTTCCTTATCTGGCTCGGCAAGGTGGTGACCGGCGATTTCGGGATGTCTATCGCGACACGCCGGCCCGTGCTGGATGAGATCATCATGGCACTGTCCAATACGGGCATGCTGGCGATGTTCGCCATTCCCACGGCCTTTACCATCGGCTTCCTGATGGGTCTGCTTGCCGGGTGCTTCCCCGGCAAGTGGATCGATCGGGGCGTCACCGGCACCGCGGTGTTCGGCGTCAGCCTGCCCAACTACTGGCTGGCCATCGTCATGGTCATCATATTCGCGGTGGAACTGTCCTGGCTGCCCGCCACGGGCATGGGTCCGAAAGGGTCGGCCGAATTCAGCATCTGGCGCTGGAGCGACACCCAGTTCCTGGTGCTGCCGGTCATTACATTGTCGATGATCCCGATTGGCATCATCTCCCGCACCACCCGTGCCGCCATCGCCGAAATGCGCAACCAGGATTTCGTGCAGACCCTGCGCGCCAAGGGCCTGTCGGAGTTCGCGGTCATCCGCCACGTGATCAAGAACGCCCTGCCCGGCGTGCTGGCGGTCATGGGGCTGCAGTTCGGCTATCTGCTGGGCGGGTCCATCCTGGTGGAAACCGTGTTCACCTGGCCCGGCAGCGGCTTCCTGCTGAGCAAGGCCATCATCAATCGCGATGTCCCGGTCCTGCAGGGCACCATCCTGACCCTGGCGATCGCTTTCGTGATGACCAACCTGATCATCGACCTGCTTCAGTCGATGATCGATCCGCGCATCCGACGTGGCTGACGGAAAGGTTCATACAATGTCTCAAACCGCGACTCTGCCTGCTTCCCCCGAAACGTTCGAGGATCAGGCCGCTCCCGAGACCCGGATCCGCAGCTATTGGCAATCCGTTGGCTACCGGCTGCGCCATGACAAGATGACGCTCTTCTTCGGCTCTATCGTCCTTCTGATCGTCCTGGCAGCGGTATTCGCGCCGTTGCTGGCGCCGTTCGACCCTTACAAGGAATCGATCATCGGTCGATTGAAGCCTATTGGCTGGCGCAACCACACCTTGGGCACCGATGAGTTGGGCCGGGATATGCTCACCCGGCTGCTGTATGGCGGACGCGTGTCGCTGCTGATGGGGATCGTTCCGGTTATCTTCGCCACCTGTATTGGCGGGATGCTGGGCGTGATGGCCGGCTTCATGGGCGGGCGAGTGAACACCGGGATCATGCGGACCATGGACGTGTTCTATGCGTTCCCGTCCGTGCTGCTTGCGGTGGCCATTTCCGGCGCCATGGGTGGCGGCATGATGAACGGCATGCTGGCCCTGACCCTGGTGTTCATTCCGCCCATGTGCCGGGTTGCGGAAACCGCGACGACCCAGGTCCGGTCGCTGGACTTCATCGAAGCGGCGCGCGCGACCGGCGCCGGCACATTCGTCATCGTGCGGCATCATGTGCTCGGGAACGTGCTGGGACCGGTGTTCATTTACGCCTCGTCGCTGGTTTCGGTCAGCATCCTGCTCGCCTCCGGCCTGTCCTTTCTGGGCCTGGGCGTCCGGCCGCCGACCGCGGACTGGGGCCTGATGCTGAGCACGCTGCGCCAGTCGATCTATGTCGTGCCCTTCGTTTGTGCCCTGCCGGGAGTGGCGATTTTCGTCACCTCGATCTGCTTCAACCTGGTCAGCGACGGATTGCGCGCGGCCATGGACGTACGGATGTGAACACCATGCTCGACTCCCAGATGGAGGCCGCGACCGACCTGGCGGCGGCCTCCGCCACCGTGGAACTGGACCCGCGCGATCGCGGCGGCGCCCAGCAGCCACTTCTGATCGTGCGCGATCTGCTGAAGCATTTCCCGGTGAAGGGCACCGGCGGCAAGTCCGTGCAGGCCGTGGATGGCGTGTCCTTCGAAGTGCAGAAGGGCGAGACCCTTGGCATCGTCGGCGAGTCCGGCTGCGGGAAGTCCACCCTCGCCCGCCTGTTGCTGCACCTGATCCGCCCGGATTCCGGCGAACTGGTGTTCGACGGCGACCAGGTCGACGCGCCCCGGGGCATCACGGTGTCCGCCCTGCGGCGACAGGTGCAGATGGTGTTCCAGGATTCCTACTCGTCCCTGAACCCCCGCATGCCGGTACGCGATTCCGTGGCATTCGGCCCCTTCGTGCAGGACACGCCCAAGCTCCAGGCGCGGGAGATCGCGCGCGACATGCTGACCAAGGTCGGTCTGAACCCCGACCAGTTCGGCCCCCGCTATCCGCATGAATTATCCGGCGGCCAGAAGCAGCGGGTCAATATCGCCCGGGCCCTGGCCACCAATCCCCGCATGGTCATCCTGGATGAGCCGGTCTCCGCGCTGGACAAATCCGTGGAGGCCCAGGTGCTGAACCTGCTGCGCGCGCTGAAGCGGCAGTTCAACCTGACCTATGTCTTCATCAGCCATGACCTTATGGTGGTGCGTTACATCTCGGACCGCGTGCTGGTCATGTATTTGGGCCGGGTGGTGGAACTGGGCCCGTCGGAGAAGATCTTCGTGGCCCCCCAGCACCCCTATACAAGGGCCTTGCTGGCATCGCAGCCATCGATGGATCCGGCGCGTCGGATGGAGGAGCCGCCGATCACCGGCGATCCCCCAAACCCGATCGACCCACCCTCCGGCTGCCGTTTCCGCACCCGTTGCACATTCGCCGAAGCGGTCTGCGAGGTCACGTCCCCAGGGTTGGCCACCATCAACGGCGACACCAGTCACGTCGCGGCCTGCCACATGCTGGATCGCGCGTCCGGCCATAGCCTCGCCACCGCCGGGAGCGCCTGACATGCCGAATACCGAACCATTGGCCGAAGTGCGGGACCTGCGGGTCAGTTTTGTCGGCCGAGAAAACACCGTCCATGCCGTGAATGGTGTCAGCTTCACGGTCAATCCCGGCGAAGTCTTGTGCATCCTGGGCGAATCCGGGTCCGGCAAGAGCGTGACGTTGCGTGCCCTGATGCGCCTGCTGCCCCCTCAGGCGAAGATCGAGGGCACGGTTCGGGCCGCCGGCCAGGATGTCCTGGCGCTGAAGGGCAAGGCTCTTCGCGACCTGCGCGGCGGCGCCGTTTCCATGATCTTTCAGGAACCGATGACCGCGCTGGACCCGGTCTATACCGTCGGCCAACAGATCGGCGAGACGATCCGCCGCCACACCGGCGCCAGTCATGCGCAGGCCCGGGCGCGGGCGCTGGAACTGCTCAACCTGGTTCGTATTCCGTCGGCCGAACGGCGACTGGACGCGTATCCGCATGAACTGTCAGGGGGTTTGCGTCAGCGCGCGATGATCGCGATGGCGCTGTCCTGCGACCCGAAACTGCTGCTGGCCGATGAGCCGACGACCGCGCTGGATGCGACGGTGCAGATCCAGGTGCTGATCCTGCTGCGGAAAATCCAGCGAGAGCTTGGGATGGGGATGATCTTCGTCACCCACGATCTGGGCGTGGCCGCCGAAATCGCCGACACCGTCGCCGTGATGTACGCCGGACGGATCATCGAGAGCGGGCCGGTCGGACGCATCATGGCCGATCCGCTGCATCCTTATACGGCAGGATTGCTGTCTTCGACCGTGCACGGCCAGCCTCGCGACCAGGACATCGACGCGATTCCCGGCAGCCCGCCGGACATGCGCCGCCTGCCCACCGGTTGTGCCTTCGCCCCTCGCTGTTCCCGCCGTCGCGATGGCTGCCGCACGGCAATCCCGGCCGAACGCTTCCCGGAGCCAGGCCGTATGGCCGCCTGCATTGCGGTGGAGGAGCCGGCTTTTGCCTGAGTGGGAGGGGCCAAGAATATTGTCGACTTATTCCAGCCGACGGAACGAGCGACTCCTCGACCGGCGCCTCCCCGTCATGGCGGCGCAGGCCGGCATCCACGGCTTGCCCCGGCCGCGATAATGGAAGGCGCGGATGGTGGGCCTGCGCCCACCATGATGGTTTGCGCAGGCCACGCGCTGACCGGGACGGTTATTGTTGCGCGTCGCATAAGCATTAACGGATTGCCTCCTCTCACTGTCATTGCCGGACTTGATCCACGGCTGTCCGGTTTAAATAACTTGTACTTTCCATATTTATGGATTCGACTCGAACCCATCGCAACACCGCGAATCGGGACAGGGTCGAATCACATGGAACCGCACAGGAATACAGTCATACACAGCCTTCTCAAACGCGTTCCCT
>CALQHT020000292.1 GCA_943330455.2 Nitrosovibrio sp. Nv4 | reverse complement strand
GGGGCCTACCCGGACGTTAATAGGTCCGGGTAGGCCCCGGAAATTCAAGCGACAATGGTCCGGGTTCCAAGGGCCGTCGCCCTTGGCGGGTCGCAAGGGGCCATGGGGGCAGAGCCCTGGTCGGGCTCCGGGGCGGAAGCTCCGCCCTTCCCCACACCCAAAAGGTTGACTGTCCCGCCAACCACGGCATGCTGTGTCACCCACATTGCCCAGGAACGCCCGCACCGTGACCAACCGCCACGACGACATCGTGCTTGTGCACAGCTCCGACCTGCACGTCGACGACGACCCCACCGAGGCCACCTATGGCGACGACGGCACCACCGGTCTGCGCGTGGTACTGGAAGCCGCCAAGGCGCATGACGCACATTTCGTGCTGCTGGTCGGCGACGTCTTCGACAACAACCGCCAATCCAACGCCATCCTCCAGCGCTCGGCGCAACTCCTGTCCGATGCCGGTCGGCATGTGCTGATCCTGCCCGGCAACCACGATCCGGTGACTCCGGACTCCGTCTATCTGCGTGGTGGCTTCGGCGACATCCCGCATGTCCACATCATCGGCGTCACCCACGAGCAGGCCGTGCATTTCCCGGACCATGACCTGGAATTCTGGGGGCACGCGCATATCGACTATTCCAACATGGTGCCGCTGCGCACGCCAAGGCCCCGCAGTTCCCGCTGGCAGATCTGTCTGGCGCACGGGCATTACGAGGAAGATGGTGTGCCGCCATTGCGCCCCTCCTGGCTGATCAGCGATGCCGAGATCGATGCCACCGGCGCCGATTATCTCGCCTTGGGGCATTGGAACCGCGCCGTTCAGGTGGGCACGGGCCAGGTGCCGGCGTTCTATTCCGGTTCGCCCGATCTGGCGAAAACAGTCAACGTGGTGCGACTGTCCGGCAACGGCACGGTCAAAGTGACTCGCGAACCGGTTAGCTGGTAGGCGGCAGGGCGCCGCGCAGCCGCTTGCCACGCCACCACCGCTCCAGATGGGTGGAAAACCCCACCGAGGGGTCGCGGTAATTGATCGTGTGGGACGATAGCGCGCGCCACGCGATCTCCAACTCCTCCGGCGACCAGCCATATTGCTCGCCGCGACCGGCGGCGATGTCGTGCGTGCCGAGACCCGTGCGCAACAGGGCGTGACGGGCAAGGATGTAGTCCCGGCCGAGATACTTGTAGTGCAGGTTCAGCAATTCATCGATCGGCGGAAACGTGACCGCTCCCGTGGGTTTGGCGAAATGCCGCCCGGCCGAGAAATTCGTCTCCTCGATCCGGTCAGGGGCAAACAACGACAATTTGTTCATGTCGTGATGCGGCATGCCAAACAGGCAGGTTTCCGCAAGCCAGGTCCCGGCTACGGGGAAGTCCTCGACCACCATGTTGAAGCCGAGGGCGGGGATCGCGCTGATCCGATCGGCGTGGCAGGCCGCGAGGAAGCGGCGGATATCGGGATGGTAAAGATGTTCGTCGATCGCCGTCAGCACGACGAAATCCGCCTGCCCGCGGCTCTCTTTCCACACATGGTTCTGCCAAAGCCGGGATGACTCCACGAAGGAATTGGGTACCGCGCGCTCGAAGCGGCGGATTTCCACACGCGGGTGGCGGCGAAGCTGGTCCAACGTGTCGTCGGTGGAGCCGTCGTCGTAGATGATGTAGCGATCGACCCAGGCATCGTAGTGGCGGAAAAAGAACGGCAGCACGCGCGACTCGTTCCAACTGAGCGCGAACAGCCAGACCCTGGGGGCGGATGTCACGGCCGATCGGTCCCGCGGACGATGCAACCGGCCGGGACATCGGCGCGGATGACACAGCCGGCTCCGACCAGCGCGCCCGCCCCCACGGTGATGCCGGGCAGGATGACGGCCCCGGCGCCGATCGTCGCATTTGGGCCAATCGTGACCTGCCCCGCGATCACCGCGCCGGGCCCGACCGAGGCGAATTCCCCCAGGTCCAGATGGTGGCCCAGGCTGGCGCCCCGGTTGACGAAGGCGAAACGGCCGATGCGCGACCCCGCCCCCAGAACGCAGCCGGCATTGATGTAGACGCCCGCGTCGATGTCGATGCGCTGGGGCAGGATGGAGGTCGGATCCAGCAGGCGAGGGAAATCCTTGGCGCCCAGGGACACCGCCTGCTGCCAAGCCGACAGGCGATTGGCGGGGCGGAACAACGGCACCAGCACGGGATGCGCGCGCCAGGCATCGTTGTTCGGTGTCAGGATCGGGACGGATGGGCCGGTATGAACGGGGCCGTCGACATTGCGGATGGCAGCGACGATCGACCAACCGGCGCGATGGCAGGTTTCCTCGATATCGACCACGATGGGGGAGCCGGCGCCGAACAGCACCACATCCATGCCTGGCTCACCCACGGTCAGGTCAGGCAATGCGGTGTGCCGGCGACGAACACCTCATCCCAGGCCTGCCGCAACGCGACATCGACGTCGTGCATCGTCGCCGGGATGCCCAATGCGGCGAGGCTGGTGACACCGTGCTCGCTGACGCCGCAGGGCACGATGCCGGTGAAATGCGCCAGATTCGGTTCCACGTTCAGCGCGATCCCATGCCAACTGACCCAGCGGGTGACCCGCACGCCGATCGCCCCGATCTTGGCTTCGGTGCCGGAAGCGCGGTCGGCGACCCAGATTCCGACCCGGCCTTCCCGGCGTTCTCCCTTCACGTTGAAGCGGTGCAACGTACGGATCAGCCATTCCTCCAACCCATGCACATAGCAGCGGATGTCGTTGGGTGGGACGCTGCCATGCGGTCTTGTCAGGTCCAGCATGACATAGGCGGTGCGCTGCCCGGGACCGTGATAGGTCCACTGACCTCCCCGCCCGGCGTGATAGGTGGGAAACCGGGCCGGATCGGTCAGATCGGCGGGTCTGGCGGAGGTGCCGGCCGTGTACAGCGGCGGATGCTCCACCAGCCACACCATTTCCCCCGCGGTGCCGGCGCGAATGGCCGGCACGCGGTCCTGCATCAGGGCCAGCGCATCGGGGAACTCGGTCAGTCCCTCCGAAATACGCCATTCCAGGTCGATTGTGGTGCCCATGTCGACTGTGGTGATTGAAGCGCCGTCATTCATCCGCTATACCCCGCCGCCTGTCATACCACGGTGCGGTCATGGCGGAATGGTAGACGCGCAAGCTTGAGGTGCTTGTGGGGGAAACCTCGTGGAAGTTCGAGTCTTCTTGACCGCACCAATCTGACGGATCAGCTCTGACGACGATCAATTTTGGCGGATCAGCCGCGCAGACCGATCAGGATCGCGGTGCCCCACACGGTGGCCGTCCACAAGACCAGCAGCACGATATGCGCGACCGGAGTCAGTTCCGGCGCCTGTGTGTCCGCCGGGATCGGCCGCCCGCCATTCAGGCTCAGCGCCGTCAGCGGCACATAGACGACGAAGCTCGCCAGAGTGGTCATCGCCACCGCGGCCAGACAGGTCGGGATGTCGAACACCAGCAGGGGCGAAATCGCCGCCAGGACATGCAGCAGGCCGGGCAGCCAGGGTATGTCGGCGCGCGCGGGGGACGCTACGAGAGATTCGCGCATAAGATCAGCTCCTCAGTTCGGGGGAGAGGTTTGCGTGGAAGTCCAGCCCGGTGACGGTACGCTGGACGATGCCGGCGCGGATGACCCAGTCGCCGAAATGTTCGTTGGTCTGGCGATCCGTCGCATAGGCGGCGAACAGCGGCGCCAGGGCGGCCACGATGGCGTCGTCGTCGACATCGCGCTTGAACAGCTTGCTCAGCCGGGACGCATCATGCGCGCCGCCGAGATACAGGTTGTACAGGCCGGGCGATCGGCCGACCAACCCGATCTCCGACATATAGGGACGCGCGCAGCCGTTCGGACAGCCGGTCATGCGGATGGTGATGTCGGTTTCGGCCAGCCCGTTGCGGGCAAGCTCGCCTTCCAGCCGGGTGACCAGGTCGGGCAAATAACGTTCGCTTTCCGCCAGTGCCAGGCCGCAGGTCGGCAGCGCCACGCAGGCAACCGCATTGCGGCGCAAACCGCCGAACGAGCTGTCCAGCCCGTATTCAGCAAGCAGAGCCGCAACCTCGGCGCGTCGGTCGGTCGGAATATCGGCCAGCACCAGGTTCTGGTTCGCGGTGATAATGAAGCGCCCGATCCCGAGTGCGGCGATGGCGTGCAGACCGCTCAACAACCGCCGGTTCGGCAGGTCGTGGATGCGGCCGTTCTCCACCCGCAGCACGTAGTGGCAAATGCCCTTCTCGCCGTCCATCCAGCCCGGCGTGTCTCCCGAAGTGGCGAAGCTGTACGGGCGCGCCGGTTCCAGCTTCACGGCCAGGCGGGCATTCAGTTCCGCGACGAACGCATCCAGTCCGATCCGGTCGATGGTGTATTTCAGACGCGCCTGCTTGCGGTTGGACCTGTTCCCGAGGTCGCGCTGCACGGTCACGATTTTCTCGGCGACATCGACCGCGTCTGCGGCCTTGCAGAAGCCGATGACGTCGCCGTTGCGAGGATAGGTCTCCGGCTCCCCATGCGTCATGCCCATGCCGCCGCCGACCACCACGTTGTAGCCGATGACGCGGCCGCGTTGCTCGATGGCGATGAAGCTCAGATCCTGGGCGAAGACGTCGACGTCGTTGCTGGGGGGCAATGCAACACCGATCTTGAACTTCCGCGGCAGGTAGGTGCGGCCGTAGATGGGTTCGTCTTCTTCGACGCCGCCGGCGACGCGCTCCTCGCCGATCCAGATCTCGTGCCAGGCCCTGGATTTCGGCAGCAGATGGGTGGCGATGTCCTCGGCCAGTTGCGTCACCGCGTCATGGCCATTGCGCCGCCAGGGTGTGACCGAGGCGATGACGTTGCGATTGACGTCCCCGCAGGCGGCGATGCTGTCCAGCATTGCTTCATGCATCTCCTGGATCGCGGGACGCAGGTTGCTCTTGATGATGCCGTGGAACTGGATGGTCTGGCGGGTGGTCAGGCGCAGGGTCCCATTGCCGCGATCCAATGCCACCTGCTCCGCCGCCAGATACTGCGCCGGTGTCAGGATACCCGCGGGAATGCGCATGCGGGCCATGAAGATGAAGGCTTTCTCCATCTTCTGCTTGCCGCGTTCGGCGCGCAGGTCGCGGTCGTCCTGCAAGTAGATGCCGTGGAATTTCGTCAGTTGTTGGTCGTCATCGGCGATCGCGCCGGTTTCCACCCGCGTCAGCCCATCGGCGATGGTGCCACGGAGAAAATTGCTGTTCTGCTTGATATGCTCGTTGGCGGAGAGCGGTGCCGTCGTGCCGTCCATCATCCGTATCCTCAGTAAACGTCGCGCAGATAGCGACCGTCGCGACGGATCGCGTCGAGTTCGGCCTTCGCCGCCGCCTCATCGAAATTGCCCTGATCGGCGATGATCCGCAGCAAGGTGGCGTGCACGTCCTTCGCCATCGCGTTCATGTCGCCGCAGACATAAAGCGCGGCGCCGTCCTTCAACCAGGCATAGAGATCGTGGCGAGACTCCCACAGCGCGTGCTGCACGTAGCGCTTGGCGGGTTGATCGCGAGAAAACGCGACGTCCAGCCGGTTCAGCCGCCCGTCTTTCAGCCAGTCCTGCCATTCCAACTGGTACAGGAAGTCGTGCAGATAGTTGCGATGCCCAAACACCAGCCAGTTCTTCCCGGCGGCGCCCACTGCCTCCCGCTCCTGCAGGAAGCCGCGGAACGGGGCCACGCCGGTGCCAGGCCCGATCATGATGACGGCGCGGTTCGGATCGGCGGGCAGGCGGAAATGCGTGTTCGGGCGCAGGAACACGTTGAGCCGATCACCCGCGCGATGGCGCGCCGTCATGTCGATCGAGGCCACCCCCGCCCGATCCCGCCCATGGCTGGTGTAGCGCAGGCCGGCGACCAGGAGATGGGCTTCCTCGCCCACCGATTTGCGGCTGGAGGCAATCGAGTAATAGCGCGGCGGCAACGGGCGCAGCAGCCCGGTCAGTTGCGCGCCGGTCAAACGCTGGGCCGCCGCATCCAGCAGGTCGATCACCTGCCGCCCGGTTTCCCAGCCGGCCTCCGGCACCCGGGCGCCGGTCAACTGGCAAAAATCCTCGATCTGCTTGCGGGTCAGGGTGGTGATATCCAGCCGCTCCACCAGCGAGGACCGCAGCGCGGTATCGCCCGCCAGACCGGCGGCACCCAGGATCGCGTCGGCCAGCGCCGGGTCGTTGTGCGGGACCACGCCCAGCGCGTCGCCGGGTTCATATTCGATCCCGGAGCCTTCCAGCGACAGTTCCAGGTGATGCGTGTCGGAGGTGGAGCGACTGCCGGTCAGGCGCACATGAGCGGTGATCTCCGCCTGGAACGGCTTTGCGCGGGTGAACCCGTCGGCGACAGGCCGCGCAAAATCGACATGGATTATGGAGGCGCCTTCGTCCGTCACCGCCTCGTCGGCGGTGGTCTCGGCGTTCAGTTTCCCCAGGATCGCGTCGATCCAGGTTCCGGCCGGCGCCTCGTAGTCCAGGTCGCAGTCGACCCGGTCGGCGATGCGCGTGCCACCCAGGGCGGCCAGGCGTTCGTCCATCTGGCGGCCGATCTCGCAGAACTGGGCATAGGCGCGATCACCGAGGGCCAGGACACCGAAGCGGGTCTTCTCGAAGGAGGGCGCGCCGTCGGCCATCAGCGCCTCGTGGAAATCGACGGCGCGCTGGGGCGGATCGCCTTCCCCCCAGGTGCTGGCGATGACCAGAAGGTTGCGGGCCTCGGCTGCCTGGGTTGGGGTGATATCGGCCATGTCCACCAGCTTGGCGGCAAAGCCGAGCTTCGCGGCGACCTTGCGGGCTTGCATGGCGAGCGCCTCGCCGTTGCCGGATTCGGTGCCGAACAGGATGGTCAGGGGCACCTTGCGGGCGGGCGGCGCGGCGGGGGATGCGGCGACGCCCTGGGGCGCGTTCGCGGCCTGCATCCCGGCCAGGAAGCCCGACAGCCAGGCGCGCTGTTCGGCGGTGGTGACGGAGAAAACGCTGTTCAGGGCGGCGATCTGGTCCTCGGCGAACGGCGCGGATCGCGGCAATTGGGGAGAAGTGGGCATGGGTGCTCCTTCAGCCCGCGACCGAAACGGTCTGGGCGGGGGCCAGGGGGTGGGCCAATGCGGGGTGCGCGGTGGCCAGGGTCTTGGGTTCGATTGTCATCGGCTGGACGGTCATGGGGGCGATCTGCTGCCAGTCCGCGATCAGACGGCGCAGCGCGACGACGGGGCCGATCACGATCAGGACTGGATCACCCACACGGTTGGGGTCGGGCGTATTGGCGGCCTGCTGCAAGGTCAGAGTGCGAATGGTCTGGCGATGCGTGGTCGCATTGGCGATCAGGGCGATCTCGTCGTCCGGCACCCGTCCCGCCTCGATCAGCGCGCTGGCGATGGCGGGAAGCTGGCGGCTGGCCATGTAGAGCACCAGAACGTCGGCCCCGCGGGAGAAGGCGGCCCAGTCGATATCGGCCAGATGCCCGGTCGCGTCATGGCCGGTGGCAAACGCGACCGAGCGTCCCAGCAGGCGATGCGTCAATGGAATGCCGGCGGAAGCCGTGCCGCCAATGCCGGCACTGATGCCGGGGACAATGCGAAACGGGATGGCGGCGGCGGCGAGCGCCAAAGCCTCCTCGGCCCCGCGGCCGAAGACGAGCGGGTCGCCCCCTTTCAGGCGCACCACGCGGAGGCCCTGGCGGGCCAGGCTCACCAGGCGCTGGCTGATGCGCAGTTGCGGAGTCCGTTGCCCGCCGGCGCGCTTGCCGACTTGCTCCAGGCGGGCTTGGGGGGCGAGATCGAGGATCTCCGGCGCGACCAGTGCGTCATGCAGGATCACGTCCGCCTGGGTCAGGGCATGCAGGGCATGCAGGGTCAGCAGCCCCGGGTCGCCCGGGCCGGCGCCGACCAGCCAGACGGTGCCCGGGTCGAAGGATGGGGGGATAAGCCTGGCCGGCAGCATGGGAGGAAAACCTCTCGGCGGTTTGATTCGCCTGCCATAGGAGGTAATTTTTCTATTACATGCAATATATAGCCCCTTAAAAAGAAACTGTTGGCGCAAATGGCTTAATCGGGGTGGAGAATGGCTATTTTCGGCGGGGTGGGGAGAAAACGCATCCGCGGGGCTTCCGCCCCGGACCCCGACCAGGGCTCTGCCCTGGACCCGCCAAAGGCGCGGCCTTTGGAACCCGGATCATTGGTGCGTTTATGGATAGGCCCCTACACGGACCTATCACCGTCCGTGTAGGGGCC
>CALQHT020000291.1 GCA_943330455.2 Nitrosovibrio sp. Nv4 | reverse complement strand
GCGGAAATAGGTGCCACGATCGATCGCGCTTTTCTTGCGAGCCTGGAGGAGTTCGCGCAAGGCGGCCGGAATACGGTTGTCGTCGATCTCGTGTTCCAGCTCCTCGTCGAAATCGTCCTCGAGTTCGAGATCAAGCCACGACTTCGAATCGTTGTGACCCGTATCCGTTGTCATCTTTACCCCCTTGCTTCGCGTCCGGTCAGTTACCGCGAATTTTGCGACGGTGGGATGACAGTTCGATGGCCTGTTCGGCGAAGGAGGGGCGTCCATGTCGAACGCGCGGGCCGGCACAGGTCCCCGGCACTGACTGCCGGAGACCTGTCCCAGCGGATCAGGCGAGGTCGAAGCGATCGAGGTTCATCACCTTGCTCCAAGCCGCCACGAACGCGTCCACGAAGGCCGCCTGCGCGTCATCGGTCGCGTAGGCTTCCACGAGGGCACGCAACTGAGAGTTCGAACCGAAGATCAGATCGACCCGGCTGGCGGCCCACTTCTTCTCACCGCTCGCACGATCGTGCGCCACGAAAACGCCGGCGGCTTCGGATGACGCCTCCCATCGCATGCTCGTGCTGGCCTTCAGCAGGTTCACGCAGAAGTCGTTGGTCAACGTCTCCGGCCGGTCGGTGAAGACGCCCAGGTCGGATTGCCCGACATTCGCGCCCAGCACACGCAGGCCACCGATCAGGACGGTCATCTCGGGCGCCGTCAAGGTCAGCAGTTGCGCCCGATCGACCAGCAGTTCCTCGGCCGATTGGCGTGGGGTGCCACTGATATAGTTGCGGAAACCATCGACCTTGGGCTCCAGAACGGCGAAGGAATCGGCATCGGTCTGTTCTTGTGACGCATCGGTGCGACCCGGCGTGAACGGCACAAGCACCGTGCGGCCGGCCTTCCGCGCGGCCTGCTCGACCGCGGCACAGCCACCCAGAACAATAAGGTCGGCGAGCGAAACTTTTTTGCCGCCCGACTGCTCTGCGTTGAACGACGTCTGGATCGCCTCCAGCTTCACCAACGCAAGCGCGAGCTGTTCCGGTTCGTTGACCGCCCAATCCTTCTGCGGAGCAAGCCGGATACGCGCCCCGTTGGCCCCACCACGCTTGTCGGAGCCCCGGAACGTCGACGCCGACGCCCAGGCGGTGGCCACCAGCCGTCGGATCGACAGCCCCGAACCGATGATCCGCGCCTTGAGCATGGCGATGTCCGCATCATCGATCGGTGTGTGATCGACGTCGGGAATCGGGTCCTGCCACAGGCGCGGTTCGGCTGGGACGTCCGGGCCAAGCAGGCGCACATGCGGGCCCATGTCGCGGTGGGTCAGCTTGTACCATGCCTCGGAGAAGGCCTTGGCGAGCTGATCCGGGTTCGCATGGAAGTGCCGGGAAATCGGCTCGTAGATCGGGTCCATCCGCAGCGCGAGGTCCGTTGTCAGCATTATCGGCGCGTGCCGTTTGGTCGGGTCGTGCGCATCCGGCACGGTATTCGCGGCCGATGGGTCGGTCGGGGTCCATTGATGGGCGCCCGCGGGGCTCTTGGTCAGCACCCACTCATAGCCGAACAGGTTGTCGAAAAAGCCATTGTCCCACTGCACCGGGTTCTTGGTCCAGGCGCCTTCGAGCCCGCTGGTGATCGCATCGCCGCCCTTGCCGGTGCCGAAGCTGTTCTTCCAGCCGAGACCCTGTTGGTCGATGGGCGCGCCTTCGGGTTCCGGACCGACATATTGGACCGGGTCGGCCGCCCCATGGGTTTTTCCGAAGGTGTGCCCGCCGGCGATCAGCGCGACCGTTTCCTCATCGTTCATCGCCATGCGCGCGAAGGTTTCGCGAATGTCCCGTGCCGCGGCGAGCGGATCGGGCTTGCCGTTCGGCCCCTCCGGATTGACGTAGATCAGGCCCATCTGGACGGCGGCGAGCGGATTTTCCAGGTCCCGGTCGCCGCTGTAGCGCTCATCCGCCAGCCACTTGCCTTCGGAACCCCAGTAGATATCGTCCTGCGGTTCCCACACATCCACGCGCCCGCCGCCGAAACCAGCGGTCTTGAAGCCCATCGACTCCAGCGCGCAGTTGCCGGTCAGAATCATCAGGTCGGCCCAGGACAGCTTGCGACCGTATTTCTGCTTGATCGGCCAAAGCAACAGGCGGGCCTTGTCGAGGTTGGCATTGTCGGGCCAGCTATTCAGCGGTGCGAAGCGCTGTGAGCCCGCGCCGGCGCCACCTCGACCGTCGCCAATCCGGTAGGTGCCCGCGCTGTGCCAGGCCATCCGGATGAACAGCGGACCGTAATGGCCGTAATCGGCCGGCCACCAATCCTGCGAGCTGGTCATCAGCGTGAAAATGTCCGCTTTCACCGCCGCCAGATCGAGGCTCTTGAACGCCTCCGCATAGTCGAAATCCGTTCCCATGGGATCTGCCGTCGGCGAATTCTGGTGGAGAACCGACAGATCCAGCCGGTTCGGCCACCAAAGCTGGTTCGACATGCTCCGGACAACGGCGTCGCGGGTAACCTTGCCACTCATCGGGCATTTGCCTTCGGTGCTCATGGTCTTCTCCAATCCTGGTCTCAGTCGTTCAACTCTGGGTCGGGCAATAGCGCCGGCCAGATCGGTCGTCCAATCAATTAAATTCGTCATAATGATCGAATTTTTCGTTGAAACACAGAATGGCGCCCTGGTCGGATGCCTCCCGGAATTCCAGCAATGACGATCGACCTGACGGGTAGTACCAACGGCCTTGACCTTTGACCGATGCGCCCCCTCCCCCCACCGTCATTGCCGGGCTCGACTCGGCAACCCACCCCCCGCCGCTGGAGCGCGGGTTGCCGGATGAAGTCCGGCAATGACGGTGAGGGCACGGCGTCGGTCATTGGCGCGGACGGTGGTATTCGGCCGGCATCAATCCTCGCATACACATGGCGATCCGGGTCGCGTTCGCAACCGCACGTCAACAGGTTGCCAGTTGCGAGCCTGCCAGCCGCCTCTGCCCCGATGCCGGCCAGGCCGGAACCGGTCCGCCGGATGTGTCCAATCGCGCGAGATCATGGCACTATGGCGGACAACATCCATCAATGGGGAAACGCCATGACAATGCGCATTCTGTGGCCGAACCTTCCGGCCGAATTCCATCAGATGTCCCGCGAGGCAGTCGGCTCGGGCTTCGAAACCGATTTCTGTTCCGGTTTCGCCGCCGTCACCGACGAACAATGGGCCAGCGCGGACGCGATCGTCGGGTCCTGCCCGCCGCCGCAATACATCGACAAGCTGAAAAAATGCCGCATCTTCGTGAAATACGGCGTCGGCTACGACGACGTCGATATCGAGCGTTTCGGCAAGATGGGCATCGCCGTCTGCAACACCCCCGATTACGGCACGCGGGAGGTCGCCGATCACGCGATCGCGCTGATGATGACGCTCGCCAAGAGCACGGCCTATCACGACCAGGAACTCCGGAGCGATCTGAAGGCCAATTGGCGCCCGGCGCATAATCCGTTCGGCCGCCGCCTGTCGGTCTGCACCTACGGCGTCGTCGGCATGGGCCGCATCGGCACCGCCGCCGCTCGGCGTGCCAAGGCCTTCGACATGGATGTCGTGTTCTACGATCCCTACCAGCCGAACGGCTATCAGTTCGCGATCGGCGTGCGTCGCGCCGACAGCCTGGCCGAATTGATGGGACAATGCGATTTCGTCAGCATCCATGCGCCGTTGACCACGGAGACCCGCAACCTCATCGGCGCCGAGGCCTTTGCCGCCGCCAAGAAGGGCATGATCCTGATCAACACCGCCCGCGGGCCGATCGTCGATATCGACGCGCTGTATGACTCGATGAAGGACGGCACGGTGCTCGCGGCCGGTCTGGACGTGCTGCCGCAGGAGCCTGCCAATCCGCAATCGCGCCTGATCGCCGCCTGGCAAAAGAACGAGGACTGGATCCGCCACCGGCTGCTCGTGACGCCGCACTCGGCCTTCTACACACCTGAAAGCATGCGCGACAATCGAACCTTCGCGTCCCGCACCGCGGCGGGCTTCCTGCGTGACGGGCGGCTGGAAAACTGCGTCAACAAGCAATTCCTGGTCGCAAGGAACGAAGCATGAAGGATAAGGTCGACGTTCTGATCATCGGCTCCGGCGCGTCAGGGGCCGCGGTGGCCTGGAGCCTGGCCGAAACGAAGATGCGCATCCTGTGCCTGGAACAGGGCGACTGGATGAAGCAGTCCGACTACCCGACCAATGGGCGCGATTACGAGGCGCGGGTGTTCAGCGACTACGCAACCAGCCCGAATGTCCGCCAGCGTGCGAGCGACTACCCGATCAACGACGACGATTCGCCGATCAAGGTGGTGAATTTCAACGCGGTCGGTGGCTCGACCGTGATGTACACGGCGCATTATCCGCGGATGCACCCGTCCGACTTTAAGGTCCGATCCCTGGACGGCGTGGCCGATGACTGGCCGATCGACTACGCCACACTGGATCCATTCTTTGCAGAAAACGACCGCATGACGGGCGTTTCCGGGCTGGCCGGCGATCCCGCCTATCCGGCGCACTCCCCGCCGATGCCGCCACTGCCTTTGGGCAAATCCGGTGCCAAGATCGGCAAGACGATGAACGGTCTCGGCTGGCACTGGTGGCCGTCCGACAGCGCGGTCGCCACCACCGAGTATGACGGGCGCTCGCCCTGCATCAACCTGGGCCATTGCACGCCGGCCTGCGCGCAAGGGGCCAAGGCCAGCACCGATATCACCTACTGGCCGCATGCCATCCGCGCCGGCGTGGAACTGCGCACCAACTGCCGCGTGCGGGAAATCGTCACCGGCCCCGACGGCATGGCGACCGGCGTGATCTATTACGACGCCGACGGGAAGGAACAATTCCAGCCGGCCGAGGTCGTCATCCTCGCCGCCAATGGGGTCGGCACCGCGCGCCTGCTGCTCAATTCCGCCTCCGCGCGTTTCCCGAACGGCCTGGCCAATTCCAGCGGCCTGGTGGGCAAGAACCTGATGTTCCATCCCTGGGCGCAGGTCGCCGGCTATGTCGACGAACCGATGGACGGGCATCGCGGCCCGCCGCTGTGCCTCTGGAGCCAGGAATTCTACGAGACAGACCGCGCCCGTGGCTTCCTGCGCGGCTTCAACTTCCAGTTCGTCCGCACCATCGGCGTCGCCACCGAGGCGGTGAACGCCGAAGCCAACGGCCTGCTGCCCTGGGGCGAGGGCCATCACGACACGTTCCGCGGCATGGTCGGTCACCGCATGCAGGTCGGCATCTGCACCGAGGACCTGCCCGAGGAGCACAACCGGGTCACCCTCGACCCGGTGCTCAAGGACAGCCACGGCATCCCGGCGCCGAAGATCGACTACACGATCGGCGAAAACACCAGCCGCATGCTCGACTTCGCCATCGATCGAGGCCGAGTGATCCTCACCGCCGCCGGCGCCCGCAACATCCACGAAACCCGCCCCGTCCTGTACGGCGGCTGGCACCTGCTCGGTACCGCCCGGATGGGCAACGATCCGGCACGATCGGTGGTGAATTCCTGGGGCCGCACCCACGACGTGAAGAACCTGTTCATCGTCGATGGCAGCATCTTCGTGACGTCCGGCGGCGTGAACCCGACCTCCACGATCCAGGCCCTGGCGCTGTACATCGCCGACAGCATCAAGCAGCGTCTGGCAACCTTGTTCGATTGAGGCCGATATGAACGACAAGACCCTGAGCGCGGCCGAGATCGCCGACCTGCGCAGCCTGGCCGGCATGATCGTGCCACCCAGCGCGAAATACGGCGTGCCGAGCGCCGATGACGACATGATCGTCGCGGATATCGTGGCGAGTCTCGGACGCGATACCGACCACGTGCGTGCCGCCCTGGCGACCTTGCGCACTCTGGCCGGCGGGCCGTTTGCCGAACTGGACGCCGAACGGCGGAACGACGTGGCGGTGAAGCTGCGCGCCGAGGGAGGTGCCCCCGTGCGCGTGCTGACCCGGATTGTGCTGCTCTGCTACTACCGCGACGACCGGGTGATGCTGTCGCTCGGTCTGGAGCTGCGACCACCGTTTCCCAAAGGCCACACGGTGGAACAGGGCGACTGGTCGCTGCTCGACCCGGTGCGGGCCCGCAAACCGTTCTGGCGCCCGGTGTCGTAGGACGTGCCGGGAGGCATCCCTACCGGTCGGTAGCCACGCGGTTGCGGTAGGACCGGATCGGCGGCTATCCTGGCGTTCAACCGGCCAGACAAGCCAACCCCAAACGGGCCAACCCCAAACGGGCCAACCCCAAACGGGCCAACCACGGGAAGACGCCGGCTTAAACGTCCCCGATAAACCATAAGAGCAGACAGATATGACGCCATCCATCCGAATCGATGAAACCACGGGCCTGAAGCTTTTCAATACCCGCGCTGCCAAGGCAACCGACAAGATCGCCGGCAAGGGTTATTCCCCAGTCGCCGATGAAGCGTTGATTACGCTGCCGCCGCCGCCGGCCGGTGCCGTGTTCAACGCCGAGGAACAGGCCAAGTACCGCGCCTACAAGGAAGCCAGGCAGGGCGCCGCCGATTACATCGCCATGGAAGGCGAATTCTCCAAATACCTGGAGGACGTCTATTCGGCCCCACCCATCGAACGCGACGCACTGACCGATGACTGCGAGATCGTGATCATCGGCGCCGGGTTCGCCGCCCTGATCCTGTGGTACAAGTTGCGCGAGGCCGGGTTCCGAGACGTGCGCGTCTGTGAAAAAGGCGGCGACGTTGGCGGCACCTGGTACTGGAACCGCTATCCTGGCATCGCCTGCGACGTCGAATCCTACAGCTATCTGCCGCTGCTGGAGGAGATGGGCTATTTCCCGACGATGAAGTTCGCCTCCGGCTTCGAAATTCTCGAATACTGCCAGCTCATGGCGGAAAAGCTCGACTTCTACGACCGTTGCCTGTTCCACACGACCGTGGAGCGGACCGAATGGGATGAGGCAACCGGCCGCTGGACGGTGTCCACGAACCGGGGCGACAAGATGCGCGCACGCTACGTCGTGCTGGCAAACGGATCCTTGACGACGCCGAAGCTGGCGCGGATCGAGGGCATGGAGACCTTCAAAGGCGAGGCGTTCCACACCTCCCGCTGGGACTACAACGTGGATCTGGCGGGCAAGCGCGTCGGGATCATCGGAACGGGCGCGAGCGCCGTTCAGGTCGTGCCCGAAATCGCCAAGGTCGTGAAGGAACTTTACGTGTTCCAACGCACACCGTCCACGATCGACGTGCGCGATCAACGCATGACCACCCAGGAAGAGATCGATACCTGGTCGAAGGAACCCAACTGGGCCAAGTCGCGGCGGGAACGGCTCGCCCGGATTTCCTCCGGCCGCACCGCGCTGAAGGGCAACGACGACTACCTGTCCGGCAAGGTCGCGGATGTGCGGGCGCCGCGGCAGTTCAATCAGGAATTGTCGCCGGAAGAATTGATGGAGCGTCAGCTCAACACCAACTTCCGCATCATGGAACAGATCCGCGCGCGGGTGGACGCGATCGTCAAGGATCCGAAAACGGCGGCGGCGCTGAAGCCTTACTACGCCTATGGCTGCAAGCGGCCGACCTTCCATGACGAGTATCTGCCGACCTTCAACCTGCCGCATGTGCATCTGATCGACACGGCGCCGGTGGGTGTCAGCCGGATCAACGAGCGCGGTGTGGTGCACGACGGCATCGAATATCCGGTGGACGTGCTGATCTACGCGACCGGCTTTCAATGGATGGGCGCCGGATCCTTCAACATGATCGTCGGACGTGACGGACGGTCCATGCGCGGCAAATGGGCCGAGGAGGGCGTCAAGACCTTCCTGGGCCTGCACAGCCACGGCTTCCCCAACCTGTTCATCATGTCCGGGCCGCAGAGCGGCGGTGGGCAGTTCAACTTCACCCGCACGATGGAGGGCCAGACCGATTACGTGGCCTGGCTGCTGAAGACGTCTCGGGACCGAGGGCACTGCCTGATCGACGTCGCCAAGGACGCGGAAATCGCATACGCGGACCATTGCCGTGATGCGGATATCCGGACGCGGCCGTTCCGGGATTGCCTGTCGTATTATAACGGCGATGGGAATGCGGAACCGGGCAGCCTTGCCTATTACGGTGGGCCGCAAAAATGGCACGAAATCCGGATGAAGGCGCAGGAGACGCTTGAGCCTTATGTCTTTGAGGCTGTGCCCGCCTAAGACACTTATCGGGAACTGCGGTCAACCGGCGTCGGGTTCGTTCCGACGCCGGTTGACCG
>CALQHT020000290.1 GCA_943330455.2 Nitrosovibrio sp. Nv4 | reverse complement strand
TCACCGACCATTGGGTGAGACTGATCAGACCTCACACACAGAAATTCGGATACTCCCTCGCCGGGCACTGCATGGTAGATTGATGAATTCTGATTGCCTGTCATGGTGTGTTCAATCATGTACACTTAGTTTCGTCCAGAGTTCCTACGACCATCCGCGCACCCACCTTGACCTCCCCCGCCCAGCACCCCCAAATCCATTCCATGGAAACCGTGCTCGACCGCTCATGGACCACCGAGACATTCCTCGCCTGGGAAGACCGGCAGGAGGGCAAGCATGAGTTCGACAGCTGCCAAGTAGTCCCGATGCCAGGCGGCAGCGTCGCGCACCAGGAAATCGTCTTCAGCCTGTCCTTGCTTCTCGCCCGCCTGCTGGTTGGCACTTCCTTTCGTGCCCTCCACGCAATGCGTCTGCGCATCGGCGAGCGTGTGCGCTACCCTGACGTCCTGGTCTGCCCGGTCACCGTTCCCCAGACCCAGCGCACCCTGACAGACGCCATTGTTGTGTTCGAAGTCCTTTCCGACGACACCGCGGCCACGGACCGCGTCGCGAAGCTGCGTGACTATGCCGCAATCCCGTCCCTGCAATACTACATCATGCTGGAGCAAGCCTCCCGTGCCGCCATCATCTGCCAGCCGGCAAAAGGGGGCACCTGGATCACCAGCCCCCAAACCCAGGGTTCCATCGCTCTGCCCGAACTGAACCTGGCCTTGCCCGTGGACGACATCTACCAAGGCCTGTCGTTCCCGGCGGACATGACCGCCTAACCAGGCCCCCAAATAAACGGGATCAAAGGGGCCGCCGCCCCTTTGCGGGAGGTGCAGGAGGGCAGCGCCCTCCTGCGAAACCCTACACAGCCCCGAAGTTGATCAAATTCCGCACCGGCGCCCCGGACTTCAACATCGCGAACCCTTCATTGATCTCATCCAGCTTGATATGGCCAGAGATCAGGTGATCCAGCTTCAACCGCCCCTGCTTCCACAGTTCCAGCAACCGAGGCATATCGACCCGGAAACGATTTCCGCCCATCGACGTGCCCTGGATCTTCCGATCGCGCAGGAAGTCCGCGCCATGCAGCTCGATCTTCGTGCCTAACGGGATCATGCCGATGATCGTCGCCACGCCACCCGGGCACAGCATCTGGAAACATTGCTCCGCCGTTGCCTTCATGCCGATGGCCTCAAACGAATAGGGCACGCCCCGGCCTTCGGTCATGTCTTTCACCGCCGCAACGACATCGATATTCGATGCGTTGATGGTATCGGTGGCGCCCATCTCGCGGGCCTTTTCCAGCTTGCCGGCATTCGTATCGATGGCAATGATCCGGGATGCACCGGCCAAAGCCGCGCCGTTCACCGCCGACAGCCCGATGCCGCCGCAGCCGACAACGGCGACGACCGATCCGGGTTCGACCTTTGCCGCATTGAACACCGCCCCGACACCTGTCATGACGCCGCAGCCGACTAGCGCGGCACGATCGAGCGGGATATCCTTGCCGATCTTCACGATCGCGTGCTCATGCACCAGTACCTGTTCGGCGAATACTGATAAATTGGCGAACTGGTGCAGCACCTGGCCTTTCCAGGTCATCCGTCGAGCCGCACCGGGGGGCAGTTTGACTTCGGTGTTCTCGCAGAGATTGGTGTGGCCGGTGGTGCATTGGGCGCACTCGCCGCAGAACACCGATAGGCAGGTGATGACGTGGTCGCCGGGCTTCACATAGGTGACGTCCTCGCCCACCGCTTCGACGATACCGGCGCCTTCATGGCCGAGCACGGCGGGGGCGGGGTGGGGGTAGAGGCCGTCGATGAAATGGAGGTCGGAATGGCACAGGCCGGCGAAGGCGGTGCGCACAAGCACTTCGCGGCGCTTGGGTTTCTCGATCTGCACGTCCTCGATGGTCAGAGGCTGGTGGGCGGCGTGGAAGACAGCGGCTCGCATGATTGTTTCCTCCGGTCGAATGGCCGGAGTCTAGAGCAGGATCAGGCAGAGCGGAACCGGGCCGGGCGTTTAATCAGGTCATCTGATTGGCGAACCTCGACCTGATCCGCGCCGACGGCCAGGGTGGATGGACCGGTCAGGCGGCCTCGCGCATGTCGATCCGGGCAAGGGCCGCGCGGAGTTCGTCGCCTTCCAGGATCACGTCGCGGCCCTGGGTGATACGATCCACTTTCCACGCGCCGCGGCGTTCGGCAACGGCGGCATCGGCGAGTGCGGTGGGCACATCGGGTTCCATCAACAGACCTTCGGAGCCATCGGCCATGGTGCGATGGATCAGGAAATAGATCGGTGCGAAACAGGCCATGTGTGTCCCCCGGGATCCGACATCGGCAGCCGCACGGGACGCCACCCACTCGACTCGAGGGGCAGCGTCCTTCACGGCGATGTCATATCTGACGGATTGTGACGCCTGTGTGAAGCCCCCCCCTGCTGGCCCCCCGGCGGATGTTTTGCCGAGCGGCCAAGGGTCGATCACAGACCCTCGAACAGCAGGGTCGTGATGTAGCGTTCGGCGAAGGACGGGATGATGGCAACGATGCGCTTGCCCGCCATTTCCGGGCGTTTGCCCACCAGCAAAGCCGCATGCAGCGCGGCGCCGGAGGAAATACCGGCGGGAATCCCCTCGATCTTCGCCAGGCGGCGCGACGCGGCGATGGCATCGGGCGGGGCGACCTGCACGATCTCGTCGATTTCCGCGGTGTCCAGGATGGGGGGGATGAACCCGGCGCCGATGCCCTGGATCGGGTGCGGCGCGGGGGAGCCGCCGGACAGCACCGGGCTGAGCGTCGGTTCCACCGCGATCATCTTCAGGCCGGGGCGGCGTGGCCTCAGCGCCTGGGCCAGACCGGTCAGGGTGCCGCCGGTGCCGACGCCGGAGACGATCACATCTACCTCACCGGCGGTGTCGTACCAGATTTCCTCGGCCGTGGTCTTGCGGTGGATTTCCGGGTTCGCCGGGTTCTCGAACTGCCCGGCGATGATGGACCCCGGGGTTGCCGCCTGGATCTCCTTGGCGCGGGCGATGGCACCGTTGATGCCTTTCTCGCGCGGGGTCAGGTCCAGCTCCGCGCCCAGGAAGGCGAGCATCTTCCGCCGTTCGATCGACATCGAATCCGGCATGGTCAGGATCAGCCTGTAGCCTCGGGCGGCGCACATGAACGCGAGCCCGATGCCGGTGTTGCCGGAGGTCGGCTCGATGATCGTGGCGCCGGGTTCCAGCTTCCCCTGGGCTTCCAGGTCCAGGATCATGTTGACGCCGATGCGGTCCTTGACGCTGGCGATCGGATTGAAGAATTCCAGCTTCAGGCAGATATCGGCGACGATGCCGTCCTCGGCCGAAATGCGCGGAATGCGCACCAGCGGGGTGTTGCCGATGGTTTCGGCGATGCTGTCGTAAATGCGCCCGCGCAGTGGACGGTCGAAAACGAGCGGCTTGAGTTCGGCAGCCATGACTTGGTGCTCCTTGCCCCGGTTTATCCAGTGGGTGGTGTCAGAGGTGGTGGTGTCTCGGGGCCGCATGAGAGACAAAAATTTTCCTGGATGGCAAGTCAGCGTTAAAAAAGGAAAATCCTGTCGCGATCTTCGCCGCTAGGAGAACGGCGAGCCCGAAACCGCCCCACTGTGGGGAAGCGCTGGCGTCGGTGCGGCAAGCCTGTCAGGCTGCCCGCGGCAGAAGGCGGTTTCGCAATGACCGGAAATGGCAAACCGCTCTCCCATTTCGCCTTTCCGCGTGATTGGCGCGCTGCGACATTCCACGCCGCGTGATCACGTTCCAGCCAGGAGCCCAGCATGTCGGACACCACGCCGTCTCCCGCTTTTCTGCCGATCCATGTGCTGTCTCAGCGGATCGCCGCCGGTCGATTGTCCCCGGTCGATCTGGTGGACGAATGCCTGGCGCGCATCCAGGCGCTGGAACCCAGCCTGCACGCCTTCGTTTCGGTCGATGCCGACAATGCGCGCCTGGCGGCGGAGGCGGCGGACAAATCCATCCGCTCCGGCCATCGGATCGGGCCTCTGCACGGCATCCCCATTGCCGTGAAGGATTTGGTGGAGATCGAGGGGAAGGTCACCACCGGCGGTTCGGCGGCGTGGCGCGGGCGGATCTCCACGCGTACCGCGACCCTGATCCATAAACTGCATGCGGCCGGGATGGTGGTTCTCGGCAAGACCCATACGGTGGAGTTCGCGTATGGCGGCTGGGGCACCAACCAGCATCTGGGGACGCCTCGGAATCCGTGGGATGCCGCGACGCATCGCACGCCGGGCGGGTCCAGCAGCGGGTCTGGCGTGGCGGTCGCCGCGCGGATGGCGCCCTGCGCGGTGGGGACGGACACCGGCGGCTCTGTGCGGATTCCGGCGGCCTGGAACGGGATCACCGGCCTGAAGGCCACGGTCGGGCGGATCAGCACGCATGGCATCTTGCCGCTGAGCACCACCCTGGACACGCCTGGCCCGATCGCCCGCTCGGTTGAGGATTGCGCGATCCTGCTGGAGGCCTGGCAGGGCGAGGATCCGCTCGATCCGCAGACAAGGGGCCGGCGCCCGTCCGAGCCGATGGCCAGCTTGCGGCGCGGCGTGAAGGGACTGCGCCTGGCGCGCATGCCGGCCAGCGAACGCGCCGGTGTGGATGCCGAGGTACTGGCGGCGTTCGACCGCTCGGTCGATCGGCTGGCGGGTCTGGGGGCGGAGATCGTCGATGTGGCGCTGCCGTTCCGGTTTGGCGATCTGGGGTCGGCGACCGGTCGGATCATTTCGTCGGAGGCCTATGCGACCCTGGCCGATCTGGTGAACGACAACGCGCAGTTGATCGATGAGGCGGTGCGTCCGCGGGTGCGGGCCGGGGCGGCGATTTCATCCCGCGATTACCTGTCGGCGCTGGCCGAGCGGGAGGCGCTGAAACGGTCGTTTGCGGAGGCGATCGCGGGGGTGGATGGGGTTCTGACTCCGACCGCGATCACGCCGGCGGTTCCGGTGGCGGCGGTGGATCAGACGAGCACGCCGGCGGTTTTCACGCGGTGGGTGAATTTCCTGGATCTGTGCGCGCTGGCGGTGCCGAACGGGTTCACCGCGGCCGGGTTGCCGATTTCGTTGCAGATTGTCTGTCGTGGGTATGATGAGGCGATGGCGCTCCGGATTGGCTGGGCATACCAGACGGCGACGGATTGGCAGGATCGGGTGCCGGGGATGGTTTGAAGGGGCGGGGCTTCCGCCCCTGACCCTGCGCCACGACATTCGCACATCTCGGAGTAGGGTGTCGGATGGAGAAAAATCTCCCCCTCCCTTGTGGGAGGGGAGGGGTTTTACGCAAGATTTGTGCGGCATCACCCCTCCCCCCAACCCCCTCCCGCAAGGGGAGGGGGAGGTTTTTCTCCGCCACGGAGATGTGTGAATGCGGTAGGACCCTGACCAGGGCGGCTGCCCCGCGTGGTCCCTTGCGACCCCGCCAAGCGCGACCGGCCTTGGAACCCGGACACGGGTGCTTCGGAGGATTGGGGTGGGGGACGCCGTCTGGTGACCGGCTCTTGCCAAGACCCCCAAATTGCTCTTTTTCGGCGCTCCGCGGTCGTCCAAGACCGGCTGATGAGGAGACGCCCTTGACCAAGCTTCTGACACGGCGCGCTTTCGGCGCTTCCGCGACCGCCGCCGCCTTTGCCTTGGCGCCCATCGGCAGGGCGCGGGCCGCCGCCCCCAGCGAAATTCGCATCGACTGGGCCACCTATAATCCCGTCAGCCTGGTGCTGAAGGAGCAGGGCCTGCTGGAGAAGGAATTCGGCCCCGACAAGATCGGCATCCGCTGGGTGTTCTCGGCCGGATCGAACAAGGCTTTGGAGTTCCTGAACGCCGGCTCGCTGGATTTCGGCTCCACCGCCGGCGCGGCGGCCTTGATCGGCAAGATCAACGGCAATCCGCTGAAGTCGATCTACATTTTCTCGCGCCCGGAATGGACCGCGCTGGTCACGCAGAAGGACAGCAAGATCGCCTCGGTCGCGGACCTGAAGGGACTGCGCATCGCCGTCACCCGCGGCACCGACCCGCATATCTTCCTGGTGCGCGCCCTGGCCGGCGCCGGGCTGTCGGAGAAGGACGTGAAGCTGGTGCTGCTGCAGCATGCCGACGGCCGCACGGCTCTGGAGCGCGGCGACGTGCAGGCCTGGGCCGGGCTGGACCCGCTGATGGCAACGTCGGAAATCGAAAGCGGCGCCCGCCTGTTCTTCCGCAAGCCGGAGGCCAATACCTGGGGTGTGCTGAACGTCCGCGAGGCCTTCGCGGCCGAGAACCCCGATATCGTCAAGCGCGTGCTCGCCACCTATGAGAAGGCCCGACTCTGGGCCGTGGCCAACCCGGCCGGGTTGAAGGCGATGATGATGACGGCGACCAAACTCTCCGACGCGGTGATCACCCGTCAGTTGGAGCGGACCGATATGTCCAGCGGCAAGATCGGCGAGACCCAGGCCGCGACGATCATCGCGGCCGGCAAGGCGTTGCAGGAAGCCGGGGTGCTGGATGCCGCGCTCGACATCGCCAAGATCACCAACGACATGATTGACGGGTCCTACGCCCGCGCCGCCGGCGCATGAGGCTGGCCACGCCAGGCCCCTGGGTTTTCGGCCTGATCTTGCCGTTGACTCTGGGCGTGGCGTGGGAACTGGCGGTGCGATATGGGGTGGTGTCCGGGCGGCTGATGCCGCCGCCGTCGCGGCTGGCGGTGTCGGCCTGGGCGCTGGTCCTGTCCGGCGAGATGACCACGCATGTGTTGGCAACCCTCTGGCGGGTCGGGATCGGCTTCGCCTGCGGCGCCGCCGCGGGCACCATCCTGGGCATCGTCACCGGTGCCAGCATAACCGTCCGACGCCTGCTGGACCCATCGGTGCAGGCGTTGCGCGCGATCCCCTCCATCGCCTGGGTGCCGCTGTTCATCCTTTGGCTTGGGATTTTCGAGACATCGAAACTGGCGCTGATCGGCCTCGGCGTGTTCTTCCCGGTCTATCTGGGCGTGCTGAGCGCCATCCAGGGCGTCGACCGCAAGCTGATCGAGGTCGGACGCGTGTTCGGCCTGTCCACCGTTGGCATCGCGTTGCGGATCACCTGGCCGGCGGTGCTGCCGATCTGGATCGCATCGTTGCGCACCGGGCTGGGCCTGGGGTTCATGTTCGTTGTCGCGGCGGAACTGATGGGCGCGTCTGAAGGCCTGGGCTACCTGCTGCTGGACGGCCAGCAGATGGGGCGAGCGGATACGATTCTGGTGGCGATGATCGTGTTTGCGCTGTTGGGGAAGGCGGCGGACAGTCTGCTGGTGGGCGCCAGCCGGCCGATCCTGCGTTGGCAGGATACCGCCAGGAGCCGCCTGTGACCCGCCTCGTGATCAGCCATGTCGGCAAGACCTATGCGGATGGCACCGAGGCCCTGCGCGATATCCAGCTCCACGCGGATACCGGGGAGATCGTGGCGATCCTGGGCGGATCGGGCTGCGGCAAGACCACCTTGCTGCGGCTGGTCGCCGGCCTGGATCAGGCCAGCGGCGGCACGATCTCAATCGGCGAGCAGGTGCTGGTCGGCACCCATCCGTCCATCAGCGCGGTGTTCCAGGAGCCTCGGCTGCTGCCCTGGTTGAACACCGGGGCGAATATCGGCTTCGGAGGCCAGCGTCTGTCGGCATCTGATCGGGCGTCACGAACCGCGGCGCTGTTGGATCGGATCGGATTGGCGGGCTATGCGTCCCGCTGGCCGCGCGACCTGTCCGGGGGGCAGCAGCAGCGCGTTGCCATCGCCCGGGCGCTGATCGGGCATCCGGAAATCCTGCTGCTGGATGAGCCGTTCTCGGCCCTGGACCCTTTCACGCGCGCCAGCCTGCACGAATTGGTGCTGGATCTGTGGCGGGAATTGCGTCCGACCATCGTGATGGTGACGCATGACGTGGATGAGGCAGTGTTTCTCGCGGATCGGATCGTGGTGATGCGACCGAAGCCGGGGCGGGTGCACGAGACGCTGACTGTGGATGGGCCTCGGCCGCGCGACAAGCTGGCCTCGGCGTTCGATCTGATGAAGCGGCGGGTGATCCGGGCGATCGATCGGTCGCTGGCGGATGAGCGGCAGGTGGGGATCCGGCCTGGGTCTGGCGGGATGTCGCCTTGGGTTTAGGGGAGGGGCGGGGCTTCCGCCCCGGACCCCGACCAGGGGCTTTGCCCCTGGACCCCACCAAAGGCGCGGCCTTTGGAATGCGATTCTTTTGGTGCCTTGCAGGATGGGGCCTACACGGACGCTGATACGTCCGGGTTGGCCCC
>CALQHT020000289.1 GCA_943330455.2 Nitrosovibrio sp. Nv4 | reverse complement strand
CTCTGGTGCCCAACACGTTCACCCTGGCTGACTTTATCAACGCCCGGAGTCGGATGTTCCGCCGGCTTGCCGAGCCGCGAAGGAAGCGGGTCAGGCAAAGGATATTCTCCGCCAAGAGCTTATCCTAACGCTTATGGGGCTTTGCCCCGCCCTTCAAACCCGGATCGACTGCGCCCGGGCAAACCGCCCCAGCCGATACGGCGTCGGGTCCACCAGCGGCCGATCCCCCGCCACCAGGTCCGCCATCAACTTTCCGGCACCCGGCCCGATCCCGAACCCATGCCCGGAAAACCCAGTGGCGATGAAAAACCCGGGAATGCGCTCCACCTGATCGATCACCGGCACCGCGTCCGGGGTCACATCCATCAGCCCGCCCCAGCTCTGCGCCACCTCCATCTTCGCGAAGACGGGGAAGGCGCGCGCCATGACCGCTCGCGCCTCTGCCAAGATGCCCTGCTTGGGCTTGGGGTCCAGCACGCGCACCGCCTCCATGGGCGTTGCCTCGTCCATGGTCCAGTGGCGTTTGGTGCGCAGTTCCTCCCAGGACCGAGTCCCCACCCGCAGGCGGATTTCATGGCGGTTGTTGATCAGGCGGGGGAAGAAATCCGACAGCAGGCGGAAATGGTCGGGCGTGATTTCGGCCGTGTTGGCGTTGCGGCGCGCGACGGTATAGCCGCCATCCAGCCGCTTACGAAAGGCGAAGACCGAGCCGCCGGCGGTGATCTCCGGCCCGCCTTCCAGCGGCAGGGTGCGAAACACCGAGCCCAGCACTTTCAACTGCGGCAGATCCAGCCCCGCGTTGCCGGCGAACAGCCGAGACCAGGCCCCGCCCGCCAGCACGGCGGCATCGCAGCGGATGCGGCCGTTTTCGGTCAGCACGCCGACCAGGCGGCCGTTGTGCAGGTCGATGCCGCGCACGGCGCAATGGGTGAAGATTTTCGCACCATGGGCACGCGCCGCCTCGGCGATGGCTGGTGCCGCGTGCATCGGTTCGGCGCGTCCGTCGCTGGGCGTGTGCATGCCGGCGATGAACATCCCGGTGGCGCCGGGCATCGCCGCTTCCAGTTCGGCGCCTCGCAGCAGCCGCGAGTCCACCTGGTAAGGCCGAGCTTGCTCCAGCCAGGCCTCCTGGGCGGCGACCTCGGTTTCGTTCTCGCACAGATACATGATGCCGGGGGTGCGAAAGCCGGTGTCGCGCCCGGTGCGCTCGTTCATGCCGCGCCACAGTTTCAGGCTTTCGATCGCCAGCGGGATTTCCGCCTCGTCGCGGCCCATGGTGCGGCACCAGCCCCAGTTGCGGCTGGACTGCTCGCCGCCGATGCGGCCTTTTTCGCACAGCACGACGGCGTGGCCTTTTTCGGCCAGGAACAGCGCGGTGCTGACGCCGATGATGCCGCCGCCGATGACGACGATGCCGGTGCGCTCGGGCAGGTGGGTGTCGGATTGGACCAGATCGACGGGCGGGGACATGGGTTGCCTCAATTCCGGGGCAGATGTGGCGAACGGCCTGAATTGTTCATTCAGGCGCCAGTTCAGCCTAGCCCTGATTCATCGGCTCGCCTACGCTCCTTCGCGGTTCGCCGTTCGCCGGTGCGGCTGAGTTGGTTCGCGAGCGGCACTGAAAAAGGATACAGATGCATGGCGTGGCGGGTGGGTGTCGATTCCGGCGGTACGTTCACCGATGTCTGCCTGTTCGATGACGCGACAGGGCGGGTGGAGGTGTGGAAAGTCGCCTCGACCCCGTCCGATCCGTCCGGCGGCATTGCGCAAGGCGTGGCCGAGGGCGTCGCTCTGGTCGGCGCCGTTCCGGGCCAGGTCGGCTATTTCGGGCACGGCACGACGGTCGCCACCAACGCGCTGATCCAGCATCGCGGCGTCAAGACCGGCCTGATTACCACGGACGGGTTTCGCGACCTGCTGGAGATCGGCCGGCAGAAACGCCCCGACCTGTATGACCAGCAGGTGGAGAAGCCGCCGGTCCTGGTCACCCGCGACCTGCGGTTGGAGGTCGCCGAACGACTGCGCCACGATGGCTCGGTCGAAACGCCGTTGGACGAGGCAGCGTTCCGGGCCGCCGTGCGGAAACTGGTCGCGGCCGGCGCGCAGTCCATCGCGGTCTGCTTCCTGTATGGTTTCATCCGCACCGAGCACGAGGAAACCGCCGCCCGCATCCTGCGCGAGGAATGCCCCGAAGTGTTCTCCTGCGTGTCGCATCAGGTCGCTCCCGAATTCCGGGAGTATGAACGGATGTCGACGACGGTGGTGAACGCCTATCTCGGTCCGGTCATGCAACGCTATATCCGCCGTCTGGCGGAACGACTGTCCGAACTGGGCGTGACCGCCACGCCGCATCTGACCCAGTCCAACGGCGGCGTCATCAGCTTCGAGCAGGCCGCCCGCCTGCCGGTGCGGACGGTGCTGTCCGGCCCGTCCACCGGCGTGGTCGGCGCGCAGGAAATCGGCCGGCTGGCGGGGTTTCCCGACCTGATCACCTTCGACATGGGCGGCACCAGCACCGATGTCGCGCTGCTGGAAGCCGGGCATTGCCGCCTGACCAGCGAGGCGATGGTGCATGGCTACCCGATCAAGGCGCCGATGCTGGATATCCATACGGTGGGGGCGGGCGGCGGCTCGATCGCGTTCATCGACAGCGGGGGATTGCTGAAAGTGGGGCCGCGCAGCGCCGGAGCCGATCCGGGGCCGGTCTGTTACGCTCGCGGCAACACCGAGGCGACCGTCACCGATGCAAACATCGTGCTGGGCACGTTGAATCCGGCGTTCCTGCTGGGCGGCCGCATGGCGGTGCGGCACGATCTGGCGCTGGCCGCGATCGACCGGCTGGCGGCGCCGTTGGGCATGGATCGGATGGCGACGGCGCAGGGTGTCATTTCGGTGGTGACGGCGAATATGGCGCGCGCGATCCGAGTGATCTCGGTCCAGCGCGGCTACGATCCGCGCGATTACACCCTGGTCGCGTTTGGCGGGGCCGGGCCTTTGCACGCGGCTCGACTGGCGCGGGAGTTGGAGATCGGGCGCATTCTGGTGCCGCGCAATCCGGGGATTCTGTGCGCGATGGGGCTGCTGCTGACGGATTTGCGGGCGGATTTCGCGGTGACCCGGTTGAACACGTTGGGCGCTGCGGCGCTGCCCGATCTGGTCTCGGCGTTCGACGACCTGGCCGTCCAGGCGGATCACTGGTTCGCCCATGAGGCCATCGCACGGGAGTCTCGCCGGATCACCCGCACGGTGGACATGCGCTATGCCGGGCAGAACTACGAATTGCCCATACGGATGCCGGACGGCCCGATCGGCCCCGCCACCCTGGATACGTTGGCGCAAGGGTTTGCCGAGGCGCATGAGCGGATGTACGGCTTCAACGCCGAACACGAACCGGTGCAACTGGTGACGTTCCGGGTGGAGGCATCCGGCGTCGTGCCGAAAGCGACGTTCCAGCCTCAGGCGGACGCCGGGCCGGATGCGTCGGGTGCGGTGATCGGCTCCCGCGATGTCTTCATGCCGGAAGCCGGTGGTTTCGTGTCCTGCAAGGTCTACGATCGCGACCGGCTGTGCGCCGGCAACCGCATTGCCGGGCCCGCGATCGTGGAGCAGATGGATGCCACCACGGTTGTATTGCCCGATATGGTGGCGCGCGTGGAACCTTATCTGAATCTGGTTTTGGAGGCCGCATGAACGATTTCACCCCGGCTGTCGTGTCGGTCGACCCCATCACCGTCGAAGTGATCGGCAGCGCGCTGTCCTCCATCGTCGAGGAAATGGGCGAGGCGCTGATCCGCGCGTCCTATTCCACCAATATCAAGGAACGCCGCGACTGCTCTACCGCGCTGTTCGACCTGGCGGGCAACACGTTGTGCCAGGCCGAACATATCCCGATGCATCTGGGCAGTTTCCTGGACCTGATCCCGCACATCATGAAGCGCCACCCGGTCGAGCAGATGCGCCCCGGCGACGTGTTCTGCGGCAACGACGCGTATGAGGGCGGCGGGACCCATCTGCCCGACATCGTGCTGGCCGAACCTGTCTTCGTCGATGGCGAAATGACCGCCTGGGCCGTGAACCTGGCGCACCACGCCGATTTCGCCGATCGCGGGCACGCGCATATCTACCAGGAGGGGCTGCGCATTCCGCCGATACGGCTGTATCGCGCCGGAGAGCTGCAAACCGACGTGCAGGAACTGATCCTGCTGAACTGCCAGGTCCCGCGGGAGCGTCTGTCCGACCTGCGCGCTCAGATGGCGGCCAACCGGTTGGGCGTGCAACGATTCCAGGGCCTGTGCGCCAAATACGGCCGCGACGTCGTGCTGGCCGCCGGCAGTGCCTTGCAGGACTATGCCGAACGCAAGATGCGCGCTGGCATCGCGGCGATCCCGGACGGCGTGTATCGCTTCGCCGATCGTTACGACTGCCCGGAAATCGATGGTGAAATCGACATGAGCGCGGAGATCACCGTTCGCGGCGACACGATGCATCTGCATTTCGAGGCACCTCCGCAGATGCGCGCTGGCCTGAACATGACGATGACGGCGCTGCTGTCCACTGTCTATTACGCCGTCAAGGCAATTGTCGATCCAACCATCCTGCCGAATGCGGGCCTGGCGCGTCCGCTTTCCGTGACCGCGCCCGAGGGCACCATCGTCAACTGCGTGCATCCCGCCGCGGTGAACGGGCGGCTCGGTCCGTGCCAGCGGGTGGTGGACCTGATCCATGGCGCTCTGGCGGAAGCGGTGCCGGACCGGGTGACGGCGGCGAGCAACGGCGCTTGTTTCTCCATTACATTTGTCGGGCATCAGCCGAGTGACAACCGGATTTGGGTGTATCTGGAAACGATCGGGGGCGGGTTCGGGGCGAGGGCGGAACGGGATGGGCTGGATGGCGTGCATGTGCACATGACCAATACCTCCAACCTGCCGGTGGAGGCTTTGGAGCTGGAATATCCGCTGACCCTGATGCGCTATGAACTGGTGGACGGGTCCGGCGGTGCGGGGCGGCATCGCGGCGGGATGGGGATACGGCGGGTCTATCGCGCCGATCATGACTGTCGGGTGCGGATTGACGGGGCTCGGTTGCTGTCGCGGCCATGGGGTTTGTTCGGCGGGGAGCCGGGCGGGCAGGCGGATATCCGGCTGCATGGCGGCGCGGTGGCGTTCAACCATGGTGGCGGCGGCTTGCGTCCGGGGGAGATGATCGAGGTCGTGACCGGTGGGTCCGGTGGTTATGGGCCACCGGGGGAGCGGGACCGGGATGCGGTCCGGCGTGATGTGGCGGAGGGGAGTATCGAGCGGGAGACGGCTGGGCGGATTTACGGGGTGTAGGGGGGCCGACTGCTCCAGTCTCGTACGACTGGGATTGGTGCTCGGGAGAAAATTCTCCCCCTCCCCTTGCGGGAGGGGGTTGGGGGGAGGGGTAGAATCGCAAGGGCGTTGCGTGAAACCCCTGCCCCCGGCCCCCTCCCTCAAGGGGAGGGGGAGGATTTTCTCCCGTGCCGCGATGTGGGAATTCCCCAGCCCCACACCCCAGCCGACCAGATCAGGCCGCTTTCGGCATCTCCAACCCACACGCATCAAACGCGGCGAACAAAGACGCCTGCTGCGCCGCGGTCAGCCGCAGATGCGGCGGACGGATGTTATGCCATGCCGGATTGCCGGTGTTGCGCGCCACCAGGGCCTTCAGCCCGGAAATCAACGGCACCGAAATCACCGCCTTGCGCGTCGCCGCCAGGATCTCATGCGCTGCGGCGCCGGCCGGGGTGTTCCAGCCGGCATAGACCTGCGCCCCAATCGCGCAGTTCACGTTGGACGCGGCCGTAATGCACCCGGCGCTGCCTTTTTCCAGCAGAGGCTTCAACAATGTGTCGTCGCCGGCATAGACCTCAAACCCGTCGCGGGCGAAGTTCTGCACATAGGCAAGGCCGTTCTCGTAGCTGCCGCTGCTGTCCTTGATGCCCTGATACTTGCCGGGATTGGCGGCCAGCAGACGGCCGAGGAACTCCACACTGAACGGCACCGCCGATTGCTGCGGAAAGTTATACAAATACAGCTTGATGTTGCCGCCGACCCGCTGTGCAACCTGGTTGAAATAGGCCAGCAAGCCGTCGTCGGAGGGGTTCTTGTAGTAGAACGGCGGCAACAGCAGGGCGCCAGGGCAGCCCAGCTTCTCGGCATGTTTTGTCAGCAGCACGGTGTCGGTCAGCGCCGTGGTGCCGGTGCCGGGCATCATCCTCGCCGCCGGAATGCCGCGCGCGACCAGGCCTTCCAGGACCGTCATGCGCTCACTGATGCCCAGGCTGTTGGCCTCCCCGGTGGTGCCGAGCACGCCGAGGCCGTTGCAGCCATTGGCGAGCAGCCAGCGGCAATGCGCGGCCATGCGGTCCAGATCGATCGACAGATCGTCGTTCATGGCGGTCAGCACGGCCGCATTCACGCCGCCATAAAGCGCGTTCTTCATCATGACTTGGTCTCCTTTGGGGGCGTTTCAGGGGCGGGGCGCTTCGGGCGAGCCGCCTGACCCGGCCAATCCACAATATGATGTTCCAACGGCCCCGCCCTTCTCTCACTCACCGCTCGGCCGCGCACCGAAATACCGGCCTGATGGACAGTGTCGGGATCGCCGGACACCAGCTTGTGCCACCAGGCCAGGGGCTTGCCGTCGGCCACCAGGCGATAGCCGCAGGTGGGGGGCAGCCAGTCGATCTCTCGCACCGCCGCGGGGGTCAGGCTGACGCAGTCGGGCACCTTGCGCTGGCGGCGCACGTAATCGGTGCACTGGCAGGATTCCAGGTCCAGCAGGCGGCAGGCGACGTTGGTATGGGCCAGGGCGTTGGTGTCCTCATACCGCAACTTGTGCAGGCAGCAGCGCCCGCACCCGTCACAGAGCGACTCCCATTCTTCCTTGGACATATCTTCCAGCCGTTTGGTCTTCCAGAACGGCTCTGTCTTGCTCATGCGCCGTGTTTACCGGGCTGGGCGTCCCCTGGCTAGAGCCGGGTTGGGGTCACGAATCGCCCTCTCGAACAAAGGGTTATGCCAGCGGGCCAGACCATTGCCCGATGCACGGCTCTCCTCGTCATTGCCGGATCAAGTCCGGCAATGATGGTGGAGGTCGTGCTTGGGGCAATGGTTAGGGCGCTGCCATGAGAGCGCGGTCCTGGGTGCGTGCCCCGGTCCCGACGTTCTAGCGCGCGGGCGGTGTCAGCACCTGTTCCTGGATCGGGGGGCGGCCCCCGGGGGCCTGAAGCTGCTGCGGCAGGCTCTGAGGGGCCGGGGCCTGGAGTTGCGGGGCCGGATATTGCGGTGCCTGGAACTGCGAGGGCCGCGTTGCCGGCGCCTGCCCAGGCGCGGCCTGTGTCGCGGGCGCGGCGGCGGGGGCCGCGGTTCCATAGCGGGTCAGCACCTGACGCAGCGGATCGGCACCGGGATTGACGCCTTGCATCTGCACCACGACCTGCCGAGCGGCGAAGGGTTGGCCGTAGTAGCGCTCATTCCACTCGGTGCGGGTGGACAGGATGCTGCCTTCCAGCGCCACCCCGCCGAACAGGCCGCGCACCGCGGAGAAGGCCAAAATGTCGGCACCGATTGCGGCGGTGGTGGAGCCTTGCACCCCGGCGCCGACCGTGGCGATCGCGATCGAGGCGTTGGCACCGAACTTGAACTGGCTGTCCAGCACGGCGCTCAATCCCTTGTCGGTCAGGATCAGCAACAGCAACTGCGCGTCTTGGACTCCGAACTGGAAGCCGAAACTGCCGCTGCCCAGGCCGTAGAAGGCAGGATAGGACCAGGTCCCGTTGCCCGAGCGGCTGAGCAGGACACAGCTTCCGCCCTCGGCGCCGGCGAAGAAGCCGGCCTTGAAGACGCGGGGGCAGATCAACGCGGCCTTGGAGCGACGCAGCATGATCTGCGGGTCCTCGGAGACCGTCTGGGTCATCATTTCCTGCACCGTCAACGTGGCGCGGTCGACCAGAGACTGTTCGTCGCCCTGGGTATGGGTGCAGCCCGTCCCAATCAACGGGAGTATGGCAACGGCGGCTGCCAGCAGGAAATGGCGCATGTTCGGTCCTCCCTCGAGTCCAGAATCGGGTATGCATAGCCCGTGCTGGTCGATTCGCGCCTAGGGGAAACCGGTGGCGTGGCGAAATAGAGGCAGGGCGGGGCTCTGCCCCATTGGCGTTAGGATAGCGACAACGGGGAGAAAAAATCTCTCACATTGCGAAAAAACCATTTGGAGCGACGCGGCGGAGTACGATTCGTAGGGCAGATGTATAATGCAACATCCCCTGGCGACTCCGACTGGGAGG
>CALQHT020000288.1 GCA_943330455.2 Nitrosovibrio sp. Nv4 | reverse complement strand
GGCCAAGAGGCCATCCTTGACAGCCGCCATCCCCGGCGTCCTTGGATCGTCAGGCCGGGACGGAGAAACGGCGCCCAACCGAACAGAGAAACACTTGAGGAAGACCGGATTGGGTCGTTACCACCCACTCCAAACAGCGAGGAGGCGTATTTTCCCTGCGGCGTCAATTGGAAGGTGTTTTCGATCGTGGTGGCATCGTAGGTCAGCCTGGTACCTGGCGGTGCGGCGGTTTCTGCCTCCAGCTCCAGCTTCCAGAATGGCAGGATGCCGAGTCCGACGGAGAATGTGTAGCTTTGGTCCTTATTCCGCTGTGGATTGCGGTCGAGCGTGACCGATCCGTTATGCTCGAACTCGAGTTCGCGATACTCAACCAGGGGCGACCGGATTTGAAAATCCGCTCGCGCGGGTGACGCCATGCCGACGAGGCCGCAGCTCAGCAGCGCCACCGCGACAGGCGCCGACAGCGTCACGTGGTTGCGTTGGCGTCTGCCGCCGGACAGGCGCATCAGACCGCCGATGACCAGCAAGGTCGAAACATAGGCCAGGACCTGCATACCGGTCGGGCGGGCCACATAGCCGACAAGCGTGTGCAATACCTTTCCCAGCAGGCTGGTTTCGCTCAGCAGGGCGGAGCTGTCCCACAAATCGGTCCCGAACGGCGGCAGCAAGTCAGCCTGCATCAGGAAATTGGCGCATTGCGCGGCGAGGCCCGCGGCGAGCAGCAGGATCATCCAACTGGTGGCGGCGAACAGCCGGCCGGCGGGAATGCGCAGCAGTCCGATGTAAAGACCGGCACCGACGACCAGGCCACCGCCAAGGCCAAGGATTGCCCCCGAGATCATTGCCGCGGGTCCGTCGGTGCCGCCGGCGGCGACGCTGTAGACAAACAACACCGTCTCGGAGCCTTCGCGCAGCACGGCGGCGCCGGTGATCAACGCCAGTGCGGACAGTGGGCGGACCCCGGTGGTCACCGCCTGGGTCACCGAGCGCGCCATCCGCGCAAGCTCCCGCCCATGCCGGACCATCCAGATATTGTGCCAACCCAGCATCACGACCGCCAGCATCAGGATGCCTGCATTCAGCAGTTCCTGCCCAATGCCTTCGAATGCCGCGGCAATGGTCGTCGCACAGGCGGCCACCAGGGACGCTCCGGCCACGCCCCCGGCGACGCCATAGGCGACCCAGCGCTCTCGTCCGGGAACGCCCAGCGACGCCGCCATGACGATGCTGACGATCAGAGCGGCTTCAAGAACTTCTCGGAACACAATGATGGCGATGGCGAGCATGATGTCAGTCCTTCCCCATCACTTGGCGACGACCGCGCCACGTGCGGTCTTGGGATTGAACTCGCCGAAGAACTCATAACGGCCGGCCGAGAGCGGTCCGATATAGATCGTCGCCTGCTGGCCGCCCGGAATGACCTTCTCCCGCCGCAGGGAGTGGCTTTCGAATTCCTCGGGCGTCGGGTCCAGGTTCTTTACCTGGAGTTCGATCTTTTGCCCGGCCGGGACTTCAAGCTCCGTGGGCTCGAATTTGTGGTCCTTGATGGTCAGAGCGAAGACCGGCGTTTGTGCCAGGGCGGATGCGGTGGGGATCAGCATCCAGCCGGCGAGCAGGGCTCCAAATACGATCGGCGCGCGGGATTTGATCGAGGGCATGGGCTCCATCCCTTAATGAGAATGGTTCTTATTATCGATTGCGCTCGGCCGATGCAAGCCCCTTCGCCGGCGGGAGCCACCATCACCCGGCGTCACCGCCACCCCCTTGCCCATCCGACCTAATCGGATGCAACAACGCGCAACGCCTGCAAGGGAAACGCACCATGTCGCTCAGCCGGGATTTCGCCGCGTTCGTGGCCAACCTTCGTTATGAGGATCTGCCGCCAGCGGTCATCGACCGCGCCAAGGGGGTCATCCTCCAGGCCCTGACATCGGGTCTCGCCGCCCACGACATGCCTGCCACCAAACAGGCCCTGGCCCTGATGCAGGACGAAGAAGCCGGTGGCGCCGGTATTGCCACCGTGCTGTGCAGCGGTGCGAAACTGACCAAAGCCGGCGCGGCCTTTGTGAACGCGGAAATGCTGCTCGCCGGCGGCAAATGGGACACGTTCCGCATGCTGACGCATCCGGGCACCGCCATCATCCCCGCCGCCCTGGTCACGGCCGAGGTCACCGGCGCGTCCGGCAAGACCTTCCTGACCGCCGTCGCCGCGGCCTACGAGGTCATGGAACGCATGGCGGCCGAGTTCATCCCCACCGTCATGTCGCGCGGCTTCCATGCGGGGCCGGTGTTCGGGATCTTCGGCGCGGCGGTGGCGGCAGCCAAGATGCAAGGCTTCGACTCCGACAAGGTGAACGGCGCCATCGCCCAATGCGTCAACCTGGCCGCCGGCAACCTGGAAGGCATCCGCAGCGGCGGCCGTTCCCTGCGAGAGGGGGGCGCGGTGCGCAACGCGCTGCTGGCGGTCGCCATGGCCAAGCACGGCACCCCAGGCGGGGAAACCACGCTGGAGGGCGATGCCGGGTTCTACCATTCCTATACCGGCAACAATCTGGGCCAGTTGCGCTACAGCTTCACCGGCCACAACCGCGCCGATCTCGCCGCGATCACCAAGGGTCTCGGCCAGGACTGGATGTTCCTGGAAACCCTCTATCGCATCTACTCGACCGCCGGCTTTAACATCGCTCATGTCGATGTGACCGCTGCATTGTGTCGGGAACACAACCTCACCTATGCCGACATCGACCGGATCGAGGCGGTGGTGAACTGGCTGGAAACCGAATACCCCAGCCCCGCCTTTCCGCTGCCCGGCACCGACGGCAAGCCTCGGGTCGGCGCCACGCAGTATTTCACCGCATACGGGGCGGTCACGCGCGGCTATCCCCTGTTGCGCGGCGGCCAACCGGCGCCAGGCGAAACCGATCCGCCGGAGGTGCTGGATCTGATGCACCGCGTTACCCTGATCCCCGCCGTGCGGCGCACGCTGTTCGGTCCTCGGATCACCATCTTCACCAAGGACGGTCGCTCTCTGACCCGGGAGGGCACCGGCCGCGAGTTCATCTGGGATTTCGAGGAACACGCCCGACGCATGCAACCCGTCACGCCCGGACTGGCCATCTCCGCCACACGGTTCGCAGAACTGATCGACACGTGCCGCAACCTGGATCGTGTGGACGGCGCGGCCAGCCGGTTGATTGGGCTGACGATCCCAGGATGACACCGGCGCCAATCGTTCGCGTCCAAGCCGAGAATCAGATGAGCAGCGCAGGTCCGGAATGAAATCGCGCATGTCCGTCCGCCTGCCAGCCAAGCCATGAACTACCGCCACGCGTTCCACGCCGGGAATTTCGCCGATTGCATGAAGCACGCATTGTTGGTGTGGCTGCTCCAGGCGTTGGCACGCAAGGACAAACCGGTCTTTGTGCTCGACACCCATGCCGGCGCCGGTCATTACGATCTCAATGCCGATCCCGCGCGCCGGACCGGCGAATCCGAACGCGGAATCCTGCGCCTGTTGGACGATACGCCGGCCGAACTGACATCCTATGTCGACATGGTCCGGCGACTGGGCCTTTACCCCGGCTCCCCCGCCCTGATCCGGGCCATGCTTCGCCCCGCCGATCGGTTGGCCTGTTGCGAGTTGCATGACCAGGACGCCGCCGATCTGCGCCGCCTGTTCGGGCGCGATCCGCAGGTCGCGGTGCATCGCCGTGACGGGTGGGAGGGGTTGGGCGCCCTGCTGCCGCCCAAAGAAACCCGCGGCCTGATCCTGATCGACCCGCCTTACGAGAACCCGGATGAATTCGCCCGACTGGCGAAGGGCCTGACAGTGGGTCATTCCCGCTTCAAGACCGGTGTTTTCGCCGCCTGGTATCCGATCAAGCATCGCGCGCCGGTGCGGAGTTTCCTTGCGGCCATGCAGGCCTCCGGGATACGCGACATCATGACCGCCGAACTCCTGCTCCGCGAACCGCTCGATCCCGCCCGTCTAAACGGGTGCGGCCTTCTGGTGATCAATCCCCCGTATCGATTCGAACCCGAGGCGGGCGCGATCCTCCATGCCATGCTGGGACGGCTGGGCCTGGACGAACCCGGCGCCGAGGTTGTCATCCAAAGAGTGGCCGATGAGTGATGTGACCGTCATCGGCGCCGGTGCCTGGGGCACCGCGCTGGCGATCCAGGCCGCGCGTGCCGGAAACGCCGTCCGGCTGTGGGCGCGCAACCCCGCCACGGCCGAGGCCATCGAACAAAGCCGCGAATCCCATCGCCTGCCCGGTCACCGCCTGCCGGGGGCCGTTCGCGTGGTCGCCGCCATCCCCGGACCGGCGGACGCGATCATCCTCGCCGTCCCGATGCAGCATCTGCGCGCGGCTTTGCAGAGCCTGCCGGACCATGGGTCTCCGCTGGTCGTCTGCGCCAAAGGCGTCGAGACCGGCACCTTGCGTCTGCCGATGGAGATCCTGGCGGAACTGCGACCGAACAGCCCAACCGCCGTGCTCACCGGGCCGAATTTTGCGCATGAGGTCGCCGGTGGGCTGCCAGCAGCCGCCGTCGTCGCCAGCACCCATGCCCCGACCCGCGAACGCGTCACCACCCTGCTCGGCACACCCACATTTCGCCTTTACGGCAACGACGACCCCATCGGCGCGCAGTTGGGCGGAGCAGCCAAGAACGTCGTCGCCATCGCCGCCGGCGCGGTGATCGGCGCCGGGCTGGGAGAGAACGCCCGCGCCGCGCTGATCACCCGCGCCCTGGCCGAGATCAGCCGTCTGGCGACCGCGCTGGGCGGCAAGGCGGACACGGTGATGGGCCTGTCCGGATTGGGCGACCTGCTGCTGACCTGCACCGGTCCGGCCAGCCGAAATTTCAGCCTGGGTCACGCTTTGGGGCAGGGGCAGTCACTGGCGGATATCGTCGCCGCGCGCAGCAGCGTCACCGAAGGCGTTGCCACCGCGCCCGCCCTGGTGGCACGCGCCTCCGGGACCGAACTGCCGGTCTGCACCGCCGTCGCCACACTCCTGGCCGGCCGCACCACATTGGCCCAGGCCATCGCCGATCTGCTCTCCCGGCCGTTACGGAATGAATAGGATGGATTCTGCCCCGCATGTCGTGGCTGACTTGGCGGCCGGTTATCAGCACTACGAGGCCGGGCGATTGGACGAAGCGGAAACACTCCTCCGCATGGTCCTGTTCGAAGTGCCCAATAACATCGATGCGATTCATCTGCTGGGCCTGGTCGCACGCGCCAGGAACGATTTTGAGATCGCGGTCGATCTGATCCGCCGAGCGGATGGGATGGCGCCGAATACGGTGCGGTTGCGGTGCAGTCTGGCGGAAACGTTGATAGGCGCGGGGCTGTTCCACGAGGGTGCCGACGTCTTCCGTGCCACGCTCACTCTGGACCCTTTTCTTGCGGTCGCGTGGTTCGGTCTTGGTCGGGTGCTGGCGATCCTGGGTCAACCGGACGCGGCCATCGACGCCCTGCATCGCGCCATCGACCTCGATCCGACCTTAACGCCCGTTCGGCTGGCGCTGGTGTCCGCGGGCGATACGGATCAGATCGAGCCCTTGATGCGCACGCTCGATCAGGAGGATCTGCGAGAGGACATGCGGATCGCGACGCAGTTCGCCCTGGCCACCGCGCTGGATGCGACCGGACGCTATGACGAGGCATTCGCCCAGGCTCGGGACGCCAACCAGGGACGCCAGCGCGCTCTGGTCTCAGCGGGGCATGGCTTCGATGCGGAGGAATTGCGGACCTTCGTCGATAACCGGATATCCGCGTGCTCGGCCGATTTCTTTTCCGGGATGGTCGGGGCGGGAAGCACGTCGGACAAACCCGTGTTTGTCGTTGGGATGCCACGATCCGGGGCGACGCTCGTCGAGCAGATTCTTGCCAGCCACTCCGGTATCGTCGGGTTAGGCGAAAGCAATCGGATCGGGGACCTGGTGTCTCGACTGGCGCAATCGGCGCGGAGCGAGCAGTACGACGATTGGGACCCCGACGGCGTGACGTCGCTGGCCGAGGACTATATTGCCCGGTTGCCGGACCACAATGGCGCGGTGCGGCGGGTCGTCGACAAGACGCCCGACAATCTGTGGCATCTGGCCGCGATCGCTCGCCTGTTTCCCAACGCCAGGGTGATCGTCTGCCGTCGCGATCCGCGCGATACCTGCCTGTCATGCCTGTTCCAGAATTCCGAACTGCCGATGCCCTATTCGAACGATCTGGTGCATTGCGCCCAGCGCGTGCGGGAGGTCGACCGCATGCTGGACCATTGGCGATCGGTTCTGCCTATCTCCATGCTGGACGTTCATTATGAGGCGCTGGTGTCCGACCCGGAGGCTGAGGTCCGGCGGCTGATCGCGTTCGTGGGGTTGGAGTGGGAGCCTGCGTGCCTGAAGTTCCAGCGTTCGGGAGGCGCGGTTACCTCGGCCAGCGTTTGGCAGGTGCGCCGGCCGCTCTACACCAATTCCATCGGGCGATGGTTGCATTACGAGCGCCACATCGGCCCGCTGTTGGACATTTTCGGACGCGACTGACCCGGTCCGGGGTGTCGTGGACCCTGGTCGTGCCGGCTTGAGACCCCCCGGACGCAAGCCAGTCGCAAGTTGGTGCGACTGGGGTTACACGATGCCATGCTCAAGAATGTTCTGACCGTCGGCGGCTGGACCATGGGAAGCCGCATCCTGGGCTTCGTGCGCGACATGATGATCGCGGCGATGCTCGGCGCGGGCCCGATTGCCGATGCATTTTTCGTGGCGTTGAAGCTGCCCAATCTGTTCCGCCGGCTGTTCGGGGAAGGCGCCTTCAATGCCGCCTTCGTCCCGGAGTTTTCCGGCATCCTGGCGACAGAGGGACCAATGGCCGCGCGCCGCTTCGCGGTCGAGGCTTTCTCCGTGATGGTGTTCTGGCTGGGGCTCCTGACGATCCTGGGCGAGATCTTCATGCCCCAGATCATGCTGGTCCTGGCACCAGGATTCTCGTCCACGCCCGAGAAATTCGCGCTGGCGGTCGATCTGTCCCGCATCACCTTTCCCTATCTGATCCTGATCTGCCTCGCGGCCCTGGTGTCCGGCGTGCTGAACGGGTTGGAGCGGTTTACCGCCGCCGCCGCGTCCTATGTTTTGTTCAACATCATCTCGATCGCCGCGATGGTCTGGCTGACGCCCTATGTGCCCACCACCGGGCATGCCCTGTCGTGGGGGGTGACGGTGTCCGGTGTCGCGCAGCTCGGGTTGTTGGTCTGGGCGGCGCATCGGGCAGGGATGCCGTTGTCCTTGCCGCGGCCCCGCATGACGCCGGATATGCGCAGGCTGCTGCGCAAGATGGCGCCCGGATTGGTTGGCGCGGGTGTGACTCAGTTGAACCTGGCGGTCGATGTGATCATTGCCAGCCTGTTGCCGGCCGGAACCGTGTCCCTGCTGTATTACGCCGACCGGATCCAGCAACTGCCGCTGGGCGTGATCGGGATTGCGGTTGGAACTGCGATGTTGCCGGTGCTGTCGCGTCAGGTGCGCATGGCGGAGGTCGATGCCGCGATCTCCACCGTAAACCGCGCGATCGAATACGCGTTGTTCCTGACGTTGCCCGCGGCATTGGCGTTGATCGTGTCGGCCTATCCGATCGTTTGGACCCTGTTCGGCCGAGGCGCTTTCGATGCGGAGAGCGCGCGCCTGACGTCTCAGGCTCTGGCGGCCTATGCGCTGGGGTTGCCGAGTTTCGTGCTGGTGAAAGTTCTGGCGCCCGGGTTTTTCGCCCGCGGCGATACGGCAACTCCGGTGAGGATTGGGCTGTGGTGCGTCGGCCTCAACCTGGGTCTGAACGTGGTGTTCATGCTGCCGTTGCAACATATCGGCCCGGCGTTGGCGACCAGCCTGGCCGCGATGTGCAACGTGGTGTGGCTGGCGGTTGCGCTGCGGCGCCAGGGCCATCTGCGGATGGACCGGCAATTGCTGCGCCGGGTGGCGGGGATGGCCGGGGCGAGCGTGGCGATGGGGTTGGTGTTGTGGGGCGCTCAGCGGTGGTTGTTTGCCTGCGACCCGCATGGGCTGGCCCGGATAGGGGCGCTGGTGGCGTTGGTTGCGTCCGGGTTGGTTGTCTATGGGTTGGCGGCCTGGGCGTTGGGTGGCGCGGATATGCGCGCGGTGGGGCGGCGGTTGTTGAGGCGACGCGGGTAGGGGCGGGCCGTCGGGAGAAAATTCTCCCCCTCCCCTTGCGGGCTACGGTTGTCGCACAAGTGCGGAACGACTTGCGAATCAGTCTTTTCTCCGAATCGATGCGCTGATCGGTTCAGGGATAGGGCGCACATCACATGATCGACGCTAAACTTGGGGGTTTT
>CALQHT020000287.1 GCA_943330455.2 Nitrosovibrio sp. Nv4 | reverse complement strand
GAGTAGGCCCCCGGGGATTCAAACGACAATGTTCCGGGTTCCAAGGGCCGTCGCCCTTGGCGGGTCCAGGGCAGAGCCCTGGGCGGGGTCCGGGGCGGCAGCCCCGCCCTTCCTTCCCTCAACCACCTACCTCACCAACGAAATCCGCCCAGCCACCGCCCCCGTCCGAGGATCCACCAGCAGCACCCGATCCACCCCGCCGCCCTGAAGCTGCACCGCCAACCGATCCTGCACCACGGCGATCCCCATGATCCGCGTCCCCGCCGGCTCATCCAGCACCGCGGCCAGGTTCGCGGGCACGCTCGACGAGGAGGCGCCACGCTTCATCATCACCACGAACAGCCCGCTGGTCCCCAGCACGATCAGCACCGCCATGCCGATCGCGGCGATTTTCAGTGCCCGCAATGCTCCGTCACCCATACAAGTCGTTCCTTCCTGCCTTTTCCCGTGCCACCGATGGGCGTAATGGCCCCGATGATGCCCATTGACCCCACCGTTGCCCCCCCCGTTGGCGAACCCATCGGCCCCGGCCCATTCCGTCTGACCGTCGATCCGGCCGCCGCCGGTCAGCGCATCGACCGGCTGCTGGCCGAGGCGATCGGCACGATCTCACGCTCCCGCGCCAAGGTGCTGATAGACGAGGGCCGGCTGCAACGCGATGGGCGCCAGGTGAATGAACCCGCGGAACCCGCGAGGGTCGGGGCAGTCTATGTCCTGGACATCCCGCCGCCGGTATCGGCCACGCCGCAACCGCAGACGATCCCGTTCACGATTTTGTTTGAGGACCGGGACCTGATCGTCCTGGACAAGCCCGCCGGCCTGGTGGTGCACCCAGCCCCGGGCAATCTGGACGGCACCCTGGTGAACGCGCTGCTGGCCCATTGTGGCTCCGGCTTCACCGGTATCGGCGCCGAGAAACGCCCCGGCATTGTGCACCGCCTGGACAAGGATACTTCGGGCGTGATGGTGGTGGCCAAAACGCAACTCGCCAGCGACGCGCTGACGGCGGCTTTTGCCGCGCGCGACCTGGATCGGGCCTACCGCGCCCTGTGCTGGGGCGTTCCGACGGCAACGACCGGAGACATCGAAGGCGCGATCGGCCGCGACAAGCGCGATCGCAAGCGCATGGCCGTGGTGACCCATGGCGGCAAACCGGCCTTGACCCACTATCGGGTGAGCCAGGTCTGGCACATGGCGGTCAGCCTGCTGGAATGCCGCCTGGCGACCGGGCGCACGCATCAGATCCGGGTCCATCTTGCCGCCAGCGGTCATCCGGTCGTTGGCGATCCGGTGTATCTACGCCGCATCCCAGCACTTGCCCGGACCTTGGACGAACCGCTCCGCGGCGCTCTGCTGGACTTCCCGCGTCAGGCCCTGCACGCGGCGCGGTTGGGGTTCCGCCACCCCCGCAGCGGGGAAATACTCAGCTTCGAGACGCCGGTGCCGCCCGACATGCAAGCCCTTCTGGACAGACTGAACGCCTGATTTCCTATTGTTAACCATGTGTTAATCTTGACAGGACTATTCCAGTCCGGTATAAGACTTCTCATCGAAGCAGGCGGATGCCCTGCCTCGACGGGACAGTCCGGATACGCCGCTGCCATTTCGGGGTGGGTTTCCGGGACGGAACGTCCCTCCCGCATCCGGTGTGGTTTTTACCACCTGCGAGCCACGGACTCGCGTCGTTAAAGTCCCACGATGACGGGACTCTTCGGACGCTAGGTCTGTATCGCTGACGAAAGGAGCCTGTCATGGCCTCTGCCGTCTTGAACATCGCCCCAGAGGGCAACCTGTCGCGGTATCTGCAAGATATCCGCAAGTTTCCAATGCTTTCGCCGGAGGAAGAACTCTCCCTGGCGCTGCGTTGGCGGGACAAGGAAGATATGGAGGCGGCGCATAAGCTTGTCACCTCCCATTTGCGTCTGGTCGCAAAAATCGCCATGGGCTATCGCGGCTATGGTTTGCCGGTCGGCGAACTGATCAGCGAAGGCAATGTCGGCATGATGCAGGCCGTCAAGCGCTTCGACCCCGATCGCGGCTTCCGCCTGGCAACCTACGCCATGTGGTGGATCCGGGCCGCCATTCAGGAATACATCCTGCACTCCTGGTCGCTCGTGAAAATGGGCACCACGGCGGCACAGAAGAAGCTGTTCTTCAATCTGCGCCGGCTGAAGGGCCAGATGCAGGCGATCGAAGACGGCGACTTGCAGCCCGAGCAGGTGGCAAAGATCGCACGCGTGCTGGACGTGCCGGAGCAGGACGTGATCAACATGAACCGCCGTCTGGCGGCGCCCGATCACAGCCTGAACGCGCCGGTCCGTCAGGACAGCGAAGGCGAATGGCAGGATTGGCTGGTCGATGACTCGGAAAGCCAGGAAACCTCCATCGCCGACCGTGAAGAACTGTCCGGTCGTCAGGCCCTGCTGTCCAGCGCGTTGAAAACGCTGAACGAACGGGAACGCCATATCCTGATCGAGCGGCGGTTGAAGGACAACCCGACGACGTTGGAAGAGCTGTCGCAGCAATACAACATCTCACGTGAACGGGTCCGTCAGATCGAGGTCCGTGCGTTTGAGAAGCTGCAAAAGGCGATGAAGGCGCAGATCGCGGAACAACGGATGCTACCGGTGGGACGTCCTCCGGTGGCCGCCAGGATCTCCGCCCCAGCCGATCATTGATCGGCTGGGTTTCCCAGCCCCCATTCCGCGATCAGTCTGGCACGCGCCTCCCGCAACTCGGCGGAGCGCTTGTCGGCCGTGGTGTTCAGCACCATGCCGACAGCGACGGGAATGACCTGCGTCAACAGCCAGCCTCCGGCCGCCGCGCCCCAGGTCAGGGTGACCGCGTGAAGATCGGCAACCAGGGAAAACCCGAGATCGCCGCCCTGCGCGCTGTTCCATAAGGCGCGCATCGGCTCGACACTGGCCGCCAGGGTGCAGAGCAGCACCGCCCGCGCGACAGGCTTGCCACGCTCCCGATCCAGCATCAGGGCGACGATAGCCGGTAGCAGCAGGATGCCGACCTGCAAGGCGATTCCCGGCACCAACGCCGCCAGCCCGCCACAGGCCAGGCCTTGCAGCCACATCAGAGAGCCGCCGCCCTGCTTCGCGGATGCCGCCTTTGCTTTCGCTTTCGCCATGCCCGATCGCTCGTCCCCGCTAACCGATGGCCGCGAGGGTCATCATCGCGGCCAATGCGGCCAGACCGATGACCGCCGCCGCCTCCTGACCGATCCGTGCCGCCTGGGCCGTTCGATGCGGGCCGCCATCGGTGATCGACGCCAGCTCTGCCTCGATCGTCGTAAGATCCTGTGCCGCCGTCTTGGCGCCCTGCGCGTCGGCCGATCGGCCCGCCGGGTCTTCTATCAGTGCCAGCATGGGCGTCAGATGGCCTGCCGCGGCCAGGGTATTGATCGCCGATGCGACGTCCGCCCGTCTGGGGCGGTTGTTCCAAAGCGCGACCAGCGGACCGGCCTTGGCGGCAAACCATCCGGCAAGGCGGGGCAGCGGGCGCGAATTGTAGCGGAGTTGCAATTGCGCCAGGAGTCGCAGGCGAGCGATGAGCCATTCCGCCTCGTCGGCGCGACCGTTCAGACCGTTGACCTCACTGTCCAGCCGCCGTTCCGACCTGACCGCGATGAACGCTACAATATGCGGGTCAAGCGGTTCGGCGCCGGACGGGTCGGCGCCGACGGCGGCTTCCAGGGCAGGCACCATGTCGGCCAGACTGGCGACCCATCGATCCCGGGTCAGTGGACTGAGGCAGGGCAGCAGTGGATTCAGGCTGTAGATCAGGCGTGGCAGCCCGCCGCCCGGGCCTCTGGTCTGCAACAGGCTGCGATGGCGCCGGCTTTCGATGCGGAGGCCGGTAAAATCGCAACGGTCGGGCCGCAGCATTGCCCAATTCGGGATCATCTCAAGGATGATCAGCTCTTCCATGTGTTCCAACAGGGGTGGCTCGGTTACCAGCCCCATCGCCATCGCGGCACCCATGGCATCGGGCCACACGACGGTGCCGCGCCAGCACAAGGGCGCGAGGGGGTCGATCAGCACCACCGCCCGCATCACCGTGGCGGCATCGGCCCGCGTGTCGTCCGATCGTCCCTCGGTGGCACGATGGCGCAGCAATTCCTCGATTCGCACAGCCAGGGTGGCATCGCCCAGAGTGCGCCGCAGCCATTGCATGGTGTCGCCGGTCCGCATCGATTGGAACCCTGCCTCCGGCTGGGTGCCGATCGCGAACGCCAAGGTGCGGGCATCCCAGACGGTCGTCGAACCGATCTGCAAGGGTCTCTGCGCACGCCGGGGTGGGCGGGCGGCGACTCGGCGGCCACGCGCCGCGAATGGATCGAGGAGAAGCGTCGGGGGCGGACGATGCTCCGGGTCCTCGGCCAGCATGTTCCGCACCAGGTCGGAGATGATGGGCGGCAGTTTCTCCTCGGCGGTCAGGGCGGCGAAGCTGCCCAATTCGAGCTTTCGGCGGATGGCCGCGACGGGATCCAGGCTCGCCAGCGGCACTCGGCCGGTCGCCAGGACGATCAGCAGTACGCCCAAGGCGTAGACGTCGTCGGCGATCTGACCATCGCCGCGGCCGGACGGGTGGCACATCGCGCTGTAGGGGGGCTCGAAGATTTCCGACTGGTGCATCGCGGGCGGCGCCGCCCAGGCCGCGCCCAAAGTGACCGGAAGGTTGGTCTGGGATTCGAAGACGTTGTTGGGACGAATGGCCCGGTGGGTGATGCGGCGCTGTTCCAACTCGACCAGGATCTGGGCGATGGGACGTAGCACCTGGCCGATGATGACGGCCTCCGACCATGGGCGGGTGAGCATCGACAGCGGCCGGCCCGGTGGCGCCGGGCAGATGACGTAATAGGCACTGGCGCCGGGAGCGGCCGCGGTTTGATGCGCCAGCGGGATCGCCAGATTCTCGATTTTGGCATTGGTCAGGTCGCGTAACACCATGCCCCGGGCTGGCGCGTCGCGCGCCACCTGCAACGCCATCAGGCCGCCTTGGCCGTTTCCGCGGTCCCGTGCGGCGAAAGTCGGCAGGCCGCCCCCCCCATACGGAAGCGGGTGAGCGGCATCGATGTCGTACTGCCTGGCCGACGGATCGGTCGGTGCTTCAGTCTCTGGCGAGCGGGCCATTTTGATCCCGGAAATCGTGTCCGGGGGAGTTTGGTCGCCATAGGTTGACGGAGGGTTAACGCCGCCGACCCTAACCTTCGACCGATGCGCCGCTCCGTCCCGTGGCCATCGTCATCGCCATCGCCATCGTCATTGCCGAACTTGATCCGGCAATGACAACTTGGGTGGCGCGTCGGTCAGGCTGGAATGCCCAAAAGCCGAGCGGCCGTGCCGCCGAGGATGGCGATGCGCTCGTCGTCGGTGAGGCCGGGCGTGTTGAGCACCAGGTCGACCTCCGTGCTGGTCCAGGGGAACGGATAGTCGGTGCCGATCATGATCTGGCCGGACCCGGTTTCGGCAATCAGATGGCGCAGCGCCTCGGGCGTGAACACGATCGTGTCGAAGAACAACTGCCCGTCCCGCAGATACGCGGTCGGGTTCTTCTTCGGCAGCGGCCCGACCCGGTCGGGAAAGGTGCGGATCACCGCGTCCGAGCGGTTGGCATAGGACGGCAGGAACCCGCCGCCATGCGATGCGCAGATTTTCAGGCCGGGGAACCGATCCAACGTGCCCTCGAAGATCAGATGCGACAGCGCGATCGTGGTTTCCAGCGGATTGCCAATCGTATTCGTCAGCAACCCACTCCCCCCCAACCGTCCGCTCGGCTCCAACTCCCGCGTTCCCAACGGGTGCATGAAGACCAGCACGCCGAGTTCCTCGCATTTTGCCCAGAACGGATGAAACCTGGGATTGGCCAGTTCCTCGCCGGCCACGCTGCCGCCGACCCCGACGCCGCGGTAGCCCAGCTTCTTGACCGCATATTCGACCTGTTCCGCCGCAAGGTCCGGGAATTGCAGCGCCGCGGTTGCAAAGGCAACGAACCGATCCGGATTGGCCGAACAGAACTCAACCATGGATTCGTTCTGGATTTTGATCAGGGCGGCGGCGGCGTCGCGGTCGGCGCGATACCAGTAAGGGTTGATGCTGAGCGCCTCGACATCAATACCCTGCGTGTCCATCGCCTGGAGCCGGGTGCTGGGATCGGCCATCAGCAGGCCCGGGGCTTCCAGCGGGTGGTTGATCACCGTCATCGCATTCGGGACGCAGCAATGGGCATGGATGTCGATGGTCTTGATGCGTTTGCCGTTGACAACAACCTCCCGCCGGCGCCCTTGCGGCTGAGCCGACGTGCCAGGCGCGGGGGTGGGCGCGATACTGGACATCGCGCAGCCGACGAACGCGATGCCGGCCATGGTGTTGGCGAGCAGATCTCCGATTGGTGGCATGTCCGTCTCTCCCCGTGCGTTGCTGATGTAATGGGCACCATACCATGCTGTGTGCCGGAGTGCGTCAACCGGGCAGCGTCCCGATAGTCGGCGGTCTCTCGGATGGATAGGGTGCGACTGGGGTGAAAGAAGCTGTCGTGGTTCGCCCAACGCAGGGAATTGCTCGCCATGTCTGACCGCGATTGGAATCACGTCATCGGCGCGGTGCCACGCACCGCGGCCGAGTTCTGCGCGTATGGGCGCGCCTGCAATGCGAGAAAGGATTATGATGAGGCCATTCGGGCGCTGGACGCGGCACTCCGCCTGGAGCCGGCCTTGGCCGCGGCCCTCAATGCGCGCGGGTTCGCCTATAATGGGAAGAAGCAATACGATCGTGCGATTGAGGACCTGAACGAAGCCATTCGCCTCGATCCCTTGCTCGCCGATGCGTTCAACAATCGCGGTTATGCCTATAACGGCAAGAAGGCGTTTGATCGCGCGATACGGGATATGAGCCAGGCGATTGAGATGGATCCGGGTTTCGCCGATGCGTTCAACGGTCGGGCTTTCGCCCATATCGGCAAGGCACAATACGACCGGGCCATTCGCGATTTGGATGAAGCGATCCGGTTGGATCCCGGCTTTGCGTCCGCATTCAACAACCGAGGCGCGGCCTGTATCGGAATGCGGGATTATGAACGCGCGATCCGGGATCTGGATGAGGCGATCCGACTCTACCCCTTGTATCCTGGGGCGCTGCTCAATCGAGCGATCGCCCTGCGCGCGGTGGGCCGAGAGGCGTGACTTGTTGCCTGGGTATTCCGGCCGGTTCGTTGAGGCGGTAGCGCGGGCAGAAGGTGCCTGTGTCTCGGCGGGCCGATTGTTTGGCGGTAGCGCCCCGGTACGGTAGGTAGATTCCGCAAAGGCCGATGATCGGCCGAAATCGGACATGCCCGAAAAGGACCCGCCATGACATTCACGATCGCCGCCCGTTGCTCGCGAACCGGAGAGGCCGGCTTGGCCATGGCGACGGTGTCTTTGGCGGTTGGCGGGCTGTGTCCCTGGTTCACGTCAAACGGCGATGTCATATCGAGCCAGGCCTATGCGTCCAAACGCGACGGCGAGCGGATGTATCGCGCGATGGAAGAGGGCAAGAGTGCCGGCGAGGCGATCGAAGTCCCGAAGACGCACGATCCGGATATCGACTATCGGCAATTGTTGATTCTGCCGCGGGAGGGCGATCTGCTCGCGTTTTCCGGCGACAAATGTCGGCCCTGGTCAGGTCACCAGATCGGAGACGACTTCATCGTTGCCGGCAATGTGCTGGCGGGGGAGCGCGTGATCGCGGCAATGGCGGCGGCGTTCCAAGACTCGAAGACGTGCGACCTGGCGGAGCGGCTGTTGCGCGCATTGGAGGCCGGGCGGGATGCCGGAGGCCAGGCGCTGCCCGATGGAACGTCCCTGACGGAACGGTCGGCGTCGCTGTGCGTGCTTGGAGCTGGCCAGGATCGGGCGATACGCCTGCATGACCTGCGGGTGGATATGCACAACAGCGCGGTCACCGAAATGCGGCGGCTGTTCGAGGTGCACAAGGTCCATGGCAACTACGCCGAGAGCCGCGACCTGCGCCCCGACCAGACGGCATCGATGGTCGTGTTTGAGGCGGAGGCGCTTCGGGCCGGCGGGATATTCGCGTCGCGTCCCTCCTGCTACCGCTAGAGCGATTTCGCCCTGACTGGAAACGGAAAACCGCTCTAGCGCTTTGTTTGGTCGCATGATTCACACGCTGTGACGTTCCGCTCAGCGTGATCACGTTCTAGCAGCCTGTCGGACTTACGCCCACCGGAGGCTCATGTTAGAATCGTAACGTCGATTCGCTCCCTCCCCGGATGCCGCCAATGAGCAACTTCCGCCCCACCGATCGCCTAACCGGCTTCCTGATGCCGCCGTCTATCGATGAAT
>CALQHT020000286.1 GCA_943330455.2 Nitrosovibrio sp. Nv4 | reverse complement strand
ATGGCATCCAAGGCCCAGCCTTGGTGGGGGTTGAGGGGGCAAAGCCCCTCACGGGGTTTGGGGCAGCGCCCCAACGCTTTCTTGCCTCCCCCGATTGTCCGCCAGATGGTGCGGCATGAGCACCGATGCCCTTCTGCGCGTGACCAATTTGCGCAAGCACTACCCGTTCACCAAGGGGATTCTGTTCGCCAGGACGGTCGGCCAGGTGAAGGCGGTCGACGACATCTCCTTCACCATCGCGCCCGGCGAAACCCTGGGCCTGGTCGGCGAATCCGGCTGCGGCAAGACCACGACGTCGAAACTGGTGCTGAACCTGGAAGAGCCGACCAGCGGCGAGATCCTGCTGCAAGGCAAGCCGATCCACGGTCTGCGCGGCGACGCACTGCGCGAATACCGCGCCCTGGTCCAGGCCGTATTCCAGGACCCGTGGTCGTCGCTGAACCCGCGCATGACGGTGGGCAAGATCATCGGCGAGTCCCTGGTCGTGACCAAATGGGGCAGTGCCGCGGCGATCGAGGGCCGGGTCCGCGAATTGCTCCTGAGCGTCGGACTGCGGGCCGAACAGGCGATGCAATACCCGCATGAATTCAGCGGCGGGCAGCGCCAGAGGATCGCACTCGCCAGCGCCTTGGCCTCGCAACCGAAGCTGATCGTGCTGGATGAGCCGGTTTCGGCGTTGGATGTATCGATCCGGGCGCAGATGATGAATCTGCTGAAGGACGTGCAGGCGCGCGACAACGTGGCCTATCTGCTGGTGGCGCATGATCTGGCCTCGGTGCGCTACATGGCCGACCAGACGATCGTCATGTATTTGGGCAAGATCGTCGAATACGCGCCGACCCGGACCTTGTTCGACGATGTCCAGCATCCCTACACGAAGGCCCTGTTCTCGGCCGTGCTGTCCGCGCATCCGGGCCAGCAGGAAGATGAGATCGTGCTGTCCGGCGAAGTGCCCTCGCCGCTGAACCCGCCCGGCGGCTGCCGGTTCCACACCCGCTGCCCGTTCGCGATGCCGCGCTGCTCGCAGGAGGAACCGGTGTTGCGCGAAACCGAGCCGGCGCATCTTGTGGCCTGCCATCTGTATGATCAGGGTTGAGTTGGGCCGGCCCGATCCGGACCGCAGACACGAAGGAGTCACGCCATGACGCAGTTACGGGGGCCGCTTGACGGGGTGAAGGTCGTTGCCTGTTCCACTGCCCAGGCCGGCACGGTGCCTTACATGCTGATGGCCGATCTCGGCGCCGAAGTCATCAAGATAGAGGTGCCGAACGGCGGCGACAGTTCCCGCACCTCCGGCATGTATCCCGGCCTGCCGAGCACCTATTTCGAAACCAACAACCGGGGGGTGAAAAGCGTCACCCTGAACATGAAATCCCCCGAGGCGCGGGAGATCCTGCATCGTCTGGTCGAGCGTGCCGATATCTTCGGCCAGAACTTTCGCCCCGGCGCGGCCGAGAAGAACGGCTTTGGCTATGAGGACCTGAAGAAGGTCAATCCGAAACTGGTCTACATGTCGATCTCCGGCTACGGGCCGAACGGGCCGCATGCCGATCTGCCCGGCACGGATTCCATGGCCCAGGCGCTGGGTGGGATTGCCGAGGCCTATTCGTCACCGGGTCAACCGATGCGGACAGGAATTGTCTCGGTGGCGGACGAGACCTGCGCGATCCTGGCGTTTGGCGGCATGCTGGCCGCACTGCATTGCGCGCGCACCCATGGGGTCGGGCAGAAGGTGGATTGTTCGCTGCTGGGCGGGCAGATCCGCCTGATGGGCTGGACCCTGACGACGGCCATGTGGCGCAACCGCGATCCGGTGACGGGGCAGGCGCGGATCACCGGCACGCCGGATCGGCCGGGCCTGAGCGCCAGTTTCAACGATGGCAACGGCAAGCCGCTGGTCTTTCAGTTGAACGGTGCCGCCAAGTGGAAGGAAGCGATGACCGCGCTGGGCTTCTACGAACGCCTGGAGCAGGCCGGTTTTGGCAATCTGGGTGTCGCCATGGAATCGGACGAGAAACGAGAGGCCCTGTTGCGCGTCCTGGACGGGCTGTTCGCAACCGGCCCGCGCGATCGCTGGGTGGAGGCCCTGCGCGGCGCGGATATCGTCTCGGCCCCGATCAATACGCTGCTGGAGGCATCCAACGATCCCGACGTGCTGGCCAACGGCTACATCACCGAGGTCGAGTATCCCAAGCATGGGAAAAAACTGAAAGTGCATGGCTCGCCCTGGCAGTTTTCCGAAACGCCGGCGCGGGCCGGGATCGCGCCGGAGTTGGGTGAGCACAATGAGGCGGTGCTGACGGAAGTCGGTTATTCGGCGGCGGAGATCGAGGGTTTCCGGGCGCGCAAGGTGATCTGATCGCGGCTCCTATGCCGCCGTAAACGCAGACACGGGTGGCACGATCGTGCCACCCGTGTTCTGTTTGTCAGACCGGATCAGCCGCCCGCGGGCTGCCGCCGTCCCAGCAAGCGCGCGGCCGCGATGGCTGCGACGCAGACGACGACCATCGCCGCCGCCAACCACCACGCCCCCGTCCCCAGCCAGCTGGCGAGCGTCGGTGGCAGAACGGCCACCAGGAAAGGGGCCACCTCTACCCAGCCGCGCCAGATCATTTCCACCGACACGTAGACGATGACGGCGAGGCCGACAAAGCCGATCCACCGGTGGCTCTGGAGCAACCGGGCGATATAGGACGCGGCAAGCGCCATCAGGGCGATCGACAAGGCCAGACCGAACACCAGCACCCAGGGATGCTCGCGGGCCGCACCACCAACCGCGAGGACGTTGTCCAGCGACATCGAAAGATCGGCCAAGACGATTTGCCAAGCCGCCTGACCGAACGTCTTGCGGGGGGCGGCCGGTCCGGACAGGCCAGCATGTGCTCCATGGGCATCGCCCTCCAGCGCATTGGCCGCATCGTCTTCGGCGTGGGCACTGTGATGCAACTCTCGCCACATCTTCCAACTGACCCACAGCAGCAACACGCCGCCAGCGAGGAGCAATCCGACGATCGCCAACAACTGGGTCGCCACCAACGCCAGCACGATCCGCAAGATGGTGGCCGCGGCGATCCCGATGAAGATGACCTTCCCGCGCTGATGCGCCGGCAGGCCCGCGGCGGCCAATCCGATGACAATGGCGTTGTCCCCGGCCAGCACCAGATCGATCATGATGACCTGGAGCAATGCGGAGAACATGGATGCAGTCAGGAATTCCTCAAACATCGCCGTTTCCCTGATGGATGTTTCCCTGATGGATGGAATGGCAGGGGCGTTGAACGCCCCTTGCCCGAGTTTTCGTGGCCCGACCCCGACACTTGCTACCGCCTTGTCGGGTTATACCAACCGGTCGAAACAATGACCCATGCACCGCGCTGGCGCCTCTCGTCATTGCGGGGCCGGCCCGGTAACCCGCGCTGCGACGTCAAGGGGCGGGCTGGCGGATCAAGTCCGGCAATTAGCTGAAATAGGCCAGCATTCGGTCGATATCGGATGCCGCCGAAGCAACGATGCCGGCGACGAACAGAATGCCCGCGAAAAGCCAGCCCTTCTCGCTGATGACCGGTTCGGCGCGACGCGTCGCCAGCATCGTCACGACCGCCCCCGCATAAAGCCCCGCCGCAATCGACGGCAGCATCAAAGCGGTCGGCATTACGCTTGCCGCAACGACGACGATCGTCAACGCACAGGCGATGGCAGTCAGCCAGGTGCCGGTTTCGCCTTGAGTCGTGCTACCGAAGAACAGTTGCCGAGAGACTGGTTCGACCCGTGTGTTCATGAGCTTCGCTCCCTGGAAAATATGGCATTCGATCACCGGCCCGGTGACCGTATTTCCCAGCGGGTTCGCGACCGGTCGAATCGATTCCGGATCAGTGCACCGAGGGAGAATCGAATGTAGGAAGCTCCGCCAGCCGACGGTATCCGCATGAACGCCCCCGTACTAATACGGGGTATCTCGTGCCCAACCGGCCGGGAATATTGACCGAACTAACCAATGACCGGTGCGCCGCCCCCTTCGTCATGGCCGAGCTTGGCTTGGCAACCCGGGGTTCGGCGGCAGGGGGCTTCCCGGTCAGGCAGGCCACGACCTCGATCCGAAAAGCCGCGCCGGGCTTCTGTTATGGGGAAACGCGTCCAAGCCGGATCGCCAGGCGCACGATCGCGGCGATGCTGGTCACCTGAAGTTTTTCCATGAGTTGCGCGCGGTATCCTTCGACCGTGCGCGCGCTGATGCCGAGGTTGCTGGCGATCGATTGGCTCGTATGTCCGTCGGCGATCATGTCGAAAACGTTTTTCTCCCGCGGGGTCAGGCGCTCGAACCGGGCCGCGGCCGCGGCCACGGTCTGATCCGGCGCTTGTGGTGGGCGCATCAGGGCACGGTTGATGGCCGCGACCAACCGCACATCGTCCACCGGCTTTTCGATAAAATCGGCCGCCCCGGCCTTCAGCGCGGCCACCGCCATCGGAATATCGGCCTGCCCCGAGATCAGGATTGCCGCGATCGATGGTTCGGTGCGCATGGCTGCGAGGGTTTGCACCAGGGCAATGCCATCCATGCCTGGCATGCGGACATCGCTGACCACGCAGCCGACGGTCGATCGGCGCGGATCGGCAAGGAAATCTTCCGCCGATGCATAGCGCGCGACGTCGTACCCATAGACCTCCAGCAGATCGCCCAGAGCCTGGCGGATGGCGGCGTGATCGTCGATCAGGGCGATGCGATTACCGGCCATCCGGCGCCTCCAACGGCGCAAGAGGCAGTGTGAAGCGGAACTCCGTGGCCCCCGGCGCGGTCGATTCCAGCCAGATCCGTCCGCCATGCGCTTCGACGATCAGCGCGCAGATCGACAAACCCAGTCCCAGCCCGTCAGGCCGAGCGGTCATTAAGGGTTCGAATACGCGGGGTGCGAGGTCCGGGGGAACGCCGGGGCCGTTGTCATGCACGGCGAAGACAATGCGGTCTGGGGAAGCAGCCGCGACGGCGCGGATAACGACCAGACCGGCGATGGCGCATTCATCACCGATGGCACCGATGGCACCGATGGCATTGATGGCGTTGCCCACCAGGTTCATCAGGACCTGCTGGATCTGGATCCGGTCAAACGGCACGGTGGCGAGCGCGCTGTCGCATTCGATCGCGAGACGCACCTGGTGGCGCGCCGCATGCGGGCCGATCAGCATCAACGCGTCGTCGATCATCGTGGCGACCTCCGCCGGCTGGCGTTCGGGGGCGCCGCGGCCGATGAACGCGCGCATCCGGGCTAGAATATCGGCGGCAAGATCGATCTGTGTCACCGCCTCCTGCAAATGGTTCCGTATTCTTTCTGCCTCCGGTGCTTCGAACCTGGCCAGCCTGATCTGGGCGGCACGCGCCTGAGCACGCGCCGCGGTGATCGGTTGGGTGATCTCATGCGACAGGGTCGATGTCATGCCGGTCGCCAGGGTGAGCCGGTCGGCTCGGACCGCCTCTGCCTCCCGTTCGGCCAGGCGGGCACGCAACTGGCTGGCGGCGCGGGTGGCGGTGTTGCGCTCACTGACGACCGCGCCACACAACAGGCCGGTGGCGCCAAGGACGGTGACGAAGGCCTGGAGTCTGGTGAAGGTCCAGGCGTCGTAACCGAACAGGTGCAGCAACAGGATGGCCAATACCTGGCTGATCATCAGGCTGATACAGGCCCCGTCCAGGCCGAACCACAGGGCCGATCCGATGACGGGCAGAAAAAGGACGAACAGATAGTCGATGGCGGCCGGATCTTCCTGGCGGAGAATCACCCAGAGCAGCCCGCCGATCGCCAGGCTGGAGAGAGCAAGGCCGGCGGCAATGAACCGGGGACGGGGCGAGCCGTGGCGAAACAGACCGCCCGCCATCCAGCGCAATGCGGGCGGTGTAACGACCGAGATGCCGATCAGGTCGCCGACGAGCAAGGGTAAGGAGGCTCCGACGAGATCGGTCCAGGTGATATGGCCCACCATGACCAGCAACAAGGTCAGGGCCGCGGCGTTGGTCACGGCCGCGAGACATCCGCCGATCAGCAAGCCGGCGACATCGGGCAGAATGTCAAGCCCAAGGTCGATATTGAAAAAACGGCGCGTGCCATGGGCGAACAGGGCATAGGAAGCGGCGGAGATCGCGGCCATGGCCGAAATCACGTCCAGGTCGAGGATGCTGTGCACGACGACAATCTCTGCCAGTACGATGCCGAGAAACAGGATTGCTGCTCCCAGCGCCGGTCTGTGCATCATGACCGCGAATAACAGTCCCAGCCCCGGGTTCCAGGCCGTGACCGGAAGCCCTTTGTATTCGTGCACTTCACTCAGCCATTCGCACGCCAGATACGCCAGGACCAGCAGGGCGGCGATTGCGAGTTCCCGCGCGGGCGCGCGGTCTGGCCGGTCGCGACAGCCTCTACGACGGTCGGTTAGGCGTCGCACAGGAATAGTTGCTTCATTTGGCTGGGCAATCGGGGGAGGGGCGCAAGCCTTGGGGCTCCGCCCCAAACCCCGCGAGGGCTTTGCCCTTCGAACCCACCAGGGGCGCGGCCCCTGGACCGCGATTCATGGGGTCTGGGAGGAAAGGGGGCCAACACGGACGCTGAGACGGCACGGTCGGCCCCCTTTCCTCCCAGACCCAATAAACGGCATCCAAGGCCCAGCCTTGGTGGGGGTCGAGGGGGCAAAGCCCCTCGCGGGGTTTGGGGCGCAGCCCCAAGGCTTGCGTCCCTCCCCCGATTGCCCGCCAGATGGCGCGGTTATTCTTGAGTGTCGCCTGAGTGCGCATGGACGGAAAGTTTACAGACCGACCATGCCCATCCACCACATCGTCTTGCCGTTGCTCTCCACGTCGTAGGACCGGACAAAATCCAGTTTCCCGTCGTCACCGATGCGGAACAGCGACAGGCGCATCGGGATTTGCTCCACGGTGTCGCCAACCCGGACGGGCAGGCCCATGATATGGGCGACCACCATCAACCGCCCGCTCGGATCGATATGGAAGGTGCGCGGGTGAATGCCGCGGGTATCGGCATGCTGGATGACGGTGGGCTCGCCGGTCGTCGGGTCGATGGCGAACACGGCGATCGAATTCTCGCCGCCCACGAACACTTTCCGCCCGTTGAAATCGACGGTATCGGCCGCCCGGTTGGCGACATAGACGAAGCGGCCGTTCGGATGCACATGCACGGTCCCCACCACCTGGCGATGGGCCGGGTTCGCCGGACCGGACAGGGTGTTGGCCCGGAAGCGCGGCGTCGCCTCCAGCGTGTCGCCGTTGCGGACAAACATATCCACCGCGTTCTGTCGCTCCAACGAGACATAGATCCAGGGCTGCGTCGGGTGGAAATCCAGATGCCGAGGCCCGAATCCATAGCCGCCTTCGGGGGCGATCACCGCCTGGTCTTCCAGCACGCCATCGTTGTTGCGGAACACCATCAGCGCCCCGGGTTCCTCCGGCTTGGCTGCTTCGGCGTCGTGGCCACGCGCGATCACAATGATCAGGCGGTTGTCCAGGCTCGCCAGGACCTGATGCGGGAAGATCCCCGGATCGACGTTGGGCGACTGGGTGACCTCATGCCCCGCGGTGCCGTCCGGATTGATCCTGTAGATGCGCACCGCACCCGGATTGTTGAAGGCCACCAATATGTTGCGCGATGGCGCGTCGGTTGCCATGTGGATCGGGCGAGCCGGCAACGGGATGGGTGTGCCGTGCGGGGAAAGCGCGCCGGAAGCGGGATCGATGCGGAAGGCGCTGACATGGTGGGTCTTGCCGGGGGTACCCATGCCGGAGGCACTGTCGCTGGTCGCCACATAAAGGAATTCGCGAGACGCGTGCGGCCAGACATATTGCACATTGGCCGGCAGGGTGACCTTGTCGCGCCGGGTGAGGGTCGCCGCGTCGACATCCACGTCGTAATGGGTCAGTTCCGGGCCGACATTCGCGTAAAGCGCCACCCGTGATTGCTGTTCAGCCATGGTCCGTTTCCTTTCCCGCGGCCTCCGGTTTGGTCGGGGGCCTGTGCCGGCGGGAAGCATAGCGGATGGCGCGCGATCCGCCACCGATGCCGACGCAAGCGGGTGCGAACCAACGTTGTGGGATCGAGTACCCGTCTCACCGTCATTGCCGGGCTTGACCCGGCAACCCACGCTTCGACGGCAGGGGGAGGGTTACCGGGTCAAGCCCGGCAATGACGGTGAGGGGAGTCTATCGGCCCATGGTTAGAATCGTCGGCTCCTCGCTGTTTGGAGTGGGTGGTAACGATTTCATACTGGCAGCCTGAGGTCGAGCTTTCCGGCGATGAGATAGACCATGGCTTTGAGGTTACGGGTTGATCGATATCCGCGCGCCTTTGCCTTCGCGGCCTGGACCAGGCT
>CALQHT020000285.1 GCA_943330455.2 Nitrosovibrio sp. Nv4 | reverse complement strand
CCTCCCGAACTATCTCGGATGGCGCCGGACCTTGGAAGCGATGGGTCAGACCGCGAGTTCGGCCGCCATGATCCTCGGAGCCATCGGTCTGGGGCCATACCAACAGAAAACGCTATAAGAGCCTAAAGTAAACTCTCAAAACGACCTGAATCGTCGCATCCTATCAGCCAGATGACGGACGATCCTGATGTCGGATTTTAAATATCGCGAGGACCACAACCCGCCTCCGCCGAGGCGGTCTCAAAAACAAAGACGCGCGCGTTAACCGACTGCACACCATTTCTACAAACAACGCCCAATCAAGGCATTACGGCTCGCTCTTCATCCGGCGATTCTGCCCGGATGCGAATTTCCTTGCCATGGAGCGCCCCATCGGCGGAGAACATAAAGTGAATATCTGGGCCCGGTCATGACCTCCCATCCGCGCAAAATTCAATCGCACGCGTTCGAATCCAGCCCACGACGCAGTATCCGCCCCGGTGTTGCGGTGCCGATTTCAGCAACGTGCCGCCTGACCGCCGGCGGCTCCCCCCAGTCTCCTGGCTCCTTTGGCATTGTGTATGGAAGGCGTTCGTCAGTCCGGGGAACGCGCGGTGACGACTCTGCCTGACATCTGGGTCTCGGTCGGCAGGCACAGTGCCGCCAACGCCGGCGCCACGGACTCCGGTCGCGGAAGACCCGCCTTGTCCTCCCCCGGAAACGCGTTGGACCGCAGCCGAGTCGCCACCGGCCCAGGATCGAACAGATTGACCCGCAACGAAGTCGTCGCGACTTCCTGCGCCCAGGTCAGCACCAGATGCTCCATCGCCGCCTTGGTCGCCCCATACGGCCCCCAATACGCCCGAGGCTCCCGCGCCCGCATATCCGTCACGAACACCGCGCGCCCGGCTGGTGCCTGGCGCAGCAGCGGATCGCAGGTGCCGATCAGCCGCCAGGACGCGGCCATGTTCACACCGACCACATCGGCCCAATCCGCCGGCAGGATATGCGCGACCGGTGTCAGCTTCCCCAGCACACCGGCCGCATGCACCAGAACGTCCAGCCGCCCGAAGCGCTGGAACAGGGTCGGCCCGATCGCGTCGATCTTCTCGCCTTCGCGCAAATCCAGCGGCAGCAGGGTGGCGGACCCGCCCGCCGAACGGATCGCGTCGTCGGTTTCTTCCAACCCACCTTGGGTGCGGGCGATCAGGATCAGATGCGCCCCCAGACGCGCCAGCTCCACCGCCGCGGCCGCACCGATGCCTCGGCTGGCGCCCGTCACCAGAGCGACCGAGCCCGACAACACGCCGGACATCAGTGGCTTTCGGCCAGCAGGCTGAGTTGACGGTCGCGATTGTCCGCTTGATCCGGCAGCGCGATCGGATAATCCCCGGTGAAGCACGCATCGCAATAATGCGGCCGATCGGGGTCTCGCCCGTTCTTGTCCAAGGCCCGATACAGCCCGTTGATCGAGACGAAGGCCAGGCTGTCGGCGCCGATCAGTTCGGCCATTTCCTCGACCGAGTGGTTGGCCGCCAGCAGCTTGCTCCGCTCCGGGGTATCGATGCCATAGAAGCAGGAATGCGTGGTGGGAGGGGACGAGATGCGCATATGCACCTCTCGCGCGCCGGCCTGACGCACCATTTCGACGATTTTCCGGCTGGTGGTGCCGCGCACGATCGAGTCGTCCACCAGCACGACTCGCTTGCCCTCCAGCACCGGGCGGTTGGCGGAATGCTTCAGCTTCACGCCCAGATTACGGATATGGTCGGTCGGTTCGATGAAGGTGCGCCCGACATAGTGGTTGCGGATAATGCCGAGCTCGAAGGGGATGTTGGCTTCGGAGGCGTAGCCCATGGCGGCGGGGACGCCGGAATCGGGCACCGGCACAATCACGTCGGCGGGAACCCCGGCCTCCCGCGCCAGTTCGACACCGATCCGCTTGCGCGCGGCATAGACGGGCATGCCCTCCATGACCGAGTCGGGACGGGCGAAATAGATGTATTCGAACACGCAGAAGCGTTCCCGGGTGCGACCAAACGGCATGATGCTGTGGACGCCCTGGTCGTTGATGACCACGATTTCCCCGGGTTCGACGTCACGGATGAAGTCGGCGCCGACGATGTCCAGCGCGCAGGTTTCGCTGGCCAGGACCCAGCCTCCGGTGCCTTCCGACCCGATGCGGCCCAGGATCAGCGGGCGCACGCCGAGCGGATCGCGGACGCCCATGAGGGCTTCGTTGGAGAGGGCGACAAGGGAGTAGGCGCCGACGACCTGTTTCAGCGCGTCGATCAGCCGGTCGACCACGGTGGAATAGAGGCTGATGGCGATCAGATGGACGAAGACTTCCGAGTCCGTGGTGGACTGGAACAGGCAACCCCGGCGCACCAGGGCGCGATGCAGCACATGGGCGTTGGTCAGGTTGCCGTTATGGGCGACGGCGAAACCCCCGAACTCGAAATCGGCATAGAGCGGCTGGACATTGCGCAGGATGGTGTCGCCGGTCGTGGCATAGCGGTTGTGGCCGATGGCGATGCGGCCCTTCAGCGTGTCCATGACCTGCGGGTTGCTGAAATTGTCGCCCACCAGGCCCATGCCGCGATGGGAGTGGAAGCGGGCACCGTCGAAGCTGACGATGCCGGTGGCTTCCTGGCCTCGGTGCTGCAGGGCGTGCAGACCCAGCGCCGTGACCGCGGCGGCGTCGGGAACGTTCCAGACGCCGAAGACGCCGCATTCTTCATGCAGCGAGTCGTCTTCGGTTCCATCGGTCGTGAATGCCATGCCACGTTCCTTCTGGTCGCGTGTCGCCAATGACCGGCGGTGTATCAGGTTGGGTCGCCGCGGCCCACACCCCTTTGGCCAACACACCGGCCCGCCGCCTTAGAAGCGCCCGGTCCGTCACGGGTCGAACCGGCGACGATGCCGGTCGATCGAACACCCATGTTCTACCGGTTCCCGGCGCCGGCCGCTCGCCCCGTCGCCGATCCTTGCGGCGTGGTGCGCATCAACGCATCCGCGGTCGCCCGCCGCTCCGCCGAGGGGGCCTGAATTCGGGGCCGGTATTCTTCAGGCAGTTGTCGAACCACCCAGGTCGCCCCTTCGAATGTGGGCGTCAGGGACCGAGCCTCTCGCACCGACGCCGGCCATTGATCGACCGCCACCGCCATGCCACCAAGGATATAGGCAATGATGACCAGCGCCGCACCCCTGGCCAGGCCGAATAACACGCCCAGGCTGCGATCGACGCCACCGAGCATCGATCCGCGCACCATCCGCCCCACCATGCGGGCGATCAGGGACAGGGCGATCAGGGAGACCAGAAACACGCCGACGAAGGCCAAGGGATCGATCCAGGCTGGCTCCGACAAATATTGCTTCACCAAGGGACGCGCATGAGGCAGCGCCTTGACGGCGATGGCGATGGCGCCGACCCAGGCGCCTATCCCCAGCACCTCCCGCACCAATCCGCGCATGAAAGCCAGCACGGCCGAAATCGCCAGAATACCGAGCACCGCAAGATCGACCCAGGTCATGCCACCGCCATAAAAGGGACGGGCGGGGTTATCGCCCTGGGAACCGGTACCGCCAAGACAATATCATCCGCCGCCGCCGCTTTATCATCCGCCGCTACCGCTTTCTGGCGCGAACCGGGCGACCAGATCGGCGATGTGGCCGATTTCCTCCAGCCGCAGCCCCTCGGGCGCCACCAGTTTGCGATTGCCGTGCGCCAACCGACGGGGCAGGGCGGCCGAGTCGAAGCCCAGCTTGGCGGCTTCCTTCAGGCGGGCCTCGGCCTGCGCGACCTGGCGGATTTCGCCGGACAGCCCGATCTCTCCGAAATAGACCATGCCGGGGCTGGTCGGCTTGTCGAACGCAGCCGAGGCGATCGACGCGGCCACCGCCAGATCGGCCGCCGGTTCGGTGACCCGCAGCCCACCGGCGACATTCAGATAGACGTCGGTCTGGTTCAGCCGCACCCCGGCCCGGGTTTCCAGCACCGCCAGCAGCATCGACAGCCGCCCGCTGTCCCACCCGATGACCGACCGCCGCGGCGATCCGCCCGGGTTCGGTGCCAGCAGAGCTTGCACCTCCACCAACACGGGCCTGGTTCCTTCCAGCCCGGCGAAGACCGCGCTGCCGGAAACATTGCCGCGTCGTTCGGCCAGGAACAGGGCGGACGGATTGGGCACTTCCGCCAGACCGCGGTCCGTCATCTCGAACACGCCGATTTCGTCGGTGGCGCCGTAGCGGTTCTTCACGGCGCGCAGGATGCGGAACTGGTGGCCGCGATCGCCCTCGAAATACAGGACAGCGTCGACCATGTGCTCCAGCACGCGGGGACCAGCCAGGGCGCCGTCCTTGGTCACGTGGCCGACCAGCACCAGCGAGAATTTGCCCGCCTTGGCCAGCCGGATCAGCTCGAAGGAGCAGGCTCGGACCTGCGCCACTGTGCCGGGCGCGCTGTCGATCGCGTCCAGCCACATGGTCTGGATCGAGTCGATGACGACCAGCGCGGCATCGTTCGCCTGTTCCAGGCTGGCGGCGATTTCCCGCACGTTATACGCGGCGGCAAGCTCAATCGCGGTATCGGCGACGCCCAGGCGGCGCGCGCGCAGGCGGACCTGTTCGGTGGATTCCTCGCCCGAGATGTAGAGGACCCGTCGGCCGGACCGCGCCAGACTGGCCGCGGCCTGCAACAGAAGGGTGGACTTGCCGATGCCCGGATCGCCGCCCACCAGAACCGCCGAGGACGGCACCAGGCCACCGCCCAGGACGCGATCCAACTCCTCGATCCCGGTGGCGGCACGTGGCGGCGGTTCGGCGGAACCGGCCAGCCCGACGAAGGCGACTCCCTTGCCGGCCGGCGCCTTCCCAGCCGGGCCGGGGCGTGCGGTGATGGCTTCCTCGACCACGGTGTTCCATTCGCCGCAGGTCTCGCAACGCCCGGCCCATTTGGGCGTGATGGCACCACAGGACTGGCAGACGAAACGAGAGGTCGGTTTGGCCAAATCGTGGTTCTCCGGCTTTTCACGTGTGGCGAGGAACCTGAGCGGTGCGGCGCACCGCCATCTCCCTACCCCGGTGCCGCGGTCAGCATCGCTCGGCCGTCAACCCGATCCTTTACCGTAGCGGCCAGGATTCGCCATAGGCGCCCTTTCATGGTCGCCAGATACTCCCGGAAATGCAGCGCCGGAATCAGCCGGTCGTCGCGGTCGATCGCCATTCGGAACACGATCCCGGCGTCCCGCAGCGTGGCTTCCAACGCATCCGCGACATCCTTGCCCGTCGCCCGGTCCGTGATCGAGGAACATAGTCCGTCGTCGGACGACACCAACACAAACTTGCCCGCATCCGTGCTCGCGTCGAACACCACGCCGGGTGCACCGTGCAGGAAGGCGGCCTTGGCCTGCTCCGGCACGGGTGTCAGCTTGCTGGCTGCGGCCCAGGTCCGCAGCGCGGTGGGATTCCCGGCAAACGGCAGGCAGCCTTGTATGAACAACCCGGCAAGCTGGAGGGCGGTTTCGGAAGGGCCGGCGTTGGCAGAGCGGATCGGGTGGATCAGCGCCGATATCGCGAACACAACGACCAGCCCGCCAGCCAGGCGGCGCATCGGCGGGCGCATCAGGGTGCGGCGGCGCTGCACTATCGACGCAGCTCCATCTGGATCGGTCCTTCCCGTCGTCCGTGGGTGAACTGATCGACCTCCGGATTGCCGCTTTCCATCAACTGCGCTGCCGGGCCGGACCAGATGATGCGGCCCTTGTGGATCATGGCCGCCGCGTCGCCGATCCGTCGCGCACTCGCCATATCGTGGGTGATCGCAACCGCGGTGCTGCCCAACTCCTTCACGCATTCGACGATCAGCCCGTCGATGATCGCCCCCATGATGGGGTCGAGCCCGGTGGTCGGCTCATCGAAGAACAGGATGTCGGGGTGGGCGGCGATGGCACGGGCGAGCGCCACCCGCTTCTGCATTCCGCCGGACAGTTCGGCCGGCGACAGATCGCGCACCGTGTCAGCCAATCCGACCTGGCTCAGGAAATCGACGGCATGGTCCCGCCCCTCCGAGCGACGGATCTTTTTCAATGCGATCAGGCCGAAGGTCACGTTTTCCCAGACCGGCAGACTGTCGAACAAGGCGCCGTTCTGGAACAGCATGCCGATGCGGGATCGGATCGCGGTCCGCTCCGGGGCCGGCAGCCTGGTGATGTCGGTCCCGTCGATTTCGACCGTGCCGGCATCTGGCTCGATGATACCGAGGATACATTTCAGCAGCACCGACTTCCCCGAACCGGACCCGCCGATGATCACCATGGAAGTCTGCGGCATCACGTCGAGGTCGACCCCGTCCAGCACGACCTTGTCGCCGAACGTCTTGCGCAGGCCGCGCACACGGATTTTCGGAATCATGAGAGGCGCGGGCTGGGCGTCATGGGCAGGGTCATGCGGCTTTTTGGCATGGGACAGGGGCCGCGCGCTACCCGGTTGCTCCGATGACGGTGGTGATCTGAGCGGTTTCACCCTGACTGGAAACGGCAACCCGCTCTGGCTCTTTGTTTGATCGCATGATTCACACGCTGTGACGTTCCGCTCAGCGTGATCAGGCTCAAGACAGCTCCGCCCGTCGTCCGCCTACCCGTGCCGAAAATCCAGCGATCACGCCGAACCGCTCAGCCGTTACAGTGTCCGAACCATGGCGGTGTCATGGCGTGCGCCTGAGTATTTTCCGAGTCTGACCGACCCATGCAGGCGCTGGGTAGTGTCATCCTGCCTTCGCCGGGAAGGCCATGTGTTGCTGTCAGGGCGTCAAACCGGCGGCCTTTGCAAGGTATAAATTCAATGCGAGCGCAATCGAAAGCCTATTTCGTCGGCGGTGGCATCGGGTCCCTGGCTGCCGCCGCATTCATGATCCGCGACGGTGGGTTCCCAGGGAAAGACATATTGATCCTGGAAGCCGCCTCACGCCTTGGCGGCAGCCTGGACGCGGCCGGCGATCCCGTGCGGGGCTATGCCTTGCGCGGCGGGCGCATGCTGACCACCGACAATTACGAGTGCACATGGGACCTGTTCAAACAGATCCCTTCGATCACGCACGCGGGAAAGTCGGTATTTGACGAAACGATGGAGTTCAACGAGCACCACAAGGCCGACTCCATGGCCCGTTTGGTCGACAGACGCCGCACCAAGATCGCCGTGACGTCGATGGGTCTCTCGATGCAGGACCGCGTGGAGTTGCTGAAATTGAGCAACGCGGATGAAGCCGAAATGGGCAACAGCCGTATCACCGACTGGCTTTCACCGGCGTTCTTCGAGTCCGAATTCTGGTACATGTGGGTCACGACGTTCGCGTTCCAGCCCTGGCACAGCGCGGTGGAACTGCGGCGCTATCTGCATCGCTTCATGATGGAGTTCTCCCGTATCGAGACGTTGGGCGGGGTGAAGCGCACCATCTTCAATCAATACGACTCCCTGGTTTTGCCGTTGCAGACCTGGCTGCAGGCACAGGGCGTCCAACTTGTCACGAACTGCACCGTCACCGACATCAATCACCGGGTCGTGGACGGGTTGTTTCAGGTGACCGGGCTGCATTGCCAGCATGACGGCAAGGCCGAGGACATCGTCGTGAACGCCGATGACCTGGTTTTCGTCCAGAACGCGTCGATGACCGATGCGTCCAGCTTCGGTTCGATGACGGCTGCGCCAGCGAAACTGACCAAGGCGGATAGCGGGGGCTGGTCGTTGTGGGAGAAGCTGGCGGCGGCGCGACCCGGTTTCGGCAATCCGGCGACCTTCAACAGTTCCATCTCGCAATCCTGTTGGGAATCCTTCACCGTGACCCTGACGAATACGGCATTCTTCGATGCCATGTTCGCGTTCAGCGGCAATGAGGCCGGGACCGGCGGACTGGTCACATTCAAGGACTCGGCCTGGTTGATGTCCATTGTCTTAGCGCACCAGCCTCACTTCATCGACCAGCCCGCCAATGTGCAAGTGTTCTGGGGATACGCCCTGTTTCCCGACCGGGTCGGAAACTTCGTGGCGAAACCGATGGACCAGTGCAATGGCGCCGACATCCTGCACGAGTTGTGCGGGCATCTGCGTTTCGATTCGGAGACGATAGAGGGCGCCAACTGCATTCCCTGCCGGCTGCCGTACACAACCGCCGAGTTCATGCCCCGCAAGGACGGCGACCGACCGCTGCCGGTTCCTCCCGCGACCCACAATTTCGCATTCATCAGCCAGTTTGTGGCTCCTCGCTGTTTGGAGTGGGTGGTAACGATTTCATACTGGCAGCCTGAGGTCGAGCTTTCCGGCGATGAGATAGACCATGGCTTTGAGGTTACGGGTTGATCGATATCCGCGCGCCTTTGCCTTCGCGGCCTGGACCAGGCTG
>CALQHT020000284.1 GCA_943330455.2 Nitrosovibrio sp. Nv4 | reverse complement strand
CACGCGCAGCTACCAGAAAGGCATCAAGGTCACAGATGCCGAGATGGCCGCTCTCAATATCACGGGGGACACATTCCATCCGGAGTGGAACTATACCATCTCGCCAAGGCCACCAACTTGAAGCGGTAGTTTTTGCGTGTTGCCTAACAGGCAAACGGTTTTCGGATCGACGCAGTGGAGGCACCCAAAGCCACGGATTTATCGGACCGATCGCGTCAGACTGACGTTGGGGTGCCGGCCGCCGCCTACTCCATCTTGAAGTTCAGCCGCTTCACCCATTGTTCGTAGGACGTAACCTCCCTGTCGTTCATCTCCCGCAACTCAGCCGGCGTGCGGATCATCGGGAAGAATCCCATCGTGTAGATACGCGCGTTGACGTCGGGACGCTGGATCACCTCATTGAACGCCGCGCCCAGCTTGGCCGCGGGTTCCTCGGCCGTCCCCTTGATGGCGTAAAGCGCGAGCCAGGTGGGCAGCTCGATCTTGTAGCCGGCTTCCTCCATCGTCGGCACGTCCGGGAACTCCGGATGCCGGCGAGAGGAGGTGAAGGCCAGAATAATCGCGCGCCCGGCCCGCGCGTGCGGGTAATGGATCGAGTCCAGCATGATGTTGACATGACCGCCCAGGAAGTCGTTCAGCGCCTCGGGCCCGCCGCGGTAGTGGATCGGCGTGATCTGGATGCCGGCCATGTCGTTCAGCACTTCGCTGCGCAGATGTGTCGCGGTGCCGGCGCCAGGGGTGCTGACCGTCAGGACGTCGGGCTTTGATTTTGCAAGCGCCACGAGCTCTCCGACCGTCTTGACCCCCAGGCTGGGCAGCACGGCCCAGCCATAGACATATTCGCCAATCGCCGCGATCGGGCGGAAATCGCGCCGGTCATAGGGCACCTTGCGCAGTTGCGGCAGCAGCACCATCGGCGCGTTTGGGCTGAGCAGGAATGTGTAGTTGTCGGCTGTTGTGCGCCATGCCGCCTCCACCCCCAGGGTGCCAGAGGCGCCGGCGCGGTTTTCCACGATGATGGCCTGGCCGAGCTTCTGTGCGACCTGTTCGCCGAGCATGCGGATCAGGACATCGCCCGATGTCCCGGGCGGATAATTATAAATAATGCGGATGGGTTTGCTCGGCCATTCCTGCGCGAGCGCTGGCCAGGTCAGGGCAAGCATCAGGGCGGCCAGCAGGGGGCGCATGAAACATCGTGGCATGGTTGGGGGGATCCTCCCGTTCCGGTCTTGTGGTTTTCCGCCTGATGGCGGCTTCTGTGGTTGCGGGCAGATTTGCTGATCGGGGGGCGTAGGTCCAGCCCGTGGGTGCTCGACGGGGCGGATTTCGTGCGGCGGCGTGTGCGGGACTACCAGCCAATGCGAATGATGCTGAAACAGTCGTCGGGCCAGGCGCCCAGCAAGAAGAACCCGAATGTCGAAGATGCGAAGAGACAGGTTCAGGTAGCGTTGAAACCGAACTTCGCCACCAGTGCCAGGCGCACCGCGAACGAGACTGCGAACATCGATGCCGCGCCGTGGGATCGTTCGGATGCCACCGGGATGATCGTCCGAACGTGGTCGGACCCAGGTCGGATACGGTTGCACATCCGGCAAAACCCGCGCAGCCTTGACGATGAGACCGGTCAAGACCGGCGGTGCCGAGGGAGAGGAATCCATGAGACGAATTGTGGCGGCCGGATGGAAGGCCGCGGCCTGTGCGATGGTCGGCCTTCTGTGCCTCAGCACCGCGGTGATGGCGCAAAAACGGGGCGGCATCCTCTCCATGCCGTTGATCGACACGCCCCCCAGCCCGTCCTTGCATGAGGAAGCGACGGTCTCCGTGGTCGTGCCGTTCATGTCGATGTTCAACAACCTGGTGCAGTTCGACCAGCATGTGATGCAGAACCGCGCCGACACGATCGTTCCGGACCTGGCGACCGCCTGGAAATGGAACGCGGCCAACACCGAGTTGACGTTCACGCTGCGGGACAGCGTGAAGTGGCATGACGGCAAGCCGTTTACCTCGGCCGATGTGAAATGCACCTGGGACATGGTCTCGGGTCTTACCCCGGGCAAGATCCGCAAATCGCCGCGGCAGGAATGGTATGCAAACCTGGAGAAGATCACCGTCAATGGCGATCAGGAGGTCACGTTCCACCTCAAGCGCCCGCAACCGGCGATGCTGAGTCTGCTCGCGTCCGGCTATTCGCCCGTCTATCCCTGCCATGTGTCGTCGGCCGCGATGCGCACCAAGCCGATCGGGACCGGGCCGTTTAAGTTCGTCGAATACCGGATGAACGAAATCATCCGGCTGGAGCGCAATCCCGATTACTGGAAGAAGGGATTGCCCTATCTGGATGGGATCGAGGTCAAGATCGTGCCGAACCGTGCCACCCGGATGCTGGGTCTGGTCGCCGGTCGATACGATGTCAGCTTTCCCACCGACGTGACGGTGCCGCTGATGCGGGAGTTCCTGCACCAGGTGCCGACCGCGCAGTGCTCCATCCGCGCGATCGGCACGTCCAACCTGATCATCAACCGGGAGGCGCCGCCCTTCGACAACCCCGATATCCGAACGGCGCTGGCACTGACCCTGGATCGGAAGTCCTTCAACACGATCATGAACGAGGGTGTGCCGGGCATCGGTGCGTCCTTCATGCCGCCGCCCGATGGCGTCTGGGGCGTGCCGATGGAGATGTTGGTGACGTTTCCGGGGTATGGGCCGGATATCGAAAAGAGCCGTGAGCAGGCGCGTGCGTTGATGCGCAAGGCCGGCTACGGCCCGGACAAGCGGCTGGCGGTGAAGATCTTCACGCGCAATGTCTCGACCTTTCGCGAGCCGGCGCTGATTCTGGCCGATCACCTGAAGGAGATCTACGTCGACGCCGAATTGGACACGGTCGATACGCCGATCTTCTACAACCGGGTGTTCAAGAAGGACTACCAGGTCGGGATGAACGCCACCGGGCAATCCTTGGATGAGCCGGACCAGGTCTTCTATGAAAACTACGGCTGCGGATCGTTGCGAAATTATACCAACTACTGCAATCGCGAGATCCAGGCGATGTTCGATACGCAATCGGCCGAGGTCGATCAGGAAAAGCGCAAGAAAATGGTGTGGGAGATCGAGCGTCGGCTGCTGGAGGACGTCGCTCGTCCCGTTACCTATCACGGCCAGCAGGCCGGGTGCTGGCATGGTTACGTGAAGAACTACGGGATCATGGTCAACAGCATCTACAATGGCTGGCGGTTCGAGGACGTGTGGCTGGATAAGTAATCCGCGCGATGGTGGCGTGAAACAGAACCGGCGCCCTGGGGATGGGCGCCGGTCTTCTTGCTTGACAGTCTACCCGCTTGCGCGGCCAGCCTCACCCCACAAACGCGCCGCCGTTCACGTCCAGGATCGCTCCGGACATGTAGCTCGCGCCGGAGGAACACAGAAACGCGATCGGCCATGCCAGTTCATGCGCCTGCCCGAGGCGCTGCATCGGCAGCAGGGCCGCGGTGTTGTTGCCGCTGGTCATCGGCGTCTGCACCGGCCCGGGGGCCACGGCGTTCACCAGAACGCCACGCGTGACGGCCTTGCGCGACATCCACTTCACCAGGGCATGCACGGCGCCCTTGGAGGCCGAGTAGTCCGGCGGCGTGTTCAGCGACGTGCCGCCCGTTTTGCCGGCGACCGAGCCGACCAGCACGATGTTGCCGCCACCATGGCCGGCCATGTGCTCGATGGCCAGGCCGGTCAGTTGCATCGGCACGCGGACATTGACGTCCATCATGCGGTGGAAGCGTTCGTTGAAGTCGGCGTCCTCATCCCACGGTGTGCGGTACAGGATGCCCGCGCAATGCGCCGCGGCATGCAGCCTGGGGCCGGCGAACAGGCTGTTCAGGTAGGCGGCTTCGGTCAGGTCACCGCGTGCCGTTTCGCAAGCATTGCCACGGGATTTCACCTCATCGGCGATGTCGGTCAGGTCGGCGCGGTCGCTCAGCAGCAATTCGGCGCCCAGATCGGCCAGGACGAGGGCTGTTGCCTTGCCGATGCCGCTGGCGGCGCCGGTGACCAGGACGCGCTTGCCTTGCATGGAGATGGCGGCGGGGATGGGTAGGGTGGCCATTTTACGTTCCTCTGGTTTTGGGTATTGTGTCAGGAAATGCTGGGATTCCAAAGGGGCTTTGCCCCTCTGGACACCCCACCAAGGGCGACCGCCCTTGGAACCGGAACATTGGGGGGATTGAGGATGGGCCTGCCCGGACGGTCCACCGCCCGGGCAGGCCCATCCTCAATCCCCCCAACGAATCGCATTCCAAAGGCCGCGCCTTTGGCGGGGTCGAGGGGCAGAGCCCCTCGCCTTAAGCCGCCGCGCGCTCGTCCTGCGCCGCCGTCAACTCCGTCCCAGCAACAGTCGTCCGCCGCATATCCCGCACCTGCGTCGAATCGTAACGACGCGCCCGATGCATGGTGCAACGATTGTCCCACATCACAAGGTCGTACGGCTGCCACCGATGCGCATACACGAACCGGCGTTGCGTCGCGTGCTCGGTCAGGTCGCGGATATAGGCCATGGCTTCCGGCACCGGCCAGCCGATGATCTTGCCGATATGCGACGCCAGATACACCGACTTCCGCCCGCTGATCGGGTGTGTGCGGACAAAAGCCTGCCGCACCGGCCGCATGGTCGCGCGTTCCGCCTCGGTCAGGTCGGTGAAGCCCAATGTCGCGCGTGAATAAAGCAACGAATGCTCGCAGATCAGGTCCTGAATCTCGGCCCTGGTCTCATCCTCCAGCGCGTCATAGGCAGCGCGCATGTCGGCGAACTCGGTTTCCCCGCCCTGGTCCACCACGACCCGGCCGGACAGCAGGGAATAGGTGGCGGGCACCGGTTTGAACGAACTGTCCGAGTGCCACAGCGTGTTGCCGAGACTGTACAACCGCCGCCGGTTATCACGCGCCAGCACGGTGTTGTTGATGTCCAGGTTGGACACGTCGGCGAACGCGGGATGCAGTCGTTGCTCGCCTGGCTTGCTGATGCCGGTGCCGCCGGTTTCTTCCAGCGCCCCGAAACGGCGGCTGAAGTCCAGTTGCTGGTCATCGGTGATGCGCTGGTCGCGGAACACCAGCACGCCATACTGCCCGATGGCGGCCTCCAGGCCCGCAATGGTCGCATCCGACAGCGTCTGGGTCAGATCGACTCCCGATACTTCGCCGACGAAGACCGAATGCAATGGCTTGACGTTCATGGCTGCCCCATCGGCTCCTGCTGCTCGCCGGCACATCCGTGCGGGATGCACCGATCCGAGACGTGTCACGCGCGCCCATCCAAGCTGGGAGGGGCGCGCGTCCGGTCGCTATTCCGCGGCCTGGCGGACCGGTTCGTGCACCATTTCCAGGCCGGTGCCCTTGATCGAGGTGCGGCGCAGATCGCGCAGTTCCTTCAAATCGGCGAAGGGGCGAGCGCGATGCATGACCGTCCGGTTGTCCCAGATCACCATGTCGTGGACCTGCCAATGATGCGCATGGACGAATTGCGGCTGGGTGGCATGTTCGGCCAGGTCACGGATGAAGGCGCGCGCTTCCGGCACCGGCCAGCCGACGATCCCGCCGATATGGGACGACAGATACAGCGACTTGCGGCCGTTCACCGGGTCGGTCACGACCAATTTGTGCTGGACTGGCCGCAGCTTGTCCGCGTTCTCATCGCTTTTCACCGCGAAACCGATCTGCTCGCGGGAGAAGGTGATCGAGTGCTCGCACACCAGATTATCGACCTCGGCCTTCATGCTGGGAGACAGCGCCTCGTAGGCAGCCCGCATGTCGGCGAATTCGGTGTTGCCGCCCTTGCTGGGCACAACCCGCGCATGCAGCAGGGTATAACCGGCGCCAATCGCGCGGAACGAGGCATCCGAGTGCCACAGTCGGTTCGCCAGCGCATACATCCGGCGCGCGTCGTCGCGTTCCCGCAGCTTGTTGGTGTTGCCGGCGAGGTTGGAAATGTCGCCCAATTCGAGCTTCTGGAAGCGACGATCCTCGGGCTTGGCCATCTGACCCGCCAGGGTCACTTCCAGCTCACCGAAATTGGCGCTGAACACGCATTGCTGATCGTCGGTCAGGGGCTGATCGCGGAACACCAGAACGGCGTGTTCGTGCATGCCAGCCTCGATCGCATCGACCTGATCGCGGGACAAGGGTTGGCAGATATCGACCCCGGTGACCTCACCGACGAAGGTCGGATGGACTCTGCGAATGCTGATGGTCATGGCGCGTTTTTCTCCTTGAACTTTGTTTTTGTCAGGCGGCTTCCCGTATTTGCTCGGTTGTTGGCCCATCGCCGCGCACGGTGGAGCGGCGCATGTCGCGGATGTCTTTCAGGTCGTTGTAGCGGCGGGCGCGGTGCATCGTGGTGCGATTGTCCCAGATCACCAGATCCCAGGGCTTCCATTGATGCGCATGGACGAATTGCGGCTGGGTCGCGTGCTCCGTCAGGTCGCGGATGAAGGCGCGCGCCTCCGGCACCGGCCAGCCGACGATGGTGCCGATATGGGCGGACAGATACAGCGATTTCCGTCCCGTCACCGGATGCGCCCGCACCAGGCGATGGCGCACCGGGCGTAGCTTGTCCTGGTTTTCCTGCCCGTAATCGGCCTTCTCGAACCCGATGATCTCCCGCGAATAGGCATTAGAGTGCTCGGTGATCAGGTCTTCGATCTCCGCCTTCGTCGCCGCGTCCAACGCATCATAGGCGGCGCGCATATCGGCAAATTCCGTGTTGCCGCCCTTCGGCGGCACGATCCGGGCCGACAACAGCGAGTATTTCGCCGGAATGGCGCGGAAGGACGCGTCGGAGTGCCACAACTGGTTGCCCAGATTGCTCAGCCGCTTCTTGTCGTCCGCGGTGCGCATGCGGCTGTGCTGATCGAGGTTGGAGATATCCGCCATCTCCAGCTTCAGCCGCCGGTCCTCCGGCTTGCTCATTTCCCCGCCGGAGGAAATTTCCAGTTCCCCGAAATTGCGGGTGAAATCCAGTTGCTGGTCGTCCTCGAAACGCTGGTCGTGAAAGACCAGGACGGCATAGGCGTCCATGCCGGCGTCGATTTGGGCGACCTCGGCGGCGGTCAGCTTGCGGGTCAGGTCGATGCCTGAAACTTCCCCGGCAAATCCTGGCCGTAGAGGCGTTATACTGATGCTCATGGCGGGATCCTTCCCGACGTCTATCCGCGATACCGATCAGTATAGCGACGGACGGGGGCCACTTGCCAATCCCTTCGCGCGAAACCGACGCTTATGGCCGAACCGGCGCGGCGTATCGAGGATCGACGTAGTCGATCACCCGCACTTCGTCGGTTTGGGTGTCGATGACGGCACAACTCAACTGGCGATCGTTGCGGCTGTCCCGCGCATCGCCGGCGGACCCCGGGTTGATGACGGTGACATGCTTTACGCGCCGGACCAACTGCGCATGGGTGTGGCCATACAGCACGAAATCGGCGTCCGCGTCGGCGAATTGCTCCAGCTTGGCGCTGTGCGGATACACATACTCTCCACGCGGGTCCCAGGGGGTTGAGTGAATCAGGAAGAAGCGCTTCCCGCCCAACGTTACTCGCCGCCGCTGCGGCTGGTCTGCCAGGAACCCCATCAGGGAAGGGTCGATCCAGTCACGCTCGCGCGCCCGGACGCCCGCGGCGGAGAAAAAGACTTCCTCGTGGTTGCCGTGGATGATGTGCGCCTCGCGCTCCTTCAACAGCGCGACGACCTCGTTGGAGAACTGGTACTCATAGATGCTGTCGCCCAGGCACAGCAGTTCATCAATGGGGCCCATGACATCGAGCGCGTCGGTCAGCCCTCGGATGTTGGAGTGGATGTCCGACACGATACCAACTTTCACGCGATGCTCCCGCACTCGATAGGGTGGCCGGCTTGGAGCCGCGGTGACGAGGCAACAATTGCCCGGATATGGTTCGCCACCACGGCGAGCATTCCCGACCAACCCCCGTTGGGCGCGGTACATAAGGCCCATCTCGTCATAGCAGTGCCACGGGAGAGCCGTCGAGTTTCGCCTTGCGGAGCCAGCGGGACCGGTCAGGCAACGCGCAAGAATAACGGCCCCAAAAGGCGCACGGACGCTCCCATCCCGCGATGTGCTCGAAATCGGGCGGGTGGCGGCGACAGCCCATGAAAGAGGCAGCGATTGATACTTTTGGGCGCAGGCCTGAACGACGGGTTAACCACCGGGAGGCGGAACAAATACCCCCGATTCCCGCACGGATTTGTAACGGAACCCAGGGGTTTCCGGCACATGCTGCAACGAATGGGATCGGCCTCCGGCTTAAAGTAAGGCTCTTATACCAACCCGCTTAAAGAATCACCCATTCCCGGGTACCAATCGAGGTGATCCTCGCCGGGTCCGAGACGAACCAATTCCAAGCCCTGGCGCAGGCGCGGACAATGTCGTTGTAGGTCTTCCAGACTTGGGTACCGAACCTGT
>CALQHT020000283.1 GCA_943330455.2 Nitrosovibrio sp. Nv4 | reverse complement strand
GCAATGACAAATCGCATACGCTCGTCCATGACACCTGTGACTTTCCAAACCATCGGCAGGTCCTCCCTGCCGTAGATCGTGGACTGTCAACCATGTGCCCGGTCTGTTTTGTCAGGTATGTGCCCGGTTCATACCCCCGGCAACCCGCTCCCCGCCGTTGAAGCGCGGATTGCCGGATCAAGCCCGGAAATGACGGTCAGAGGACGCCTATGGGGCCTTGTTTCGGGCGCCCGGTACAAGTCTCCCGCACCCGCCCGGGAAAGCGGCGCCGACGACATCCTGCGCCAGAGCCGACTCCCCCCCGATGCATTGCTGGCGGAACTCGAAACCCGCGAATCCGGCCTGACTGACGTCGAGGCCGCCGAACGGTTGGCCCGGGTGGGCCCGAACACCATCGCCCGGGAACAGCAGCAAGGTCCGGTGCGCGAGTTGATCGAGCGGGCGCGCAATCCGCTGAACGCCCTGCTGCTCACGCTCGCCGTGATTTCCTGGATGACCGGCGATCTGCGGGCCGCGATCGTCATCATCGTGATGATCGTTCTGAGTATCACCCTGGCTTTCGTGCAGGAGCACCGATCGAACCGCGCCGCCGCCAGCCTGCGCGCCCTGGTGCACAACACCGCCAGCGTCAGCCGGACGCCGGTCCAGGGGACTGTCCAAGGGACGACTGCGCCAGGGAATACACAAGGGACCACCCGCGTGGATGTCGCCGTGAACACCCTGGTGCCAGGGGACATCGTGAACCTGGCCGCCGGGGACCTGATCCCGGCCGATCTGCGTGTGCTGTCCGGCAAGGACCTGCATGTGAACCAGTCCTCGCTGACCGGCGAGGCGATGGCTGTGGAAAAGCACCCCGTTGCACCGGATGCAACGATCGACAATCCGTTCGACCTGCCGAATGTCTGCTTCATGGGCAGCAACGTGGTCAGCGGCAGCGCGTCCTGCGTGGTCCTGCGTACCGGAGCCGCCACCGTGTTCGGCCACCTCGCCGACACCGTCCTCGGCGCTCGACCGCCCACCGACTTCGACAAGGGCATCGGTCGCTTCACCTGGCTGATGATCCGCTTCATCGGGGTGATGGTTCCCACGGTCTTCCTGATCAATGGACTGACCAAAGGGGATTGGCTGGAGGCGCTGCTGTTCGCCATGGCGGTTGCTGTCGGCATGACGCCCGAAATGCTGCCGATGATCGTGACCATGAACCTGGCCAAGGGCGCGCTGGCCATGGCGGCCAAGCGAGTGATCGTGAAGCGGCTCAGCGCGATCCAGAACCTCGGCGCGATGGATGTCCTTTGCACCGACAAGACCGGCACGCTGACGCAGGACCGCATCATCCTGCAATACCACCTCGATTTCGAAGGCGAGGAATCCGCCCGGGTTCTGGAATATGCGTTCCTGAACAGCCGCCACCAGTCCGGCCTGCGCAACCTGCTGGATGAGGCGATCCTGTCCCACGCGACCCGGTCCGAACATGCGCTGGACCACGCGGAAATCGCCGCCCGCTATACCAAGATCGACGAAATGCCCTTCGATTTCCAGCGTCGGCGGATGTCGGTCGTGCTGGATCGCGGCGATGGCACGCATATTCTGATCGCCAAGGGCGCGGTCGAGGAGATCTTCGCCGTCTGCACGAATTACGTGTTGGGGGAAGCGGGTGGTCCGCTCGACCCGACCCATTTCGACGACGCCAAGCGCGAGATGGAAAAACTCAACCGGGAGGGCTTCCGCGTCGTTGCGGTCGCGTTCAAGGAGATCGCCGCCCCGCGCACCGACTATTCCATTGCCGACGAAAGCGATCTGACCCTCCTGGGCTATGTGGCGTTCCTGGACCCGCCGAAGGAATCGGCGGCGCAGGCGATCGTCTCGCTGCACAAGGCCGGGGTCGCGGTGAAGATCCTGACCGGCGATAACGAGGTTATCACCCGCACAGTCTGCACCCAGGTCGGCCTGCCGCCCGGCAAGATCCTGCTGGGATCCGAGGTCGAGGCGATGTCCGACACCGCGCTCGGCGAGGCAGCCGAGGCGACGACGGTGTTTGCCAAGCTGGCTCCCGGACACAAGGCGCGGGTCATCGCGGCGCTGCGCCAGCGCGGCCACGTGGTGGGCTTCATGGGCGATGGCATCAATGACGGACCGGCGCTGAAAGCGGCCGATGTCGGGATATCCGTCGATACGGCGGTCGATATCGCCAAGGAATCGGCGGATATCATCCTGCTGGAAAAAAGCCTGCTGGTACTGGATGACGGGGTGATGGAGGGCCGGCGGATCTTCGGCAATATCACGAAGTATATCCGCATGGGTGCCAGCTCCAACTTCGGCAACATGTTCAGCGTGATCGGCGCCAGTATTTTCCTACCATTTCTGCCGATGGCGCCACTGCAGGTGCTGACCAACAATCTGCTCTACGACTTCTCCCAAACGACGATCCCGACCGACCAGGTGGACCCGGAGTATCTGGCGGTGCCGCGGCGTTGGGATATCGGGCACCTGACTCGGTTCGTGCTGTGCGTCGGACCGGTCAGCTCCCTGTTCGATTTCCTGACATTCATGATGATGATCTATGTGTTCGACGGCTGGAACAATGTGGCGCTGTTTCAGACTGGTTGGTTCGTCGAATCACTGATGACTCAGACCTTGATCATCCACATCATTCGTACTGCTCGGGTGCCGTTTCTGCAAAGTCGAGCGAGCTTGCCGTTGATTTTGACGACGATTGTGATTGTGGCGGTGGGGGGAGTCCTGCCTTACACGCCTGTCGGGTCGGCGTTGGGTTTTGTGCCGTTGCCGCCGCTCTATTGGGCTTGTGTTTCGGCAATGATGGTCGCGTATGCGGTCCTGACCCATGTGGTGAAGATGTTGTTCATCCGGCGATGGGGGCTTTGATATCGACCGGCTCAACCATTGGCCGATGCACCGTCCCCTTATGGTCATTGCCGGGCTCGACCCGGCAACCCACCCCCCCGCCGTTGAAGCGCGGGTTGCCGGGTCGAGCCCGGCAATGACGAGGGGGAATCGGGGGGAGGGGACGCCACCGGTCAAAGGCCAGAGCCGGTTTGTCCAACACCTTACCGGATGGCGACGGCGATATCCTTGAACAGCCGAGACGGAAGCCCGCTGCCGGAGACCCCCTTGGTCGGCGTGTTGTCGTCATTGCCCAGCCAGACCCCAATCAGCAATCCGTTGGTGATCCCGATGAACCAGGCGTCTCGAAAATCCTGGGTCGTGCCGGTCTTGCCCGCGACCGCCTGGCCGGGCACCGAGGCCGACCGTCCGGTCCCGCGAGAAACCACGGTCGTTAACATGCGCGCCATCATCGCGGCGTTCGCCGGTTCCAGCACCTGCACTGCCGCCGGCCGTCCGGGGCCGTCCAGCCCGTGCGGAACCACCCTCCAGCCGCCATTGAAGAACGCGGCATAGGCGGCGGTCAGTTCCAACAGCCCGACCTCCCCGGTTCCCAAGGCGATCGAGGCATCGTTCGGCAGTTTGCCGGCAATGCCGAGGCGGGATGCAATGGCGATCGTGGCTTTCGGCCCGCCCGATTGCATCAGCAGGCGTACCGCGGCGGTGTTGACGGAGTGGGTCAATGCCTCCTCCAGGGTGATTTCGCCCCGGAACTGGTGCTCGTAATTGGCCGGGCTCCAGGTGCCGATGCGGATCGGCGCGTCGAGGACCAGGTCGTCCGGCGTCATCCCGCGTTCCAGCGCGGACAGCCAGACGAAGGGTTTGAAGGCGGAACCCGGCTGGCGGCGGGCGAGCACGGCCCGGTTGAACTGGCTGTCACGGTGGCTGCGTCCGCCGACCATGGCGCGCACGGCGCCCGTCACGCTGTCCAGCACGACCACGGCGCCCTGTGACACGTTGGCGGCGGAACCGTTGCCGTCCAGCAACGCAGCCAGCCGCGTTTCAGCGGCGGTCTGGATCCGGTTATCCAACGTGGTGCGAACGGTCGCATCCGCGTTTGCCGGCAGCACCGATTGCGCCCGGTCCGCGACCCAATCGGCAAACCAGCCCGGAGCGGTGGCCGGTGTCGGCGGAAAAGCGATCTGAGCGGTCGCCGCCTGCGCCTGCGCCGCGGTGATTGCGCCAGTGTCCACCATGGCGTTCAGCACCTCCTTCGCGCGGGCGGTTGCGGCCGAGGCATTGGTGTTGGGATTGAAACGGGATGGCGCGCGTGGCAATCCGGCCAGGACCGCGGATTGCCACAGGGACAGTTTCCGGGCCGACACGCCGAAGAACATCTTGGCTCCCGCGTCCACACCCCAGGCGCCGGCGCCCAGATAGACGCGGTTGAGGTAAATCTCCAGGATCTGCTGCTTGGTAAAGCTGTGCTCCAGCCACACCGTCAGCAGCAGTTCCTGCACCTTGCGCCGCATCGTGCGGGCATTGCTCAGGAACAAGGTCTTCGCGACCTGCTGGGTCAGGGTGGAGCCGCCTTGCACGACCCGGCCCTCGGTCAAGTTCACATACAGGGCGCGGGTGATGCCGATCGGGTCGATGCCGGGATGATGCCAGAAGCGCCGGTCTTCCACCGCGACGACGGCGGCCGGCAGCGATGCCGGGAGATCCGCCAGGCGCAACGATTCGCCCATCAGATCGCCATAGGTTGCGAAGACTCGCCCCGATCGGTCCTGGAGGGTCAGGCTGGGGCGGCGGGTGGTATCCAGCGCGGCTTCCGGGCGCGGCAGATCATGCGCGAACCACAGCAGCGCAACCGCCAGCGCCACCGAGGCCCAGATACTCAGGATGATCGTCCATTTCACCAGCCAGCGCAGCACCCGCCGTTTCGGCCGCGCCCGTTCCGGAGGAGCGACCGCTCCACGTGTCCGGCCCTCCGCCAATCGGCGGGGTGGCGCGGTCAATGGCGGGGCGGGCAGGGTGCGAGCGGGTCGGGGCATACCGGTGCGTGGTCGCGGATTGGGGTTGGGCTCATGCCAACGGCCCTTACCCCCTCACCGTCTTTGCCAGGCTTGACCCGCCAACCCGCGCTGCAACGGCGGGGGGCGGGTTGCCGGGTCAAGCCTGGCAATGACGGTGAGGGGACGCTGGCGCTCGATGGCTCGGGCCTTTGGGATCAATTGCTTGGCACATTATCATGAGACGGTGGTCAAACCGAGGCAGGACTGACCGTGGCCATCGTTTATCCGCGACCTGCATCATCCTGTTTGGGTCATGACACGACGGTGGCGACGCTCGACGAAGGGCGCGCTTGGTCCTGGTTGCCGGATGGCGGAGAAACCGTGCTTGCGGGGGAGCATCGCCTTGCGCACAGTCCGATCGGTTTCGCGCAAAAAGGAGTTCGCATGAAGGGCCTGTTCATGGATGCCGTCGACGATCTGGCATCGGTCTTCCACCGGATGAAGCGACCGGGCGACCCTGATGTCACCGTCAACGAGCAGGGCGACATCGCCCCTGACGAACTGCCGGCCCTGCTGGCGGGTTACGATTTCGTGCTCGACGACCATACCCAGATGCCGACCGAGGCGATGCGGGAATGCAAGGACCTGAAACACATCATCTTCCTGGGCACCGGCGCGCGCAGCTACATGAACCCGGAGGAACTCGCCGAACTCGGCATTACCGTTCACATCATCAAGGGATACGGCGATACCGCGGTGGCAGAGCACAGCATTGCCCTGATGTGGGCCGCGACTCGCGGGTTGGCGGCGATGGACAGCGGTATGCGCGCCGGCAATTGGGTCCGGACCGAGGGCATGGAACTCACCGGCAAGACGATCGGTCTGCTGGGCTTTGGCGGCATCGCGGCCGAGGTCGCGCGGATCGCCGGCGGGTCCGGCATGAAGGTGCTGGCGTGGAACCGGTCTCCCAAATCCGCGCCGGGCGTTGCGTTCGTCGATCTGGACACGCTGTTGGCCGAAAGCCACGTGCTGTCGCTGCATCTGTTGCTGAACGACGAAACGCGAGGGTTCCTGAGCGCAGAGCGGATCGCGCGGATGCGTCCGGGCTCCATCCTGGTGAACACCGCCCGCGGCGCACTGGTGGATGAGGCGGCGATGATCGCGGCGCTGGAATCCGGGCATCTGCGCCATGCCGGCCTGGATGTGTTCGACATCGAGCCGCTGCCGGCGGGCCACAAGCTGACCACCCTACCGAATGTGACCCTGTCGGCGCACAGCGCCTTCCGCACCCCGGAAGCGAGCGACAACCTGATCCGGCTTGCGTTGGATATCGCCTGCACATTGCCCAAGGTTTGATCGGCAAGCGGGGTTGGTCGAGGTGGTCCGGCGGGCAATGGATGCACAGCCTCCCACCTCAGGCCCTCGCCGTCATTGCCGAGCATGAGCCGGCAACCCGCCCCAGGCCGTTGAAGCGCGGGTTGCCAGGTCAAGTCCGGCAATGACGGTATGGGCGGGATGGTTCGAGCCGTGAATACCAATCTCGATCATGACGCGGCCGTATGACGGTGGTAAATCACCCGCCGCACTCGCTTCCAAGCGGTGCACCGGCGATGCCCGCCTGGCGGAACGGTAGACGCAGCGGACTTAAAATCCGCGGTCGTGAGACGTGGGGGTTCGAGTCCCCCGGTGGGCATGCCATCCCGCGTCTCCCCGACGAATGACATCAACCATCCGGAGCGGACCCTTCGGCCAGTCTATCCCGGCTCCACCGCTTCCCGATCCAGCGCATCGGTCCAGAACGGTTTTGCCTTGCGGAAACGGCGCCACGTCTCTTGCAGATCGTCGGTCGTCATGGTCGCGTCCCGTCCATACCAGCCGAGAACGATCCCGGCGGCCCTGGACGCGGCCGGATCGTTGTCCAGGGGCAGGCGGTTCACCAGATCGGTCGCCATCGCCATGTCGTTGAAGCGCCCCAGCACATCCTGCAGGCGCGCCGCCGCCCGTGCATAGGACCGGACGGAATGGGTGTCGGGGAACAACGGGGCAAAGAAATCGGTCGCGTAACGCAGCTTCTTAAGGGCGATGCGAACCTCGTGGCGGCTGTCCGCGGGCAGTTCGACGATATGCCGGCCGCGTTTTCGTACCTGCTTGTCCAGGCGGGCGAGGCAACGCGCGGCGAACCCGGCGGCGGGCGCGGACAGTGTGGGCAGGTCGGCGCCGAGCATCTCGTTGCGCCAGCCTCGGCGGGCGACGAAGGTTAGGGCGGATAGGACGAAACGGGTCGTCTCGCCGCTTTTCAACAGCGCATCCACGGTTGCATGGCCCGCGGTCCGAAGTTCGCCGCTGGCCACCAACAGAGGGGCGAAGCCTGGATCTTGTGAGAAGCCGCGACCGGGGCCGTCATGGACCAGATCGGCGAAAACGTCCCAGTTGCGCGCGTCTCCCATGGCGGAGGCAATGCGTTTTGCCTCCTCGCGCAAAGCTACGAAATCGCGGCAGGGAAACCCTCGGTGGAACAATCCAAATGCGGCGCGCAACCGGCGCATCGCCACGCGCATCTGGTGCACCGGTTCTTTTCCACCGCCTTGGGTGCCCCCGGGGCTATCTCCGCGCTCAAAGGCGGGCCAGTTGGCGGTGAACTGGCGGATGCAGGTGCCGATCACCGTGGCCAAGACGTCGTCCACCGAATGGTGGGGCTGGACCGGCGAGTCGGCCCTGACCGCACTGATCAGCCCGCCCGTGGACAACAGCCACCCGCGTTCCGACTTGCTCAGGATACCCAGACGAGCGGGGACCGTCTCGGTCAGGGCCAGTCCAAGGGCGAACAGATCCGCGACATCGCCGGATTTCAGCTCCAGCTCGATTTCGCGGACTGGTTCGCGCAGCGTCCCGGCGGTGATCGTGCCGGTATCGAATGCAACCTCGATCTCGCTGCGGTTCGACGTGATCTGCTGCACACTGCGGCGGATCTCGGTCGAAAAACGGGGGATCAGCGGCTGATCGTCCGTGGCTCGCCGGATTTCGGCCGCGACCGCGGGATGGAGCAGGGTCAGGTCGGGTTCGGCCGACGGCGATTTCACCTCGATCTGCGCGCGGATGAATGGGTTGGTGGGGTCGGTGCCCACGTCTTTCAGGGTCATCAGATGGACGCCGCGGTAGGTCCGCATCCGCAGAACCGTGCGGTTTCGCCGCAGATGCCCCTCCGCCGTATCGAAATACACCGACCGCAACAGCCGCACTGCTCGGCGTTTGTCTCCCCCCAGCAGGTCGGACCGCTGAGCGGCTTTGAAAGCGGCTTCGTCCAGCAGGAATTTGAGTTCGATTTCGCGTATGTCGGCCGTGCCAAGCGGGGCCGGTTCCACGGCAGGGTCCGCTGTCCGGGTCTCGGTCTTCATCACTTGGGTCCAGTCCGGTGGGAGTTACGTGGGAGCGGTTGCCCTGCCCAGGGAGTGTGGTTCAAACCGGCGAGATTCACACGACCAAATATCGACGACCGGACGGAACAATGACCCAAAGGTGCCCCTCACCGTCATTGCCGGGCTTGACCCACGGCTGTCCGGTTTAAATTCGCCCTCCTGCCGCCATAGGAATATCCCCCCACCTGGGTCCTCGCCCCGGCGCCCCGCATTCACGCCGCGGCCGCTCAATCGGGATCGTGCCGACCGGTT
>CALQHT020000282.1 GCA_943330455.2 Nitrosovibrio sp. Nv4 | reverse complement strand
ACTTTATCAACGCACGGGGCCGGATCTGCCGCCGGCTTGCTGAATCGCGAAGGAGGCGGGTCAGGCAAAGGATATTCTCCGCCAAAAGCTTATCCTAACGCTGATGGGGCTTCGCCCCGGACCCCACCAGGAGGGCTTTGCCCTCCTGGACCTCCCACCAAAGGCGCGGCCTTTGGAATGCGATTCTTTTTGGTGAGTTTGGGGATACGGCCCTACACGGACGGCGATAGGTCCGCGTAGGGCCGTATCCCCAAACTCACCAATGTTCCGGTTCCAAGGGCCGTCGCCCTTGGCGGGGTTCAGGGGCAGAGCCCCTGATCGGGGTCCCCAAGGGCCATTGGGGCGGAAGCCCCGCGCTACCCCACACCCGCCACCGCCAATATCGCCGCCAACCCCGCGGCCATCCCCCTCACGCTGGCATCCTCCTCCACGTCGATCCACTCCTCCAGCGAGTGCCCGCGCCCTCCGGTCCCGCCCGACCCGATCTTGATCGCGGGGATTCCCATACTCATCGGGATGTTCGCATCGGTGGACGAATACTCGAACCGCGTCGCGATCCCCTGCGCGTTGATGGCCGCCTCGGCAAAGCGCACCAACCCATGTGACACATTGGTCGACCCCGCGGGCCGGTCGCCGATCTTCACGATCTCGGTGGTGATGGGTCCATTCTGCGTGGATCGAAGCTCGTTCTCGGCGGCGGTCGCGGCGGCGACGATTGCCATGAACCGCTCCTCCAGCCGATCCAACTCGCCGGGGGATTCGGAACGCAGGTCGAACTCCGTCCAGACGCTGTTGGGGATGGAGTTGATGGACGTCCCGCCACCGGTGACGCTCGCGCTGAAGGTGGTTTTGGGATCGGCGGGCACCTGCACCCGACCCAGCCGCCCGATCGCGTCAGCCATGGCATACATCGGATTGACCAGCCCAAAGGCGCCGTAGCTATGCCCGCCCGGACCGTTGAAGGTCACGCGATAACGCTTCGAGCCCACGCCGCCGGTGACGATCCGTTCCATGTTCGGACTATCGACGGTGATGAAGGCGCTGATCCGGTCCTTGTAGCGGCCCTTCTGGAACAGATGCCGCATGCCGCGCAGGTCGCCCAGCCCTTCCTCCCCAACATCCGCCACGAATAGGATGTCGTCGCGAGTCGTGATCCCGGCGGCATCCATCGCCCGCAACCAGGCCAGGATGACCGCCAGGCTGCGGGTGTCGTCGCCAACGCCGGGGGCGAACAGTTTCGTGCCCTCCCGCCGTACTTTCACGTTGGTGCCGGCGGGAAACACCGTGTCCAGATGCGCCGCGACGCAGATCAGCTTGCCGTTGCCCAGGCCGCGACGCATGCCGGTGACATTGCCTTCCTCGTCGATTTCCAGGTCGGTCAGGCCATGTTCGCGCGCCATGTCCAGCCAGACGCGGGCCTTGGTGTCTTCCTGGAACGACGGCGCTTCGGTCTCGGTCAGGGTGATGATGTCCCGCACGGTTCGCTCATGTTCGGCCGTCAGGACCTGGACGGCGCGCTGGAACGATGGGCTGTCCATGATGTTACGGATGGTGGATTCGGCATGATCGGTCATCGCGGCCCCCTGTCGTTCGGCGGGATCGGTACTGGACGAACCGATCCTGGCGGGCAAGATGCCGCCCGAATCGGGAGAGGTCGATGGATATCGAAAAATGGCAAGCGGAAATGACGGTGCGGGAGGAACTGTGCACCGAGCACAACACGCTGCATGGCGGCGGCATCATGGCCTATGCCGATACGATGGGTGCGATCGCAACCATGGTGAACCTGGCCGAGGGGCAGACCACCACGACGATCGAAAGCAAGACCAACTTCTTCGCAGCCTCCCCGGCCGGCACGGTCCTGGTGGCCGAATCGGTGCCGCTGCACCGAGGACGCCGCACCCAGGTCTGGGAAACCCGTCTGACTCACAAGGAAACCGGGCGCCTGGCGGCCAAGGTCACGCAGACGCAGATGGTGCTGTAATACGAACCTGCCGAAACAACGACCCACGCGCATCCCCTCACTGTCATTGCCGGACTTGCCCCCCCGCCGTTGAAGCGCGGGCTAGTGTGCCTAGTCGGTCGAAATGCGGGGATTCGATTGCCGGTCTCTCCACGTCATGGCGGGCGCAGGCCCGCCATCCACGATTTTCGGCTGTTGACAGCGTAGAAGCCGTGGGTGGTGGGCCTTCGCCCGCCATGACGTGGACAACGATCCGTGCAACGATCTCCGCAAAATCAACGACACGGACCATTAGCAGATCAAGTCCGGCAAGGACGAGGGCGCCGCGGGGGGAAGGGGGGGGTTACGGATCAACCGCCGTGGCGCATCAATTGAAAAACCGCGCCGGCCGGAAGGACGCCAGTTCCTGCCGGTCCCGGCCGTTCACGAGCTCGTCCGCCACGGCAACGCCAATGAACGCCGACATCGTCACCGCGCTATGCGTCACCGCCAGGTAATAGCCACCCACCCGAGGCACCGGACCGACCGCAGCCAGCGCGTCACCGGGGATCGGGCGGATCGCAAGGCGCACCGCCTCCGCCTCCACCTCTCCGATCGAGGGCAGCAACTGGCGCAGCCGCTGCATCATGTCGCGGGCCTGCGGCATGGTCGGACTGATCGGGCTGTCCGGGGCCAGGGTTGCATCGGTGGGGTTCCAATGCAGCATCAGCCGCCCGGCGCCATCCGGGCGCGCGTCGATCAGGGTCGTGCGGACAACACGCGCCACACCGGCCGCCACCGGAGGCGTCAGGACCAGAAACCCAACGCTCGGCGCCATGGGCAGATGCAACCCGGAATCCCGCACCGGCTCGTTGGTCCAGCGCCCGGCGCAGTTCACCACCACATCGGCCTCATGCACCGTTCCATCCGCCAACCGCACGCCCCGCACCTGGTCGGCGCGAACCACCAGATCAACCACCCGCGCGCCCGAGACCAGACGAGCCCCATGACGACGCACCGCCGCGGAGAGCATCGCATGCAGGTAGGGGACCGGGTCGAGCCAGCCCTCATCCGGAAAATACGCCACCGGGGCATCGCCAATCGCATCGGGATCGATGTCCGGCTCCAACTCCCGGACCTGAGCCTGCGACAGCCATTCCGCCGCATAGCCCCAGGCATGCAGTTGAGCGACATTGTCCCGCTGGGCCTGCCGCTCGTCTGGTTCCACCCATTCCAGGTGCCCGCCCCAGTGCCACCAGGGCGTGGCGCCGAACTCATCCGCCAGGGCCGCATGGGCCCGCATGCCGTTGACGTTCAGGTCGTGATAGGCGCGCGGCGGCTTACTATGCGCATTGGTCCAGGCGAAACTGGTGCCCGACGTGCCACCGCCGACCCGTCCAGCCTCCAGCACCAGCACATCCGCGCCGGCCTGCGCCGCCCGGTAGGCGACCGAGGCGCCAACAACCCCGGCTCCGATCACGATGATCTTGGTCGGCATGGGTTCCCCCCAATGGGTTTCAGCCAATCACGCAGCCATGGCCGCCTTGAGTTGCGTCATCGCCCCCAGATACCGCGACGGGACTTCCATGAACGGCGTGCGCTGTCGCAACCAGCCGGCGTGATCGCTCGGATCGTGCATGCCCTGGTTCGCCGGCATGGCGGGCCAATCCGGCACATACAGCCATAACCGCATCAAATGCCGGCGGCGCGCGATGTCCGGCCAGTTCTCGAAGTCGGTGCGTCCATGTAACAGAGCGCGATTGTTCAGGAACTGGATGTCGCCTTCCCCGATGCTCATGTCCAAATGGAACTCGGGGGAGGCGGCGATCCGTTCCAGCTCGTCCAAGGCTTCCCGCTGCAAGACGGTCATTACGGTGTCGCCGAATTCGACCGCGCGGTTCGGATAGCTGCCGGAGATATTGCAGGACAACTGCCCCGACGCGCGGGAGAAGATCGCCACCCGCCGCACGACGATGCCGGAGCCATGGGTCGCGTCCTGGTCCATCCGCCGGACCACGTAATCGCCATACAAAGTGGCCAGCAGGTCGGGCCTTGTTTCCAGCATCCGATCATGCACCGCGGCGGCACTGGCGATCCGGCTGATACCGCCGGATTTGGCGCCCTGCACGCACATCAGAGAAACGATGTCGCAGGTATCGGTGTGGAAACGCTGCGCGCCGCCAGCATGGTAGCCACGGGCATCGGCCTCTATATCGCTGACATCGATGACGTGGCCCAGCAATTCGCCCTGCCAGGATTGCGGCACCGCCTGCCCGATATGGCAGCCCAGGCCGGCATAGATGCGCGCCATGTCATCGGTGGAGTAACGTTCCCGCGGCAGGCCGCGCAGCAGCAGGAAGCCCCGCCCATACCGCAATTCGTGACCAAGCCGGCCAAGGAACGCACCGAGCCCCGGCAGCGGAAACGTGGTCGGGGTAATCGCGGGAAAGTCGAGATCGCCCAACCCGCGCAGATGATGCAACGCCGCATCGATCTCGGCGAGGTCGGCGGAGGACAGGCGATGCATCCCCTCCGCCTGGTAGTCGATCTCGGAGCCGCGCCAGGCGACCGGTCCACCGACCGGCGTCAAAGCAGTCCCCGCGCCGCTCATCGCCGCTCGGCCTGTTCGGCGTGGGCGCTTTCGCGGTCAGCTGGGATGGGTCGGTCATGGACGAGATTCATTGGCTCAACTCCCGCGCCTGAAGTGCCGCGATATCCGCGGGCGAGTAACCCAGTTCAGTCAGGATTTCATCGGTGTGCTGGCCGAGGCTCGCCCCACCGTGGCGGATCGTCGCCGGGGTGACGGAAAACCGCGCGGCCGGTCGGGCCTGTCGCAGCCGGCCGGCGATCGGATGCTCGGTTTCGACGACGATGCCGGTGGCCTGGACCTGCGGGTCGGTGATCATGGCGGTCCGAGTCAGCACCGGGGCGCACGGGACGCCCTCCGCGGTCAGCCGATCCAACCATTCCTCGGCGGAGCGGGTGAGCAGAACCTCCTGGGTCATGGTCAGGCGGTCGTTGATGTTCTTCTGGCGCAATGCGGGAGTCTTGAAGCGCGGGTCTTCCAGCCAGTCCGGCTTGTCGATCGCTCGGGTCAGCGACGTCCATTCCTTGTTGGTCTGGACGGCGGCACTGATATGGCCGGTCGCGGTCGCATAGATCAGGTCGATGAAGCTGGCGGCTTCCTGCTGCGGGAACTCCCCGCCGACGAAGGTCTGGCTGCCCATGTCGGACGCCCATAGGAACGCGATCACGGCTTCCAGCATCGACAATCTGATGTGCTGGCCCTGGCCCGTCCGCTCCCGCGCCAGCAGCGCGGCGGTGATCGCCTGGGACGCGGTGATGGCGGTCATCTTGTCGGGGATGATGGTGCGGACCAGCCTCGGCCGTTCATTGTCCGACCCGGCCTGGATGGTCGCGAGGCCGGACATCGCCTGCACCAGCGGATCGTAGGTCGGCTTGTCGGCATAGGGGCCCATTTCCCCGAACCCGCTGATCGAGACATAGACGATGTCGGGTTTGACGGCGCGGACCGCTTCCTCGCCCAGGCCCATCCGGTCGGCCACGCCGGGGCGGAAATTCTGCACGAACACGTCGGCGGTGGCGGCCAGCCGCAGCAGCGCCTGCTTGGCGGCGGGGTCTTTCAGGTCCAGCGCCAGGGACCGCTTGTTGCGGTTGTTGTTGAGGAAGGAGGCGGAAAAACCGTCCCGCCTATTGTTGGCGGCGCGGGTGTGGTCGCCGCCATCGGGGTTTTCGACCTTGATGACGTCGGCGCCCTGGTCGGCCAGGATCATGGTGGCGAGCGGGCCGGAGATCATCGAGGTCAGGTCGACGATGCGGTATCCGTGCAGCGGTCCTGGCATGGTGGGGCCTCTTGCTGATTGGCCCCGATCATAGGGTGGGTCGCTGGTTCGGTCGAGGCGGGGTCTGTGGGTGCTGGTGGCGGTGGACGGGTGTATCGACGGGGCAGTTACCTCGGACCGGGCCGGCGTCACTTGCCGGGACGTGGCCGGATCGGTCAGGATCCGTATGCTCCGTATGGACGACACCGTACGTGCCCAAAATTTCGGCCGCTCCGCGGCCGGCGGGAACGGCGCTCCGGGCCGGTCGTCGCCGCTCGGTCGCTCCACTCCCTCCGCTCGCTCCTCCCCGGCCCTACGCCCCGCTCCCGCCCTGGTCGCTCTCACGCTGAACTCGGGCACAGCGAAAGCCCAGGGAGCCATCGCGGTCCGCCGGGGCGAACCCGCGCCGGTACGCCGCCCGCCCGCGGCGCGCGCCGGCGAACCACGACCCGCCGCGGATGACACGGGCCGACGCGGCGTCGCCAACCCAGGCTGAGCCGTCCGTGGGAGCACCTTCGTAGGAAGTGTGCCAAGTATCGGCACACCATTCCCAGATATTGCCGAGCATGTCATGCAGCCCAAACCCGTTCGCCCCGAAGCTTCCGACCGGGGACGTAAAGACGTACCCGTCGTCGCCGTCGGTGAAGCTCCGTCCCGCCGCGGCCGGCCCCAGATGCTTTCGCAACGACTGATCGGCCATGTTGGCATACAGATATGCCTGCTCGACACCGTCACCCCAGTAACGTGCCGTTTGCGTCCCCGCCCGCGCCGCATATTCCCATTCCGCTTCGCTCGGCAGGCGATACCCGCCATCGGTGCGCTGGTTCAGCCACGCGATATAGGCCTGCGCGTCTTCGTGGCTGACGCAGACCACCGGGTCGCGATCGGTCTGCTTGAAGCCCGGATTGCGCCAGCTGCGGTTGTCGCGTTTGCCGTTGCTCCATTCACCCTTGGCGTTCGGCTCGTACGTCCACGCCTCGTTCGGCATCTTGTAGCCGGTGCTGTCGATGAATGCCGCGAACTCCCCCCAGGTGACGGGATACCGGCCCATCCAGAACGACTGCTGGATTGTTACCGGCCTGACCGGGCGAGCGTTGTCGTCATCCGTGCCTTCACGTTGCGACTCCGCCGTCGGCACGCCACGCAGATAGGTGCCGGGCGGGATCAGCACCATCTCCGGCAGGTCCGGGGCGTCGCGCATAATGTCGCCCGGTTTGGCGGGGGCTGGAGGCGGCGGCACCCGCGGTGCGGCGGCGGTTGCGGGCACTGGGGCGGGCGAGGACGTGCCCGGGGTGGCACGGATGGCCGGGGCGGCCAGCGATTGGACTGTCGATGAGACACCGCGCGTTTCGGTGGGCGTGGTCGAAGGAACCGGGCGCGTCGGAGACGAAGGGAGCGGCTCGGCGACCGTCGCCGCTGCGAGACTCGCCGCGGCCAATGTCAGGGCACCATGAATGTGTGTCGCGAGGTCATCAAGCTGTAATCGCAACATTTTTGCGTCAGCATCGTTGCCGTTGTCTAGGTCTGACGCGTGCCACTCCCGCAGGGTAAAATCCACCCATTGCGGCTTGCGCAGCACGTCGAGGACGCGCGGATCATGACAATCCGATGCCACCAGACTGTTCGGCCCGCCAACGCTGACATAGTGGAAGGGAAATATCAGGTCGTCTCTTCCCAACATCTTGGCTCGGTCCGCAAACAGAAGAAGCTCCTTGCAGCACCATTTGCTCTTCAGAAAGCCGCGCGTGACGATCGGGACGAAGAACGATGATTCGGCGATCGCCGTCTCGATCCGTTTCTGCCAATCGGCTCCGGTCGGGATGGCTTCCTGATCCTGCCATATGCGGGTGTCGCGTCTGCCCATCTTCTGGCGCAGCCGAGCGGTCAACCTGACACGGGTCTTCTTCAGCCAACCGAAGGAATCGGTGTCGTCATCCCGGGAGTAGCTCCAAAACCCGATCGGAGGCAGTTCGCCGCTCACCCGTCCCTATCCATTTCCATCGTGACACATCCCGCAGGGTAGGGCCGATGGCGCGGCTCGGGCAACCACCCGAGCGTCAGGAAACACGCAGGCGGGATACCGACTGGAGGAAACAATGACCAAGCGGTCGTGGCGCCCCGTCATGACGGCTTGGGACACAGTCCAGGGTCGCCATCCACGATTTCCGGCGTTGCAGCTCAGGAAAGGCGTGGATGCCGGCCTGCGCCGGCATGACGAGGCGGCGACGGGTTGACAGGGGCGTCGGCATGACGGGGAGGCGACGATCAGAGAGTCGGTCTTTCCGCCGGTGGTATGGGATGGGCGGCCAGACCTCTTTGCGGCCACTGCCGCGTGACGTCACTCGCCCCTGTCGCACAGTCGGCGGGACGTCGTGAGGTTGCCACTCCGTAGGGCTCGGGGGCGTGGGACAGGCCGAGCAGCCCACGATGCAACAGGCAGTCGGCCTGCCCAGCATCCACCCCGCACCGCGCCCGAAAACAGGCACGGTGAAAAAGACCGCCGATGAAACGGGCAGCAATTGACGGTTTTCGAAGCAGACGTAAACGACAGGTTAACAACCAGGAAGCGGAACAAATACCCCCGGTTCTCGCATGAACTCGTAACGAAAACCCCAGCCTTCCGCAGTGTTTCGCAATGAACCGGGCCGGGCGCCGGTCTTAAAGTAAGGCTCTTATAGCGGTATTTGTTGAAATCGGCTAGGATGCCACCGGCGGGGGGGCAGCATGGAAGCGACTGCATTCGAAGCGTGGCTTGACGGGATCGCTGGTCTTACCGAATCTCAGCGGCAGCAGGCATT
>CALQHT020000281.1 GCA_943330455.2 Nitrosovibrio sp. Nv4 | reverse complement strand
TCCACCCCCCCATATCGACAAACCCACCCCGCCAAGCTCCAATGCCCCCATGCACCCCCTGGATCACCTCTCGGGCCTGTGGACCGAGGCCCGCCTTCCCGCCGACGCGCTCGACGACGCGTTCCTCACCGGCCGAGACCCGGTCCTGCCGTCCTCCTTCGCCGTCGGCACCGCGGCGCAGGTCACCATCGCCGCCTCCGCCCTGGCCGCCGCCACACTGTGGCGCCAACGGGGCGGCCGCCGCCAGCGCGTCTCGGTCGATATGCGCCACGCCTCCATGGAATTCCTGTCCGAGCACTTTGTGTCCGTCGTCGGCCAACCGCCCGAGGAAACCTGGGACCGCATTGCCGGCGCCTATCAGTGTGGCGACGGTCGCTATGTCCGCCTTCACACAAACTTCCCACATCACCGCGACGGCATGCTCGCGCTGCTGGGCTGCGCGTATGACCGAGACGCGGTGGCGGCGGCGCTGAAGGGCTGGAAGGCGTTCGAATTCGAGGACGCGGCGGCGGCGGCCGGTCTGTGCGCCTCAGCCATGCGCAGTTTCGCGGAATGGGACGCCCACCCGCATGGCCAGGCAGTGCCGACCCAGCCGGTGGTCCGGATCACGCGGATCGGCGACGCGCCGGTGCGTCCGCTGCCGCCGTCGGATCGTCCGCTGGGCGGCGTGCGAGTGCTGGACCTGACGCGGGTGATCGCGGGGCCGGTCTGCGGCCGCACCCTGGCCGCGCATGGCGCCGATGTGCTGGCCATCGCCAGCCCGAATCTGCCGAATTTCCCGCGCCTGATCACCGACACCGGCCGCGGCAAACTGTCTGCCGACCTGGAATTGCGCGATGAGGCGGGGCGGACGCGGTTGCGCGAATTGCTGCGAGACGCGGATATTTTCGTGCAGGGATACCGCCCCGGCGCCCTGGCCAGCCATGGGTTCTCCCCGCAGGACACCGCGCGCATTCGGCCAGGCATCGTGCATGTTTCGCTGTCGGCTTACGGGCATGTTGGGCCATGGGCGGGCCGGCGTGGTTTCGACAGCTTGGTGCAGACGTCCAGCGGTTTCAACCACGCCGAATCCGAGGCCGCCGGTCAGACCGCGCCGAAAGTGCTGCCGGCACAGGCGCTGGATCACGGATCGGGCTATCTGCTGGCGTTCGGGGCGCTGACCGCGCTACATCGGCGCGCGACGGAGGGTGGAAGCTGGCTGGTCCAGGTCTCTCTGGTCCGGACGGGACGTTGGATCCGCGATCTGGGGCGGGTGGCGAAGGGCTTCGCGGCGCCGACCCCGACATCGGCGGATATCCAGGACCTGATCGAGGAGACGGATTCCGGGTTCGGCCGCCTGCGCGCCGTGCGCCACGCCGCGCTACTCGCCCGCACGCCGGCGCACTGGTCGCGTCCCGCCATGCCGTTGGGCACCGGTCAGCCGGTGTGGCCGGAGCCGTAAGGGGCGGTCCCGGTCCGGAGCGCCGCAAGACGATTTCGGCCGAATGATAGGAATGACATGCGACCGCGCCTCGTCACCCTGACCTTGAACCCCGCGCTCGACTTTGCATCGATCGCCGAGACCGTCGAACCGACCCACAAGATCCGCACAAAAGACGAGCATATCGACCCAGGCGGCGGCGGGATCAATGTCGCGCGAGTGATCCATGCGCTGGGGGGTGATGCGACGGCGCTGGTGCTGGCGGGTGGCTTCACGGGGCAGATGCTCGATCAATTGCTGGCCGAGGCTGGGGTGAAGCGGCGGATCCTCCCGATCCAGGGGCGGACGCGGATCAGCCTGGCCGTGCTGGATCGCGCCACCGGGGCGGAATACCGCTTTGTGCCCGAGGGGCCGGAGGTTTCAGCCGCCGAACTCGATGCCGCGCTGGCCGCGATTGCCGAGACTCCGGCGGATTGGCTGATCGCCAGTGGCAGCCTGCCGCGGGGCGCGCCGGTGGATATCTACGCCTCGATCGCGCGGGGGGCGGCCGAGCGGGGGCAGAAATTCGTGCTGGACACGTCGGGACCGGCGTTGGAGGCGGCGCTGCACCAGGGGGTGTTTCTGATCAAGCCAAGCCTGCGGGAGTTTGAGGGGCTGGTGGGAAGACGGTTGGAGGGGCGGGCGGAGCGAGAAACCGAGGCGATGGCCCTGGTGCGGGCGGGCGCGGTCGGCATGTTGGCGGTGTCGCTGGGGGCCGATGGCGCGATGCTGGCAACCGCGGACGAGGTGGTCCATATGCCGGCGCTGTCCGGCCCGGTGCGCAGCACGGTGGGGGCGGGCGATTCGTTCCTGGCGTCCCTGGTGCTGGCTCTGGCGCGTGGCCTGGCGCCGCGCGATGCATTGGCCTGGGGGACCGCCGCCGGAGCCGCCGCCGTGGCGCAGGTTGGGACCGCGCGCGTGTCGCTGGAGGCGGCGACCCGGCAGTATGAGCGGCTGCGGTCCGCGCCCGGGTAATTGAACCGGTCGTGTCTTGGTTGACGGATTGCGCGGGCGGTTTGGAAGTGCTCGGTCCCGTTTCGTCTGGTGGATAGGATCCGACGGCAAGACCCGTCCGATTTTTCCGCCAGGCATTGATTTGGTGGGGCGTTTCACCCGACAAGGCGGTGCAATACCAGCCTGTGGAAACGCTGACCCATCCGCGGTGCAACCCATTCATGACGGGTGTTGGCTGGCCGGTCATGATTTGCGGTGCAGCCTGGGAAAATCGAGGATTCTGGCCTGGCGGGAGAGTCTATCGATTCACAGTTGTCTTAAGCGTCGAGGTCGGACCTTTATGTTCCTTCGATGGTCCGCAGATGGGCTTCCAGTTTGGTCAGTGTCTTTTTCAGGGCTGCCCATTCGGTGCGGCTCAGGCCTTCGGCGACCATCGCCTCGAATCCCCGCGCGACCGGAATGCTGTTTTTGTAAAGCGTCGTCCCTTTGCGGGTCAGTTTCAGCAGGCGTCCGCGTCCGTCGCTGGGGTCGGGGTTCTGGCTGAGGAATCCGCGATCCATAAGGCTGGCGGACGAGCGGCTTACCTGGACCTTGTCCATATCCGCGAGGCCACCGACGGCGGTGGGGGAGATGGGGCTTCCATGTCCCACGATCGTCAGGATTTTCCACTCCGCGATCGTCAATCCAAACGAATCCGCATAGCATTTCTGTAACAAAGCCGTGACGAGTCTTGATACGACCGACAGACGGTGCGGAAGGTATTCTTCAAGAGACACGGATTCGGCGGGTCGTTTCGTCGGTTCCGTGGTCTGAGGCCGAGCATTCATCTTGGATAAGCCCTGGGGGAATTCATCGGAAGACATTCCGACATTCCTGCCCGACAACGGGCTCGGGTGCAATAAACAATATTGAAACGTCCCATTTCCAGGATAGGGGGCGTGCCGGTAGGAGGTGTTTCTGTTGCAGTTCTCATTATGGCCGAACGGCACGTTTCGATTGTCACGTGCCGGCCTGGTCCGGGCATGTTCATCGGCACGTATCATCGAAATGATTGTCTTTTTGGCGGGTGAGGTGAGCAACGGTTCAAACGGGGCGATGACGGAATGGCCTGACAGGACAGCCACTCGTCATACCAACCGGTCGAAACAATGACCTGCGAACTGCCCTCACCGTCATGGCCGGACTTGATACGGCAACCCGCGCTTCAACGGCAGGGGGGGCCGGATCAAGTCCGGCGCTGACAGTGAGGTGACGCCTATGGGGCATTATTTCGGCCGGTTGGTATCACTTGGTATCCGTTCCCTCATGGGCTACCAATCGCCGGCTTAAACAGGACGCATGACGGCGCGCGGCGCTTCCACCACCGCGCAACATCGTGGCGTGAACACCAACATCGAAGCGGGGGATGCGACAATGACCGACGGAACCGCCAAAGACCGCATCCGCATGACGGTTGCCGATGCCCGCGCGCTCGGTGAAGCCGCGATGCGGGGCGCCGGCCATGACGACGACGACTCCCGCATCCTGACCGACCACGTCCTGGACGCGGCGCTCTGCGGCTACGAGTATTCCGGTCTGCCGAAACTGCTGAACGTCGTCGACGCTCCCAATTTCCGCCTGCCGCGCCAACCCGTCTCCGTGCTGCGGGAAAGCGGCTCGACCGCCATGCTCGACGGCGGCAACAACAACGGCATGGTCGCCGCCTACCGCGCCACCGAGGCAACGATTGCCCGCGCCCAGGCAACCGGCCTCGCCCTGGTCTGCCTTGCCAACACCTGGATGACCGGACGCAGCGCCTATTACTGCGAGATGATCGCCCGGGCCGGCCTAGTCGTGATCCACACCGTATCCGCCCCGCCCGCCGTCGCCCCCTTCGGCGGCATCCGCCCCGCGCTCGGCACCAACCCGATCGCCTTCGGGTTTCCCACCGAAAGTGACCCGCTCGTGATCGATATGGGCACATCGGCCTTCATGGGCACCGACCTGCAATTCCGCGCTCGTCTTGGCACCCCCATCCCCGAAGGCGTCGCACTCGGTCCCAACGGCCATCCGACCACCGACGCCAGCGCCGCCCGCAAAGGTGCGTTGCTGCCGTTCGGTGGGCCGGAAGGCGGCTACAAGGGCTTCGGCCTCGCTTTGGCCATGGACGCGATGGGCGCCCTGGCCGCCGGCGCGCGCGCCGCGGACGATATCGGCGGCTATATGTTCATCGCCTTCAAGCCGGACCTGTTCATGGCGCCGGAGGACTATCGGCGCGAGGTCACCAGGCGGATCGACACGATCAAAGCGACTCCCCGCCAGATCGGCGTCGAGGAAATCCGCATTCCAGGCGAGCGCAGCTACCAGACCCGCGCGCGTCTGCTGAACGAGGGCATTGAAATCGATCGCAAAATCTTCGATGCCCTGGGCCGTCTGGCCAAAGGACACCTCGATCACGGCGGTTGAGGGCAGGGGCCGCCCAACCGCGTCGCTTGGCGTCGGAAGGGCGAACCAACCCCAGGCCCGGACCGACGAGGGGATACTTGCGGTCACTGCGAACTCTTCATAGACTTCTCCCAAACCATCACGCAGGAGTGTCCAAAGATGCCGCAGTCCCCGGGAACCACATTCGCCGCCGATCCGCTGACCTTCATCGTCAGGCACCAATTGTGGGACGCCAATGTCGAGGATCATACCGACCAGGGTGTGTCCATCGAGGTGACGTCCGTGATCGACGGCACGCACACTACCCTACTGCGCTTCAATTGCTTCGATATCGAGAAAAGCTACGTCTACGGCCCGGAAAACCCGGAACTGACGACCCCCGGCCGCGTCGGTGGCGGTTTTGGCGTGCATTGCCGCATGGACCCGATCACGGATGGCAATCCGATCGGTTGGACCGTCCGCATCCTGGGCAGCAAGCTGCCGCAGATGCTGGAACGCGCGGGATACAAGTCCATCGCGGATGCAACCGACCTCGCCGCCGTGCAAAGCATCCTGCCCGAGGTGGAATCCTCCGCGCGGGATACGTTCATCGCCAAGCGCAACACCGTTAAGCACAATCGCGGCACGGAAATCTTTGAGGCCGGGAACATCCGCTTCGGCCTGGAAATGCGGCGCCAGCGCAACGGCGACGGCGGCCTCGCAATCCACGTTCTGGGCGATGTTGGCGGGTCGAAGGGCAAGTCCTATGTCGAGGAAACCGAACTCCTGGCGTTCGACTGTTTCTGGAACGGCGCCCATTACCATTATGGCCCACGTAACAAGAACCACCGCATCAACTGGGACATGACCATCGTCGACGATCCCCTGGTCTGGACCTTCGAGCAGATCGAAAACCGCAAGCTCGGCGCCATGATCGACCGCGCCGGCTACCCCGGTATCGCGGCCGATCTGGACCTGGAAAAGATCGCCGCGGTCGTACCGGCGCTGAAGAAACGAGCCTTCGAGATGTATGAGGAAGGCGAACGACTGACCGGCCACAAGGGCCTGCCCTTGGAATTCACGCCGAATATGGCCGCGGAGTAACCGACGGTCTCCGGATGGGCCTACGCCCATCCGGAAGCGGCGATCATCGAAACGGCCCAACGCCCGGATTCGTCCCACGACGCGTGCGGCGCGGGGTCCGTCGTATAGCGACATAGCCAACGGGCCAGCGCGGTGCCTCGCGTGATCGAGCACTGTTTGGCAACAACCCATGCCCCGGGAGGCAGGCAAGAACCCGTCGATGGCCGGGGCTCGGTACCATACGAGAACCGCGACATCCGACGGTGCGACGTGCCACCACATACAGCGTCGATTGGGTGAGCGGATTGGCCCAACATGCGCATGAATGCGGCCTGACCAGGATCGCCGCGACGACGAACGGGACCGAGCACGTCAAGCCGATGGGGCAGGGAAGCTGACCAGCGAGGTGGGTTCCTGGATGACCGGCGTCAACCGGAATGTGTAGGGCCGACAGATCCGCAAGATCATGTGCTACAGCGGCGGATACGGGGTGTAGCGCGATCGTCGCGTTGGTGTCGCCGCGGCGGGCTAGCGGGAGATCGCCCTGGCCTGATATCCGTCCTTCCGAAACGCCGGATAGACGGAGCTTTTCGGGCAATTTCGAATTGATGGAGGAACAGCATGACAGGCATTCTCGCGGGTAAGGCCGCGCTCGTCACCGGGGGCGCATCTGGCATCGGGCGCGCGACGTCGCTAGCAATGGCGAGGGAGGGCGCGCGCGTCGCGGTGGCCGACCGGACAGAGGAACGCGCCGCGGAAACCGTCGCGCTGATCAATGCCGCGGGTGGCCAGGCCATCGCCATCGGCGGCGATGTGGCGAACGAGGACGATGTGGCGGCCATGGTCGCGCGCACGGTGGCCGCGTTCGGACGGGTCGATTGCGCGTTCAACAACGCGGGCATCGGCGGCGGTGTGGTCGGTCCGCGCAACCAACGTTTGCATGAGATGTCGCGCGCCAGTTTCGATGGGATGCTGGCGATCAACCTGACCGGCGTGTTCCTGTGCATGAAACACGAAGTCATCCAGATGCTGGCCCAGGGAGGCGGGGCAATCGTCAATACAGCATCGATCGCCGGTCTGATCGGCCTGGCGACCTCCGCGCATTATGTTGCGGCGAAGCACGGTGTGGTGGGTCTGACGAAGACCGCGGCGATGGAATATGCGCGCGATAATATCCGCGTGAATTGCGTCAATCCCGGCTACATCGCCACCCCGATGACCGAGGAAACGGTGCGCACGCGGTTGGACGCTCTGATGGCAAAGGTGCCGATGCGCCGGATGGGCCTGCCGGAAGAAATCGCCGAGGCCGTGGTCTGGATGTGCTCCGACAAGGCGTCATTCATGACCGGCGCATCCCACGTGGTCGACGGCGGGTATTACGCGGCATAAGGCGAGGAGCGGTCGCCCTTATAGAAAATCCTCCCCCTCCTCTTGCGGGAGGGGAGGATTCCGCGCGAATATTGCGTGAATACCGTCCCCCCCGACCTTGGTCCGCTTCGCGGCCCAAGTCCGGAAGGGGAGGGGGAAATTTTCTCCAGCGCCCTATCCCAGGAACGACACCCCGCCCAACCTCAGTGGAAGGTGCGTCCGCCATCGACCGGCAGCGCAATCCCGGTCATGAACGATGACTCATCCGTCGTCAGGAACAGGATCGCCGCCGCCAGTTCCTCCGGCTGGGCGTGCCGGCCCAGGGCATAGCGGGCGGTGATCGCGGGGTTGGGGTCGCCGGCGGCGGTGCGGATATGACCGGCGGTCATTGCGGTTTCCACAGCGCCCGGGCAGACCGAGTTCACGCGGATATTGGGCGCCAGCTCCATCGCCGCCGATTTGGTGAGCGCGACGACGCCGCCCTTGGATGCGACATAGGCAATGCTTCCCGGCCCGGTCGGCATCAGCCCGACGCCGGAGGCGATGTTCACGATCGTGCCCTTGCCTTCCTTCTGCATCAGCGGCGCGGCGGCCTGGATCACCAGGAAGGTGCCGGTCAGATTGACCGCGAGCGTGCGGGCGAACACCTCCGCCGATGTGTCGGCAATGCCGGTTTCGGCCAGAATGCCCGCGGCATTGACGACGCCGTCCAGCCCGCCCATGGCCTCTGCTGCCTTGTTGATCGCCGCGGTGATGGACGCCGGGTCCGAAACGTCGCAGGCGATCGCCACCGCGCCAATTTCATCGGCAACCGCTTTCGCGGCATTGTCCGACCGGTCGAGAATCGCGACCGCGGCGCCTTCCTGGCGGAACAGGCGCGCCGTGGCACGCCCGATGCCCGAGGCGCCGCCCGTGATGATGATCTTGCGTCCGGCCAGTCGTGCCATCTTTGTTTCCTCTGTTTGGTTTGATCCGGAATTGTCCCGTTAGGCTGGCAATCTGACACAGGATGGGTTCTTGCCGAGCGCTCATCCAAGGTGCTCAGAATGGTCCAGCATACGGGAAACATCGATTGAAGGATATCCCGAACGAGCCACTTGGAAAACCCAACTGGGTGCGATTCAACATTGTGCGGAGCAACATTGGCGACTCTAGCTATAGACCGGGATACATGCCTCACCGTCATTGCCGGGCTTGACCCACGGCTGTCCGGTTTAAATAACTTGTACTTTCCATATTTATGGATTCGACTCGAACCCATCGCAACACCGCGAATCGGGACAGGGTCGAATCACATGGAACCGCACAGGAATACAGTCAT
>CALQHT020000280.1 GCA_943330455.2 Nitrosovibrio sp. Nv4 | reverse complement strand
GGGAAGAAATCGCCGACAACGCGGTTCGCCTGGCGAAGACCCCGAACTTCACCGCCCTGTGGGACTCCTGCCCGCATGCGCTCATCCACACATCCGGGCGCGATGTCGGCCTGCCCACCGGGCAAATGGGCAATTCCGAGGTCGGCCACCTGAACATCGGCGCCGGCCGCGTCGTGAAGCAGGAACTCGTCCGGATCGGCGACGCCGTGCGTGACGGCTCCATCGCCCGGGCGCCGGCCTTTCTGGAACTGGTCGCCGCCCTGAAGACCTCGGGCGGCACCTGCCATCTGCTCGGTCTCGTCTCCCCGGGCGGCGTGCATTCCCACCAGGATCACGCGGCCGCGATGGCTCACCTGCTGCATGATGCCGGGGTCAAGACGGTCGTGCACGCCTTCACCGACGGCCGCGACACGCCGCCGCAATCGGCGGTCGATGATCTGACCCGGCTGCGCGACGCCCTGCCCGAAGGCGTGAAGATCGCCACCGTCATGGGCCGCTATTTCGTCATGGACCGCGACAAGCGCTGGGACCGGGTCTCCAAGGCCTATGCCGCCATGGCCGAGGCCACGGGAGAGCGCTTCGCCGACCCGCTGGAGGTGGTTCGAGCCGCCTACGCCCAGGGGCATTTCGATGAATTCGTTCCCCCCGCCGTGATCGGTGACTACAGCGGCATGAAGAACGGCGACGCCATCCTGTGCTTCAACTTCCGTGCCGACCGGGTTCGCGAAATCCTGGCCGCCTTCCTCGATCCCGCCTTCGACGGCTTCCCGCGCGCCCGCACGATCCGCTTCGCCGCCGCGGTGGGCATGACCCGCTACTCCGACGCCCTGGCCCCGTTCCTGGGCGTGCTGTTCGCGCCGGAAACCCTGCACAACATCCTGGGCAGCGTCGTCGCCGCCGCCGGACGCACGCAATTGCGCATGGCGGAAACCGAGAAATACCCGCACGTGACCTACTTCCTGAACGGCGGCCAGGAGACGCCATATCCGGGCGAAGAGCGGATCATGGTGCCATCCCCGAAAGTCGCGACCTACGACCTGCAACCGGAAATGTCGGCGGCGGAATTGACCGATCGGGCGGTCGAGGCGATCGGCACCGGCAAATTCGACCTGATCGTGCTGAATTTCGCGAATCCCGACATGGTCGGCCATACCGGCAGTCTGCCCGCCGCGATCAAGGCGGTCGAAACCGTCGATACCGGCCTGGGACGCATCGCCGAGGCCATCCGCAAACAAGGCGGTGCGCTGCTGATCACCGCCGATCACGGCAATTGCGAGATGATGCGCGATCCCGAAACCGGCGGCCCGCACACATCCCACACCACCAACCCGGTCCCGGTCCTTCTGATGGGCGACCCGGGCCAGACCATCCATGACGGACGGCTGGCCGACCTCGCGCCGACCCTGCTGAGCCTGATGGGATTGCCGCAGCCCCAGGAAATGACCGGGAAATCGATTCTCCTGCCGGAACCCGCCCCCGCGCTCCGCGAAGATGCTGCCCGCGCCGCGGAGTAGCCTGCTCGGACTGATGCTGCTCGCCTGGGTCCCCCCGGCCCATGCCGCGCCGCAAGCACCCAAAGGTGTCACGCAGCAGGATATCCGCGACTCCGAACAATCCCGCGCCGCTCGGCTTGCCGAACAGAAGGACGCCGAGGCCCGTGCCGCCCAGGCCGCGGCCGAGGAGCAGCGCCTGACCGCCGCCCGCATCGCCGCCGCCGCAAAACTGCGCGTGGCGGAGACCGCAACGGCCGACGCGGCCGCCCGCCTGGACGACCTGGCCGCGCGCCGACGGGACGCCGAAGCCAAGCTGGCCGCCCGCGCCGAAGCGATGCAGCCGCTGCTGCCGTTGATCCAGCGCCTGTCGCTTTATCCCGTGGAAACCCTGCTGGCCGTGCCCGCACCGCCCGAAGATCGGCTGCGCGGCATCCTGGTGCTGAAATTCCTGTCCCGCCAACTGGAAACCGAAGCCGAAGCCTTGCGACAGGACCAACTCGACCTGGATGCCGCGACTCGCGCGGTCAAGGCCGAATCGCCCAAATACGCCCATGCCGTCGCGGCCCAGGCCGCGGAATCGGAGGCGTTGGGACGCGAAATCGCGGCAGCCCGAGCACAACGCGCCCGCGCTGAAAGCGAAGCCGAACGGGCGGGCGGGCGAGCGGCGGCGGAGGTCCTGCGGGCTGAGTCGCTGCGGCAGGCGTTGGCCGCGATCGAAACCCAGCGCCGGACCGAAGAGGCGCATGCTCGCGAAGAAGCCGTGCGGCTGGACCGCCAGAAGCGCGCCGCGGAAGCCGAAGCCGCACGAAAGAAAGAGGCCGCGCTCGCCCGCCCGACGGGAGCAGGCACAATCCCCACAGGCAGCCAGGCCAAGGGCCAACTGGTGGCGCCCGTCGCCGGACGCATCGTCCGGTCTTGGGGGGATGGCACCGAAGCCGGTCCGGCAACCGGGGTCTCCTACCAGGTCGCACCCGCCGCGCGCGTTGTCGCACCGTGCAGCGGGCGAGTCGTGTTCTCCGACCAGTTTCGCAGCTACGGGCTGTTGGTGATCGTGGATTGCGGCGGCGGATACCATGTCGTCATGGCCGGATTGGACCGGCTGGACACCAAAGCCGGGCAATCCGTACAAATGGGGGAGCCCGTGGGCGTGATGCCGGATTGGCAACCGGGTGGCACCGGACGGCGCCCATCGCTGTATGTCGAACTCCGCCAGGACGGCCATCCGGTCAATCCGGCCCCTTGGCTGCGGACCGCCGGTTGAGGACGCACCGCCGAAGCGGCTGAAAAATGCCCAGTCTAACCACCGCGCGCGCCCCGGGACCGCAAATGAGTAGTGGACGACGCATATGGGCACGCGCGAAAAGACAGTCTAGATTCGTGCGTTGCGTGTTTGAGTTTGGTGGGGCGCACCCCTCTCTCATGGTCAAGCCCGGCATGGTCAGGCCCGGCCGTGATGATCGGAGAGGCGCGTAACCCGAAGGGGCGTGTGCAATGGAAGTTCGTCAGCGGCGTTGGCGCAACGGGTTATTGATCGGGACGGCCTTTGTCGCCGGCATCATCGCCGGGCCGACCTACAACGTGCTGGGCAGCGCCTTCGCCCAGGATGGATCGCGCACCGAAATCTACCAGTTGCTGAAAGTGTTCGGCGACGTGCTGGAACGCGTCCGCGCCGAGTATGTGGAGCCGGTCAACGACCGCCAACTGATCGAAAATGCCATCAACGGTATGCTGACCGGTCTGGACGCCCATAGTTCCTACATGAATGCCAAGGCATTCAAGGACATGCAGGTTCAGACCAAGGGCGAATTCGGCGGTCTCGGCATCGAAGTCACCGAGGAAAAGGGCCTGATCAAGGTCGTCTCCCCGATCGATGACACGCCAGCCTTCCGGGCCGGCATCAAGCCCGGCGACATCATCACGGCCCTGGATGGCAAGACCGTGATCGGCCTGACCCTGAACGAAGCGGTCGAGCGGATGCGCGGCCCGCCCAATTCCCGCATCGTTCTGACCATCAAGCGCCAGAGTGTCGACAAGCCGATCGAGGTCCCGTTGGTCCGCGAGACGATCCACATCCAGGTCGTCAAGTCGCGCATGCAGCCGGACGACATCGGCTATTTGCGGCTGTCCCAGTTCAGTGAGCAGGCCGCGTCCGGCGTGAAGCAGGCGATCCGCAACCTGAACAAACAGGCATCCGGCGGCAAGCTGAAGGCCCTGGTCCTGGATCTCCGCAACAACCCGGGTGGGTTGCTCGACCAGGCGGTCGCGGTGTCGTCGGAATTCCTCAGCCAGGGCGAAGTCGTCTCGACCCGGGCGCGTCATTCGGAGGACAGCCAACGCTGGGACGCCAAGGGTGGCGACCTGATGGACGGCGCGCCGATCGTCGTGCTGATCAACGGAGGATCGGCCTCGGCGTCGGAAATCGTAGCGGGTGCCCTGCAGGACCACCACCGCGCGATCCTTCTGGGGACCCGCAGCTTCGGCAAGGGATCGGTGCAGACCGTCATGCCGCTGCCCGGCAACGGCGCCATGCGCCTGACGACGGCGCGGTACTACACCCCCTCCGGCCGGTCGATCCAGGCGCTGGGCATCACGCCGGACGTCAACGTGGCGGAAACCCGCGAAGATCCGATCCGCTTCGGGGCGGAGCGGGAATCCGACCTCAATCGCGTGCTGAGCAACCAAGGTGGGACGGGCGCCCTGCCGCTGCCGCCACGCACCGACATCCCACCGATCGCCGGCGAACTGCCCGCCAAGCCGCCGGAAGGCTTCCCGAAATTCGACCCGGCCAAGCCCGACGAGACGGATTTCCAGTTGCAGCAGGCCCTGGTCCTGGCCAAGGCCATGATCGCGCGCAAGAGCGCCGCGGCGAACTGAGCCGCGGTACTGCCTGATCCGACCCACATGTTCGGCCGCCTGCGCCTGATATTCGCCGGCTGGTGGGGCTTGGCCCGCGCCTGGATGGTCGTCCTGGGCCTTCTGGGTGCGGCCGGCGTGACGTTGCAAATCCTCGGCCCGCCAACGTCGCATGCCCCAAAGGCGGAGGTGAAACCGACTCCGACCGCCCATCCGGCGCCCGAACCCCGGCCGGTCGTCGCGGAACAGCGGCCGGCGGCGGCCCTGCCCCAGGATCGCCCGGGACGAGACGCGCCCGGTGCGGTCGCCGACCCCGACCCTGGCCTGCTGGAGTCCAATCCAGCCGCACGCGGCGACATGCTGCCTCGGATTTCCAGCGATGGCCGCATGCCCATGCAGGTCTACGCGGCGCCCTTCGACCGAGAGACCAAGCGGGCGCGGGTCGGACTGATTGTCGCCGGCATCGGCATGAACGAGGCTGACAGCATCGCCGCCGCACGAACCCTGCCCAGCGGCGTGACCTTCGCGGTTTCCCCATACGCCGAACATTTCCAGAAATCGCTGTCGGCGGCGCGGATTGCAGGGCACGAGTATCTGATCTCCTTGCCCATGGAACCCGAGGGGTTTCCGCTGAACGATCCCGGCATCAGAGCCTTGATGACCAATCAACCGCCCGCGCAAAATCTGGAACAGTTGAATTGGGTCCTCTCGCGGATCGGCGGCTATGTCGGGGTGACGAATATCCTGGGACCGATGCGGGGCGAGCGGTTCTCCCTGATGACCGACCAGATGGATGCCGTCCTGTCGGTGTTGCGATCGCGGGGCCTGCTCTATGTCGATGCGCGCCTCGGCCAGGCTCGCTCCAAAGTGGCCTGGAGCGTTTCGGTCGACCTCGTTGTCGATGAACCCGCCAGCCGGGAGGCCCTGGACGCTCGGTTGGAGGAACTGTCCCGGCTGGCGAAAGATCGCGGCAGCGCGCTTGGCATGGCCACGGCGCCGCGCCCGATGACGTTGGAGCGGATCGCCGCCTGGACCAATTCGCTCAACAATGGGGGGTTGGTTCTGGCGCCGGTGACCGCGCTGGTCGAATCCCCTGCTGGCGGGACCAAGAACTGATGGACCTTCCGTATCGCCCCAATGTCGGCGCCGTGCTGTTCAACGACCAGGGACGCATCTTCGTGGCCAGGCGCGCGGATTTGCCGAACGCGGAAGGGGCCGCGGGCGGGTGGCAGTTGCCGCAGGGCGGGATCGATGACGATGAGGATCCTCGCGCCGCCGTTCTGCGGGAACTGGCGGAGGAGATCGGCACCGACAAGGCGGAGATCATCGGCGAGCATTCCGAGTGGCTGACCTATGATCTGCCATCGCACCTGATCGGGGTGGCGCTGCGCGGCCGTTATCGCGGACAGCGCCAGCGTTGGTATGCGCTGCGGTTCACCGGCCAGGACAGCGATATTCGGCTGGACCTCGATCCTCATCCGGAGTTCGACGCCTGGCGCTGGGCTGACTTGTCGGAACTGCCAGGCATGGCGGTGCCGTTCAAAAGGCCGATTTATGAGGTGCTGGCGGTGTCGTTTGCCCGCTTCGCCGGTCCCTGACACCAAGCGGCGGCCGGCTCGGTCGCGCGCCCCGCCAAAAGCCGCACGCCATGTCCGGCGGATCACCGATGTGCGATTTTCATCCTCTCGCCATTGACGATCACGACGGGAACGCCATCCTGGCGGCCTGCGATATGGCAGTTCATGTGAGAGGTTTTGGCCATGGGAAAGACGATTGAGCTTAAGGCAGCGGACGGACATAGCTTCTCCGCCTATGTCGCGGCACCCGACAATGCCACCAAGGGCATCGTGGTCGTGCAGGAGATTTTCGGCGTCAACCACCACATGCGTGACATGGCCGACCGGTTCGCGGCCGCGGGCTACGCGGTCGTTTGCCCCGCTCTGTTCGACCGCACCGACCGCGGTGTCGAGCTTGGCTATACCGCCGACGATGTCGCGAAAGGCCGGGAGTTTCGCATGAAGCTGTCGGACGCCCAGGTCATGGCCGACATCGAGGCTTCCGCCGCCCACCTCGCCGGCAAGAAGCTCGGCATTGTCGGCTACTGCTTCGGCGGGACGGTTTCCTGGTGGGGCGCAACGCGGACCACCAAGTTCGCCGCGTCCTCCTGCTGGTACGGCGGCGGCATCGCCGGCACCAAGGATGAGCGTCCGAACTGCGCCGTGCAGATGCATTTCGGCGAGAAGGACGCATCGATCCCGATGACCGATGTGGACGCGATCAAGGCCGCTCAGCCGAAGGTCGAGTCCTATGTCTATATGGGCGCCCAGCACGGCTTCGGCTGCGATGAGCGCGGCAGCTTCAGCCAGCCCGACTATGAGCTGGCGCAGACCAGGACGATGGACTTCTTCGCCAAGCATCTCGGCTGATGAGAATGACCCGATCCGGTGTTCCGGATCGGGTCTGGACTGCCGGGTGCGGATGATGCCGCACCCGTGCCTCCGGCGTCCCTGCGTCAGGGCGCGCGTTGGCCAATAACGCGGCCAGTGGCTGAAACCCGGCCAAAATCCACCTGGGAGGACATCATGGTCCGATCGACCTTCATCCTGGCCGCTCTGGCTTGCCTCGGGCTCGTCTGCGGACCCGCGCATGCCCAGGCGCCACATGGCTTCCCGTCCCGCCCGATCACCCTGATCAACGTGTTCGCCGCCGGGGGACCGTCCGACATTCATCTGCGAGTCCTGGCGGCCAAGGCCAAGGACGTGTTCGGCGTGCCGGTCGTGGTCGAGAACAAACTGGGCGGCGGCGGCACGGTCGGGCCGGCCGTGATGGCGCAGACCGCCAAGCCCGACGGCTACACGATTTCCTATGTCGGCGCCGGCATCTACACCGTCCCCAACCTGCAAAAGGTCGCGTTCGATCCCGCCAAGGACTTTACCTATATCATCGGCTTGTCCGGCTATCGCATTCTGGTCGCGGTAAAGGACGATGCGCGCTGGAAGAACTGGGCCGAAATCGCCGCGGAAGCCCGCGCCTATCCGCTCAAACTGACCTATTCCACGCCCGGCCTCGGCAGCGCCACGCATCTTGCCTTCGAATCCGCGGCCTATCCGTTGGGCTTGAAGATGCGGCACGTCCCGTTCCGTGGCGCCTCCGAGCAGGTGGCCGCGATGCTGGGCGAGCATATCGACCTGACCGCGGTGGGCGGCAATGTCTTTCCGATCATCGATGCCGGCCAGGCTCGCCCGGTGTTGTGGCTGACCGACGATCCCAGCCCGCGCTATCCGGACGTTCCCGGTCTCAACCAGCTCGGGTTGAAGTCCGAGATCGATTTGAACTTCCCCTATGGGCTGGCGGGGCCCAAGGGCATGGACCCGGCCGTCGTGCGGATCCTGCATGATGGATTCAAGAAGGCCATGGACACGCCGGAACACGAGGCCGTCCTGCGGCAGCTCGACCAACCCAACCGCTATATGAACTCGGCCGACTATACGGCGTTCGGGCAGCGGCAGATCGTGGCCTATCGCGGCGCCATGGACCGCCTGGGCATCGTCCGGAAGGAATGATCCGGCCAATGGGATGAGACGGTCCCGCCGGCGAACGGACCGCCTTGCCCTGCTTGATGGCATCCAGGTGGATCAGGTCGGAGAGACGCGCTCGCCGGCGGCTCGGAGGCCGGGCTGCTCCGGATCGACGGGGAGGCGCCAGGGGAGGTGCCAGAGGAGGTGCCAGTCGGGTGGCAGGTTGCCGATAAACGTACCACAACACGGGTACCCTCACTGCGTCGCAGGCCGGATTCGGACCCGTGCGGTTGGTTTCTGCGCGGGTTGGATGTCATGAGCGGGCCCATATATTCACTTTATGTTCTAGGCCGACAGGATGCCCCGTGGCAAGGAAATTCAACTCCGGGCCGAATTTCTGGATGAAGGCCGGTCCGTAACATATTGATCAGAGGTCGTTTGTAGAAATAGCGTGCGGCCGGTTAACGCGACCGTCCTTGTTTTGAGACAGTCTGGGTGGAGACCTGCCTCGGTCCTCGCGGTCTTTAAGATCCGACATCGGGATCGCCCGCCATGTGACTGACAGGGCACGACGAATCAGGTCGTTTTGAGAGTTTACTTTAGGCTCTTATAGCGTTTTCTGTTGGTATGGCCCCAGACCGATGGCTCCGAGGATCATGGCGGCCGAACTCGCGGTCTGACCCATCGCTTCCAAGGTCCGGCGCCATCCGAGATAGTTCGGGAGG
>CALQHT020000279.1 GCA_943330455.2 Nitrosovibrio sp. Nv4 | reverse complement strand
TGAACCGGAGACCGAGCCGCTTGCGAATCCCCTATCTGGGCGACCGGGACGATTGTCTTCCGACTGTGGCGGATCGGACTCGGTCAACCCGTCGCCGATCATCCGGCGGCAAATGCGACTGCGATTCGTCCGCATTGAGAATTGCTGGACACCCCACTGGCAACACTGGCCGAACACCCGCGCATGTGGGATGCATACCGCAACCCAGGACATGTCCCTCTACCCGTCATGACCACTTCACCCGAGATCGACACCTTCATCGCCCGCTGGCAGGGCACCGGCGGCGCCGAACGTGCGAACTACGCCCTGTTCCTGGCCGAACTTTGCGACATCCTGATTGTCCCCCGCCCCAACGCAGCCACCGGCAGCCAGGGCGCCTATCGGTTTGAGCGGGCGGTCGTCCGCCACGAGCGCGACGGCACCGAATCCAACCGCCGCATCGACCTCTACAAGCGTGACTGTTTCGTCCTGGAAGCCAAGCAGGGACACGATGCCACGCAACAACAGTCTTTGTTCTTCGGCCCCACATCCGAAATGGAACGCCGAGCGGTGATCCGCCAATCGCGCGGTTGGGCGCAGGCGATGCTGAAGGCCAAGGGCCAGGCCGAGGACTACGCCCGAGACCTTCCCGTCGAGGAAGGCTGGCCGCCCTTCGTCCTGGTCTGCGATGTCGGCTTCTGCATCGACATCTATGCCGATTTTAGCCGCACCGGAAAACACTACGCCCAGTTCCCCGACCGCGAGCGGTTCCGCGTCTACCTGACCGACCTGACCGACCCGGACATCCGCGACCGCTTGCAGGCGATCTGGCTGAACCCGATGGGGCTCGACCCCACGCATCGGCGCGTGCAGGTCACCAAGGAAATCGCCGCCCATCTGGCGCATCTGGTGGAGGCGCTGGAAGACCGCGGCCACCCACCGGACATCGTCGCCAGCTTCCTGATGCGCTGCGTCTTTTCCATGTTCGCCCAATCCGTCGGGCTGCTGCCAACCCGCACCGCCTTCACCGACCTGCTGGTGGACTGCCACGCCAACCCCGCATCCTTCGTCGGTCTGGTCGGCGATCTGTGGCGCAGCATGGACAAGGGCGGGTTTTCCGCCGCCATCCGCGCCGATATCCGCCAGTTCAACGGCGGCCTGTTCGCCCCCGGCCCGCACGGCGCCGTCGAGCCGCTGCGCCTGGACCCCGACATGATCACCCTGCTGATCATCGCATCCCGCCGCGACTGGTCGGAGGTCGAGCCCGCCATCTTCGGCACCCTCCTCGAAAACGCCATCGACTCCAAGGAACGCAGCCGGCTCGGCGCCCATTTCACCCCCCGCGCCTTCGTCGAACGCCTGGTTCAGCCCGTCGTCATCGACCCGTTGTTGGAGGACTGGAACGGCGTCAAGGCCGTCGCCCTGGTCAAATCAGAGGCCGGTGACACCAAAGCCGCCGCCGCAGCCGTTCGTGCCTTTCATGCGCGCCTGTGCACCGTCCGGGTGCTCGATCCCGCCTGCGGGTCGGGCAATTTCCTCTATGTCGCGCTGGACATGATGAAGCGCCTGGAAGGGGAGGTGCTGGACCTGCTCGCCAACCTGGAACCGGGCGAGGGCGACCGGTTCGACCTGACCCAGGCCAGCGTCGATCCGCACCAGTTCCTCGGCCTGGAACTCAACCCCCGCGCCGTCCCCGTCGCCGAACTCGTCCTCTGGCTCGGCTACCTACAATGGCATTTCCGCAATCGTCCGGGGCGGGAGATCGCGGAGCCGATCCTGCGAGATTTCCATAATATTCAGCGCGCCGATGCATTGCTGGACTACACGAAGGAAGAAATCGCCAAGGACGACCAGGGCCGCAGCCTGACCCGCTGGGGCGGGCGGACGAAACTGCATCCGATCACCGGAGAGGCGGTGCCGGACGAAACCGACCGTGTGGTGGCGATGCGGCCGGTGCAGCCGAAAGCAACGGTTTGGCCGCCGGATGTGGATTTCATCGTGGGCAATCCGCCATTCATTGCTGGGAAGGATCTGCGAGAGGATCTGGGGGACGGCTACACGCTGTCGCTGTGGGACACCTATCCGAAGGTCAACCGGTCCGCCGATATCGCGTTGTTCTTCTGGCGGAAGGCAGCGCAGTTGCTGGCGGCGGGGAAGATCGCGCGGTTCGGGTTCATTACGTCGAACTCCCTGCGGCAGGTGTTCTGCCGGCGGGTGGTGGCCGAGGCGTTGAACGCACGGAAACCGATCCATCTGACATTCGCGGTGCCAAGTCACCCGTGGACCATTGGTAAGGGTAGCGCCGCTGTTCGCATTGCGATGACCGCGGCAGCGAGTGGCTCGGGCACCGGTGTGTTGGCGCGCGTGGTGACTGAGGAGGAGGGCGCAGACGGCGTTCCTGTTGTAACGCTGGATAGGGACGAGGGCCGAATAAACGCCGACCTGACCATTGGCACGGATGTGAGGGTTGCGAAGCGATTGCAGGCGAACACGCGTCTCGCATGGGACGGTGTAAAGCTCCATGGCGCGGGCTTTATCGTGACACCGGCCCAAGCAACGCAATTGGGTCTCGGCACGGTAGCCGGCTTGGACGATCACATCCGACCTTACCGAAACGGTCGCGATATCCAACAGCAATCGCGCGGACTTCTGGTAATAGATTTGTTTGGTCTTTCCGAAGAGACCGTAAGGCATAGATTTTCTGCCGTATATCAGCATCTCGTTCTGACCGTCCGACCGGAGCGTGACTTAAACAATCGTGCGTCCTATCGCAACAACTGGTGGATTTTTGGTGAGCCGCGTCGCGAGCTTCGGCCTGCGGTAGCGGGTTTGTCGCGTGTCGTCGTTACGGTGGATACCGCGAAGCATCGCGTGTTTTCCTTCATCTCCTCCAGCATCATCGTTGACGACAAGGTTGTGGTAATCGCCTCGGACGACGCCTTCCACTTGGGCGTCCTGCAAAGCCACCATCACGTCGCCTGGATGCTCGCGCAAGGCAACTGGCTCGGCGTTGGCAACGACCCCGTCTACGCCAAAACCCAATGCTTCGACCCCTACCCGTTCCCCGACCCCACACCCCATCAACGCGCCACCATCGCCGCGATTGCCGAGGAACTCGACGCGCTTCGGAAAACCCGCATCGCCGCGCATCCCCATCTGACTCTGACCGCGTTGTATAACGTCCTGGCCGCGATCCGCGCCGGCACGCCGCTTTCTCCCGCCGACCGCGACATCCACGACGCCGGCCAGGTCACCATTCTGCGCGAACTGCACGACCGCCTGGATACCGCCGTCGCCGCCGCCTATGGCTGGCCCGCCGACCTGCCGGACGCCGACACCATCGCCCGCATCGTGGCGCTGAACGCCGAACGCGTGCGAGAGGAACAGGACGGAAAAATCCGCTGGCTCCGCCCCGCGTTCCAGGCGCCCGAGGACACCGCCCGTGCCGCTCGCCAGACCAGCCTGGACGTGGACACCGATGCCGTGGCGGCGGCAGCCGAGCGGTGGCCGAAGGAGGAACCGGCGCAGTTCGTGGTGCTGCGGGCGGCCCTGCGCCAGGGTCCCGTTACCGCCCGAGACCTCTCCCGCCGCTTCAAAGGCACCCCGCGCGGCGACCGCCTGCCCCGCATGCTGCAAACCCTGGTCGCCCTGGGTCAGGCCCGCGCCCTGGACGATGGGCGGTTCGCGGCCTAGCGATTGCGAATTCGGCGGCCGAAAGCCAGCACCCCTCACGATGGCCCCGAGTCGTCACATCCAAGCCAACCCGACGCCGACCCGCCTCGAAAGCAGCCATCTGCCCAATTCACACGCAATTATGAACGACAGAGTTAACCGCATGGGACCGGAACAATACCCCCCGAGTCCCGCATTGCTTCGTAACGAACACCCCCCTTATCCGCGCCTGACCGGAACGGATTACAAAGAACCCCGAACTTAAAGTAGAATCTGAAGAACCCGGATAAATTCAGTTATATCAGAGACTAGTAACCCAATCCGAACCTCGGATGTCAGCTCCGGTGAAAACCGCCAAGATCCCGTTTCGTGCGAAATTAACCATTCAGGGTTTTTGTTAGCCATCGCCTAAAATCCAGGCAAAACACCACAAAACTGACGATTTTGACGTCAAACCCCATATTTCGCCGCCGAAATTCGCTTTTTGCTTGCCACTGAGACCGCGCTCGATCTAGAACAAAAAGCAAACATTCAACCGATCTCATGCCCTAGGATCCCGGCACAATCCCCATGACCCTCTGCTTCGAACGTCAAAACCGCACACCCACGGTTGAAAACGGCGCGATGACACTCCGATGGCCGAACCTGACCGGGCGAATGCCTCGGTCGGCCATGATGGGAATTGCCGGCCGAATGCGCACAGTCGTGCCTCGATCCGATGGTGCCGATCGACGGGGCGTCACGGCGTATTTCGACAGCGGAACGCGCTGGCCATGAACTCGACCGTGATATCGAAACCTTGAACAACGGGCGAGGTGGCGCCAAATTCCTCCCATGAGCAACCGACCGCCTGAACTGGATATGACGATCGAAGGGGAATATCGCACGCCCCACAAACCCCCCTTCATGGCCCGCGTCATGATCTGGGCGATCGTGATCGCCGTGCTGGCCGGGGCGTTGACCCTCGCCGCGTTCGCGCTTTGGCTGGCGCTGATCATCCTGCCGGTTGCGATCGGCGCGGCGGTGGTCGCCTGGCTGGTGTGGCGCTTCCAGACGTGGCGGGGGAAAGCGTCAGTCGGCGGCGGCCCGCGCCGGGACATCTATCGTTCCTAGCCCAAATTCCCGCGCCAACAACGTATAGGACCGACGGCGCGCCTCCGGATCGTGCATCGTCGTCAGGATGGCGATCTCGCCGATCTGGTGTTCCTCGGCCAGTGCTCGCAGCTTGCCGCCAACCACGTCCGGAGTCCCGTAAAGCGCCCGCGACCGGATCCGTTCCAGCCGTTCCTGCTCGCCGGCCGAGAACGTCAGGGCGGCGGCTTCCTCCGGCGACGGCAGCGCCGCCACGATCCCGCGGTCGCGCCAGAGCCGGGATGTTTCGCGGGATTTGAACAGCCAGGCGGCTTGCTCCTCGGTCTCCGCCGCCATCGCCCAGACGCACAGCGCGGCGTAAGGTTCCGGATGAGCGGCGCTCGGCCGATAGGTCTGGCGGTATTGCGCGAAGGCCTGGTCCACCGTTCGGCCATCGGTGATGAAATGCGCGAAACAGAATGGCAGCCCGAAATAGGCGGCGACCTGAGCGCCATAGTCGGAACTGCCCAGAATCCAGACATCGGGCGTGGTCGGGCCTTGCGGTTGCGCCATGATGTCGCGGAACGGATGCGCCTCCACCAGTTTTTCGCCGGCGATCCAGGCCAGGATATCGCGCACCTGGGCGGGGAAATGTTCGGCCGCGGTTTCCGCCTGTGGATTCAACGCGTAAGCCGTCCGCCCGTCGGACCCCGGCGCGCGTCCCAGCCCCAGATCGATCCGCCCCGGCGCGATGGCGTCCAGCACCCGGAACTGTTCGGCGACTTTCAGCGACGCGTAATGCGGCAGCATCACCCCGGCCGACCCGATCCGGATCCGGGATGTCGTCGCGGCAATCGCGGCGATCAGGATTTCCGGCGCGGTCCCGGCCTGCGCCGGGGAGTTATGGTGTTCGGCGCACCAATACCGGTCGTACCCCAGTGCCTCGCAATGCTGCGCCAGCCGGATGCTTTCGCGGATCGAGACATCGGGGGAGCGCCCGGACACCACGGTCGACTGATCGAGCACCGAAAGCCTCAGCATGGTCGTCTCCTGGCAGGCATCATGTGCCATGAAAGCGCGGCGAGCGGTTTACGCAAGAGGCACCGGTATCCGAACCGACAGCCATAAGGGCACACGAGATCATCGCACCCTGCCTCGATACGCCCTGAACGGCCAGGATCAGGCGCTCGGTAGGGCCGTGTCGGCCGGACCTTTCAACTCCACGGTGTTGCCTTCGGGGTCCGAGACATAGATGGACGGCCCCTGGCCTTCCGCCCCATAGCGGGATTCGATGGGGCCGGGCTGGGCGCCGTGCGCGCGCAGATGGGTGAGGATGGCCTCGGCATCGTAGGGTTCGATCCGCAGGCAGAAATGGTCGAGATTGCGCGCCTCCTTGCCTGGCGCCGCGCCGCCCTTGCGGCCGAGCGGCCCGTCGACGGGGACGAGATCGATGAGGGCGGAGCCGGCGCGGAGTTGATACAGCCCCAGATCCTCCCGGGTCTTTTCGACTGAGCACCCCAGCACGTCTGTATAGAAGCGCATCATGGCTGGCAGGTCGGTCACGCGCAGCACGAGATGGTCGAGTTGCTTGATTTGCAGCATGGGGCATCTCCTGGATCCGGGAACGTCTTTGCATACTGATCCCGGGCGAGGCCGGCCTCAAGGCCTCGGGTTGATCGGATTAGGGAAGCGCGATGGGTGGGACGCCCGAGATCTCGCCATCCCATCGCGCAATCCCGTCGCGCCGTCCCCTGGCCAGACCGAAGGCCACCGGCTAGGCTCCCGACCAATCAATCGCATCCAAGGGGGGAAACCGGGTGCCATCGGGTATGCGCCGAGGCTGGCAGCTCACCGGGCTGATCATGCTGCTGATTTGCCTTGCGACCTTATGGGAAGCGAGGGACCTGTCCCTGTTCGACCGGCTTGGACCCGGGCCAGGGTTTTTTCCGTTCTGGCTCGCGCTGATCGGGGCCGTCCTGTGTGCACTTGTGTTGCTACAGGTCTCGCTCGCACCCGCCGCTCGGCCTGATCCGGACCAGCCGTCGCCGCCGATCTTCCCGCGCGGAGACATGGCATGGAAGGCCGGAGCGATCCTCGGTGTCTCGGTCCTTGGTACGGCTCTGCTGGAGCCTTTGGGATTCCGGCTGGCGATCATGATCTTCAGCGCCTGCCTGCTGGTGGCGCTGGGGGTGCGTCGGTGGTGGGCGGTGGCCTTGTTCTCGGTGGTCGCGGGGTTCGGCCTGTTCCATGTTTTCAACAACTGGCTTGACGTGCTGTTGCCCGTCGGCCTGTTCGGGATCTAGGCCGATGGACGGTTTTTACCACTTGATGGACGGCTTCGTCGGTGCCGCCACCGCCAGCAACCTGCTCTACGCCTTCATCGGTTGCGTGCTCGGCACGTTGATCGGGGTTCTGCCCGGTCTCGGCCCGGCGGCGGGCACGGCGATTCTGATCCCCATCACCTTCAACCTGGATGCCACCGGCGCCATCATCATGCTGTGCGCCATCTATTACGGGGCAATGTATGGCGGCACCATCACGTCGGTGCTGATCAATGTGCCGGGGGAAGCGGCGTCGGTCATAACCTGTATCGACGGCCACCAGATGGCGCGACAAGGCCGAGCCGGGGCGGCTTTGGCGATCGCGGCGGTGGGCTCTTTCTTTGGTGGCTGCGTGGCGACGATCGCGCTGGCCGTGGTGGCGATTCCGCTGGCGAAACTCGCATTGGGCTTCGGCCCGGCCGAATTCTTCGCCCTGATGGTGCTGGGCCTTTGTCTGGTCGTCGGCCTGGCGGGCAAGAACCTGCCGGCCGCGTTGCTGATGACGGTGTTCGGGTTGCTGATGGCCATGGTGGGGATCGATCCGGTGCGCGGCGCGCCTCGTTTCACCGCCGGCATCCCGGAATTGTTCGACGGGATCGGCTTCATCCCGGTCGCCATGGGCCTGTTCGGGATCGCCGAACTGCTGATCGCGGTGGAGCAGCACAAGGCGCAGATCATCAGCGCGAAACTGACCGATCTCTGGCCCCGACGTGATGAAGTCGGGCCCTGCATCAAGGCGATCCTGCGCGGCACCGGCATCGGTTTCGTCCTGGGCCTGATCCCGGGTGTCGGCGCGGTTATCCCGACCTTCATGTCCTATGTCGCGGAAAAGCGCCTGTCGAAGCACCCCGAACGCTTCGGCAATGGCGCGATCGAGGGCGTGGCCGGCCCGGAAACCGCCAACAACGCCTATGCCAACGCATCGATGGTGCCGCTGTTCGCGCTGGGCGTGCCAAGCTCGCCGACGATCGCGGTTCTGATGGGGGCGTTCATCATCAACGGGCTGACCCCTGGCCCGTTCCTGTTTCAGGAGCGTCCGGATCTGGTCTGGGCGGTGATCGCCAGCTTCTTCATCGGCAATGCCATGCTGCTGGCCCTGAACCTGCCTTTGGTCGGTCTGTGGGCTCGGCTTCTGCGCATGCCGTTCAGCTATCTGTGCGTTGGGGTGCTGATCTTCTGCATCATCGGCGCCTATAGCCTGAAGCAGACCGTGTTCGACGTTTGGGTCATGCTGGGCTTCGGTGCCATCGGCTATGTCCTGCGCAAGCTGGAGTTTCCTCTGGCCCCCGCGATCCTGGCCATGATCCTGGGACCGATGATGGAGAAATCGCTGCGCACGACGTTGGAAATCTCTGGTGGCAGCTTCATGATCTTCTTCGACCGGCCGGTGGCGCTGGTGCTGCTGATCATCCCGATCATCGCCCTGGGTTTCGTGCTGTTACGTCCGAAAGCGCTGGAGCCGCTGCGGGAGGCGGATGCCGACTGACCGGTTCTGGGTTATGCGGATATGGCAGTGTTGGAGAGTGGTGGAGAAAGTTCTCCCCCTCCCCTTGCGGCAGGGGGTTGGGGGGAGGGGTTCG
>CALQHT020000278.1 GCA_943330455.2 Nitrosovibrio sp. Nv4 | reverse complement strand
GTTCCTGTGGCACATGTTCCGCGCGAATTACCTTGATCGCCGCCGCCATTCCCAACTCCCCAAATCCGATTCCCAATGCAGGAACTGATGCACGGATCGACGCCTTTGCGAATCCCCCATGAGTCGGTCTTTATGCGGGTTGGTATAAGATAGCACGCATGAACGAACTTGCCACGCATGACACGGTCCTGGCCGCCATCCGCTTCGACGCGAACGGCCTGGTCCCCGCGATCGCCCAGCAGCACGATACCGGGGAGGTGCTGATGATGGCCTGGATGAACCCCGAATCGGTGGCGGAAACGCTGACCACCCGCCGGGTCTGCTATTACAGCCGCAGTCGGGGCGGGTTGTGGCGGAAGGGAGAGACCTCCGGCCAGACGCAGCACCTGCGGGAATTGCGGGTGGATTGCGACGGCGACACCCTGCTGTTGCTGGTGCACCAGGACGGCGTCGCCTGCCACACCGGGCGGCGGAACTGCTTCTTCCGGGCGGAACGGGACGGGGTGCTGGTGGAGATCGCCGATCCGCTGGTCTCGCCCGAGGCGTTGTATGGCCACAAACATGGCTGAAACCACGCCGATCACGGTGCTGACCGGGTTTCTCGGGGCCGGGAAGACCACCTTGCTGAACCATCTGCTGCGCCAGCCGGCGTTGGCTCGGACGGCGGTGCTGGTGAATGAGTTCGGGGAGATCGGCCTCGATCACCTGCTGGTGGAGAAGCTGGACGACAACACCGTGCTGCTGAACGCCGGCTGCCTGTGCTGCACGGTGCGCGGCGATCTGGCGCGGGTGCTGCGGGAGATGCTGCCGCGGGCGCGCCGCGACGAGATCGCCCGAATTATCATAGAGACCACCGGTCTTGCGGACCCGGCGCCGATCCTGGCGACTCTGATGAGCGACCCCGTCGCCGCCAGCGCCTATCGGCTGGACGGCGTGGTGACGGTGGTCGATGCGGTGAATGGCGGACTGCATCTGGACACACAGGAGGAAGCGGTGCGCCAGGTCGCGGTGGCCGACCGGCTGGTGATCAGCAAGGCCGATCTGGCGGATCCGACGGATTTGCGGGAACGGCTGCACCGGCTGAACCCGGGCGCGCCGATCGTCGAAAGCGGGTTCGGAGCGATCGATCCCGACGCGATCCTGAATGCCGGATTGTTCGATGCCGGTGGCAAGATCCCGGATGTCCGACGTTGGTTGGACGCGGAAGCGTTTGCCGACGCGACTCCCCATGGTCACGACCATCATGGTCACGCCCACACGCATCAGCATGCGCATGATCCGAACCGGCACGATGCTCGGATCAGCGCGTTCTGCACCGTGCTGGAAAAGCCGCTGCACTGGCAGGGCATCGGCATGTGGCTGGAGATGCTGGTCGCGACCCAGGGCGATAAATTGTTGCGCATCAAGGGCATCCTGAACCTGGAAGGACAGGATCGTCCGGTCGCCATCCACGGGGTGCAGCACCTGATGCACCCCCCAACCCTGCTGTCCGCCTGGCCCGAGGGCGATCCCCGGACCAGCCGCCTGGTGTTCATCACCCGCGACCTGCCGCGCGCGGTGATCGAGGACGGGTTGCGCGCGTTCGAGGCCGCGGCGGGGTCTGGGGGGAACGATTAAGGCCGTGATTCCGAGCCGGCCCAAGGTCACAATGCGGCGTTCTGCGACGGCACGGGCACGGCCGGTATCTCACGGATCGGCTTGGCTTCCGACCGATCGAGCCGCGTCCGGGGTCCGAACCAAAGCTGTGCGATCGAGTACACGCGTCACCGTCATTGCCGAGCTTGACCTGGCAACACGGGCTCCAGCTTCAGGGGGCAGGTTGTCGGATCAAGTCCGGCAATGATGGTGAGGCGAGACTGTCGGTCCATGGTTAGAGGCGCCGATATTGGTCCACACAATGTTAAATCGCACTCCCGCGTCCGTGTCGCCTTGCACGGATTCGATCGGAGGCTCCCGCCCCCAGGTCGCTATCGGGCCATCACCAATCGCCAACATAGCGGACATACAGCCAATGCAGCCCCGGGCCAGTCGTCGCGCCGATCGTGCAGCCGATGGCATAGGCACCCATCATGGCCGGCGCCAACAGGAATGGGAGAGACCAATCGGTGGCAGCGGTTGCGATCGGGCCGGAGTACAACACCGCCCCCACCGCTCCCGCCACGCCGGCGACGATACAGCTCACCCCCTGCAATTGTGCCACCGACATCGTGCTGGGATGGTCCGGCACGGCGGGAGCGGCGGCCCGGTTCTGCGCCATCGCGGGGGCAGCCAAGCCCAAGATCAGAGCCAGGGCAACGGTTCGTCCAACGGCGCGTCTGTCGCGGGGCACGCGAGTCATCGGTCGATCCTTTCCCTGATCCATCGTCGCCGCTCGAAGCGTCGCGAAACCCCGGTCAGGTGCCCCGCTTGGCCACCAGTTCCAGCAACGGTAGCAGAACCGCATCCCGATCCGCCGCCAGTTCCGCGATCGACCGCCCGCGCGCTTCCGCCGCCACACCGTCGATAATCTGCTGGCACACCGCGTCGGTCAGCTCGGGGGTGGTCATCGTGGCCCACCACGCCTCGAAATTCGGGCGGAACTGGTCGAGCATATGGGTCATGCCGCCCTCTCCCCCGCCCAGATGGAAAGTCATGTGCGGGCCCATCGCCGCCCAGCGCAGACCCGGGCCGGCACTGATCGCGGTATCGACGTCTTCCACGCTCGCCAGGCCGGAAACCACGGCGCTGACCGCCTCTCGCCACAAGGCGGCTTGCAGGCGGTTGGCCAGATGACCGGCGGCCTCCTTGCGGATCCAGATCGGCTTCTTGCCTATATGGGCATAGAATTGCAGGCACCACTGCACGGTTTCGGGGGCGGTGTCGCGGCCGCCCACGACCTCCACCAACGGGATCAGATGCGGGGGATTGAACGGGTGTCCGACCGCGAACCGCGCCGCGGATTTCAGCCCGGCCTGCATCTCGCTCATGATCAGGCCGGAGGTGGAGGACGCAAGGATCGTCTCCGCCGGCAGGGCGCCGTCCAGGCGCGCATACAGCTCCCGCTTGACCGCCATCCGTTCCGGCGCGTTTTCCTGCACGAACTGCGCGCCGGCGACGGCATCCTCGGGCGAGGCGTGGAACCGCCAGGCATCCGGGGAGGCTCCGACCACCATGCCCAGCCGCGCCATCGCCGGCCATGCATCGGCGACATAACGGCGGACATAGTCGGCGGCCTCGGGTCGAGGGTCCCAGACATCGACCGCGATTCCGCGCGACAGGAACCAGGCTGTCCAGCTTGCGCCGATGGTCCCCGCGCCCAGCACGGCGGCGCGCTTCACTGAGATCGCCCCCCTCGCCGACATCTGTTGCGTCATGGCGTCCCTCCTGTATTCCTAATCCGCCAACGAACATGACAGGAGGACACGTGAGCGAGCAACCGGCCACCGATCTGCGGTCCCTCCAGGACAGCGTCGCGCTCGACTGGTCCGCGGTGCGCGCCCATCTGGCGAAACACGGCTTGCACCTGGACACTGACCCGCCGCCGCGCCAGTTCGCCGGAGGGCTCGCCAACCTGAATTATCTGATCCACCTGGACGGCAAACCGGCCGTGCTGCGCCGCCCGCCCATGGGGGAACTGCCCGCCGGCGCCTACGACATGGCGCGCGAGTTCCGCATCCTGTCGCGTCTGCCGGACGCGCTGCCCTTCATCGCCCGCGGCCTGCATCTCTGCGACGATCCCTCTGTGATCGGTCAGAAGTTCCAGATCATCGAATACCGCCCCGGACTGGTGATCCGCGAGCACCTGCCGCCGCATCTGGCGCACCGGCCCGAAATCGGGGCCCGCTTGTCGCAGGTCCTGCTGGAAACCATCGCCGCCATCCATGCCGTCGATACCAAGGCGGTCGGGCTGGACGATCTGGGCCGCCCGGACGGATTCCTGGCCCGAGGCGTCTCCGGCTGGCGCAAACGTGGCCTGTCGGCGAAGGAAGACGGCACCGACTCCCTGCACAACGATGTCGGTACCTGGCTGGAAACGCACCTCGTGCCGGACGGTCCGCCCGGCCTGCTGCACAACGACTTCAAACTCAACAACATCATCCTGGACCCGGAGACCTTCGCCCCTCGCGCCGTGGTGGACTGGGACCAGGGCACCCGCGGCGACCCTCTGTTCGATTTCGCCACCCTGCTGAGTTACTGGATCCACGCAGACGACCCCTGGGCCATGCACGACATGGAACAAATGCCGGCGGTCGAGGCCTGTCTGTGCCCTCGGCAGGAAGCGGTCGCCACCTATGCCCGCATCACTGGGCGGGACATGTCGGACTTCCTGTTCCACCGGGTTCTCGCCATGTACAAGCTTTCCGTCATCTTCCTCCAGCTTGGCCTGCGCTATCGGACCGGCGTGACGCAGGAGCCCCGTTACGCCCCGCTGACCGCTGTCGGCACCGGCATTCTGGAATTCACCCACGAAATCGCCCAAGGACGGGCGTTCTGACCACAACGCGATTCTCCCCTCCCCTTGCGGGAGGGGCCGGGGGAGGGGTTTCACCGGCACCGACCGAACGGTAACCACCCCCTCCCACAAGCGATCATTCGAAGGACTGCCCCATGGACTTCTCCCTCACCCCCGAACAACTTGAACTGCAACAGCGCACCCGCGCCTTCATCCGCGACAAGATCCTGCCGATGGAGGGCGACAAGCGCCAAACCCATCACGGCCCCACCGAAGAACTGCGCCGCGAACTGGTCGCCCTCGCCGCGGCGGAGGGCCTGGTCGCCCCCCATGTCGGCACCGAATTCGGCGGCCTGGGCCTCAACCATGTCGGCAAGGCCATCGTCTTCGAGGAAGCCGGCTACTCCCTGCTCGGCCCCGTCGCCCTGCACATCTTCGCCCCCGACGAAGGCAACATGCACCTGCTGGAGGCCGTTGCCTCCGCCGAACAGAAAGAGCGCTGGCTGCGCCCCCTGGCCTCCGGCGCCACAAGGTCCTGCTTCTGCATGACCGAGCCCGCGCCCGGCGCCGGGTCCGATCCCGCCGCGATGCTGACCACGGCGGTAAAGGACGGCAATCATTACGTCATCAACGGCACCAAATGGTTCATCACCGGCGCCGACGGAGCCGCCTTTGCCATCATCATGGCCAAGGATGAAGACGGCCACGCCACCATGTTCCTGGCCGACATGGACACGCCCGGCATCGAGATCGTCCGCGCCATGGACAGCCTGGACAGCGCCTTCTCCGGTGGCCACGCGGTGGTGAAGTTCAACAATCTACGTGTTCCCGCCAGCGACATTCTGGGCGAACCCGGTAAAGGCTTCCGCTACGCCCAGGTCCGCCTCGCCCCCGCCCGCCTCACCCACTGCATGCGTTGGCTCGGCGCCGCCAAACGAGCCCACGACATCGCCACCGACTACGCCCTGAAGCGCGAAGTGTTCGGCCGCAAGCTGATCGAACATGAAGGCGTGGGCTTCCAACTCGCCGACAACGAGATGGATATCCGCATGAGCCGCCTGTCCATCTGGCACACCGCCTGGCTGCTGGACAATGGCGGGCGCGGCACGGTGGAATCCTCGATGTCGAAAGTGATCTGCTCGGAGGCGATCTGGCGGGTGGTCGATCGTTGCGTGCAAGTCCTGGGCGGTCAGGGCGTGACCGGCGAAACCCTGGTCGCGCGCCTGTTCAATGAGGTCCGCGGCTTCCGCATCTATGACGGCCCGTCCGAAGTGCACCGCTGGAGCATCGCCCAACGCATCGCCCGCAATGGAGCCAACTGGTGAGCCCGGCCGCCACCGCCGATGGGATGTCGGACGGGCGGAGCGACTTCGACCTGACCGGCAAGATCTGCGTCGTCACCGGTGCCGGGCGCGGCATCGGGCGGGGCATGGCGGAGGGGTTGGCGCGCCATGGCGCCTGGGTGGTGCTGACCGGGCGTACCCGGGCCACCCTGGAGGAAGCCGCGGAGGCGATCGGTGACCATGCCATTGTAGAAACGGCCGATGTCTCAAAAGAAGCCGACGTTCTGGCTTTGCGCGACGCGGTGCTGGCTCGTTTCGGCAAGATCGACGTGCTGGTCAATAACGCCGGGGTGAACGCGATCTTCAAGGGGATCGAGCGCACCAGTCTTCAGGAATGGCAGGACATCATCGACGTCAACCTGACCGGCGTGTTCCTGTGCTGCAAGTATTTGGGCGGCGCGATCGGCGAAGGCGGCTCGGTCATCAATGTCAGCTCGGTCGCCGGCCATGCTGGCCTGCTGCGGTCGGTGCCCTATTGCGCGTCCAAGGGCGGCGTGGAGTTGCTGACCAAAGGCTTGGCGCTGGATTGGGCCAAGCGCGGCGTGCGGGTGAACACCCTGGCACCAGGCTGGGTGGATACCGATCTGACGCACGGGTTGCTGGAGCACGACGTGCACGGCAAACGCCTGCTGGATCGGACCCCACTGGGCCGCTTCGCCTCGCCTCGCGATATGGCCGGTGGCGTCGTGTTCCTGGCGTCCGATGCGTCGGCGTTCATGACCGGGCAGAGCCTGGTGATCGATGGCGGGTGGACGGCGGGTTAGACAGTCGGAACCGATGAACTCGGATGCCTACGCCGTCTCCGCGATGGCACCTATCAGGCCATGTTTGGTGGCCAATGCGTTCGAGCTCTCCGACTGATACCAACCGGGCTGACCGTTGACCGGTGCATCGCCCCCTTACCGTCATTGCCGTGCTTGATCCGGCAACCCACCCCCAACCGTTGAAGCGAAGGTTGCCGGGTCGAGCCCGGCAATGACGGTGAGGGCGGTGCATCGGTCATTGTTCTCGCCAATTGGTATAATACCAACCGGCCGAAACAATGACCCACGGGAATCCCCTCACCGTCATTGCGGAGCTTGATCAGGCAATGCCGAGAGGGGCCAGGGCGGTGCATCGGTCGTTGCTTTCGCCAGTTGCTATAACTGCCTTCAAATCCCCCCGAAACCGTCCATGAAACGACGCAGCAACGTGCCCAGCAGCCCGACATTGTAGCCGCCCTCCTGCACGATCGCGGTGGGAACGCCGGCCCGACCAATCGCTCGACCGGCGCGCGCAAACCCGTCCTCCGTCACCGACAGCGCGTTCAGGGGCTCGTGCTGCGACGCATCGAACCCCAGGCTGACGACCAACGCGTCGGCCCGGAACGCGGCGATGGCGGCCAGCCCGGTCTCTATCGCCGCCAGCCAGCCGGGATCGCCAGTGCCCAGCACCAAGGGCAGGTTCAGGTTGCAATCCTGGCCGAGACCGCCGCCACGCTCCTCCGCGTGACCGGCGAACCAGGGGTAGTAGTGGTTGGGATCGCCATGCACCGAGACGAACAGCACGTCCGGCCGATCCCAGAAGATGCCCTGGGTGCCATTGCCGTGGTGGCTGTCGATGTCCAGCACCGCCACCCGTTGCGCGCCTTTGGCCCGCAGCCGTTCAGCCGCGATCGCCGCGTTGTTCAGATAGCAATGGCCCCCGGCGCGCGCCCGGTAGGTATGGTGCCCCGGCGGACGCGCCAGCGCATAGGCATGGCGACCGGCGGCGGCCTCATCGGCGGCGGCAACGGCACAGGACGCGGCGGCCTCCGCGGCGCGCCAGGTATCGGCCCCGATCGGGCAGGCCGCATCGGCGGTGAACCAGCCGAGCTGGCCGATGATGTGGGAGGGGGGTTGCCGGCGGTAGGCGAGGACTTCGGGCGCGGGATGAGCATTCGCCACCATCTCCTCGCCCGCATCGGCCAATTGGCGCCAGGCCGCGTAGCCGTCGCGCAGGAAACCCACATAGGCAGCATCATGCACAGCCCACACCGGCCCCAGACCGCTCGGCGGCGGCATTTCGATCGGCAGGCCCATGGCCGAACAGGCGGCGAGCAGCGATTCGGCGCGGGCGGGCACTTCGAAATTCGGCCGCTGCTGGCCGCGCACCAGGAAAAACCGCGGCGTGTGCAGAAGCTGCACGGGATCCCAGAAAACCTTCACGATTAAGACGAGCCTCCTGTGGGCGAGCGGGATCTCGGCATGTTTGCCGGTCGCGACCTCGGCATGATGGGGTGACAGCAGGATGTCACGGGTTTTCCGAACATCGCCATGGAAAAGTCGCGGATGGGACCGATGTGTAGGCTCATGGTTGTCCTGCTGGTCCTGCTGTCACTGCTGTGCGTCTCGACCCAAGCACGGGCGGAGCGGCACGCGCTGGCGCCGCCTCTGACCCAGGTGGCGATCCGCATCAATGTCATGGGGTTGATTCCGGTGGACAGCACGTTCGATCGCTTCGAAGGCTGGTTCGACCTGGATCCGGCTCGTCCGGATGCCTGCCGGATCCGATTGCGGATCGAGACCGCCAGCCTGTCGACCGCCAGCGATACCGTGCGGGAGGACGCGATCGGTCCGGGATTCCTCGACAGTGCGCGGTTCCCGGTCATCGCCTACGACGGCGGCTGCGAGGGCGATGCGATCGTTGGGCGGCTCGACATGCACGGCGTAACCCGACCGTTCAGGGGTCTGGGGAGCAATGGAGCAGAAAACCGACTTAAGCTCGAACAGTTTTAAATTGCTCACTTTCGGCACGTTCCAACGGAGAATGCCCTGTAGTTGCGGAAACTCACCATGATCGAGGTATCCGAGACTTTGATTCTCCGAACCGG
>CALQHT020000277.1 GCA_943330455.2 Nitrosovibrio sp. Nv4 | reverse complement strand
GGGCCTACCCGGACCTTTCAACGTCCCGATCGGCCCCAGGAATTCAAACGACAATTATCCGATTCCAACGGCCGTCGCCCTTGGTGGGGGTCGCAAGGGACCAGGGGGGGGGCAAAGCCCCCTGGCCGGGTCTCTGGGCGGAGCCCCGCCCTTAAACCGCCCGCAACCGCCGGCTCGGCTGCGCCAAAGTCTCATAGACGTCCACGTAGTCTTCCGCCATCCGACGCGCGGTAAACCGCCGATCGAACGTCGCCCGCACCGTGGCGCGATCCAACGTATGCACCCGATTGACCGCGGCGACCGCCTCATCGACATCACGCACGATGAACCCGGTGACGCCATCGTCGATCACCTCCGGCACCGAGCCGCAGTTGAATGCGATGATCGGCGTTCCGCAGGCCATCGCCTCAATCATGACAAGGCCGAACGGCTCCGGCCAGTCGATCGGGAACAGCAGCATCTGCGCGCCCGACAGGAAGTCCGGCTTCTGCGAGTCGTTGATCTCGCCGATGAACTCGACATTCGGGTTGTTCTGGATCAACGGCTTGATCTCGTTGTCGTAATACGCCTTGTCGGCGTTATCGACCTTGGCGGCGATCTTCAGCTTCAGTCCCGCCCGCCCAGCAATTCGGATCGCGCGATCGACACCCTTTTCCGGAGAGATACGACCCAGGAACGCGGCATATTCCTGCTTGACCGGTTGCGGCGTCAGCAGATTGGCCGGCATGCCGTGCAGCACCGTGCGCACCCAGTTCAACTGAGGAATCGGCAAGCGCTGGTTGTTGGAGATCGAGACAAACGGCGCCTCTGGAAAGGTGCCGAACACGTCGATGAATTCCTGCACATCCAGCCGCCCGTGCAACGTCGTCAGGAACGGCACGTTCTGGCGGCCGAACAGCGACAGCGGGAAATAGTCGATGTGAAAATGCAGAACATCGAACTCGTCCTTGCGCCGGTAGATCAGCTCGATCATGCGGTAGTAGGTGGCGACCCAATCCTTCACCGACGGATCGAGCCGCAGCGCCTGTTCGCGCATCGGGGCGAGCGTGGCGGAGGTGATGGAATCGCCGCTGGCGAACAGGGTCACGTCATGGCCCATCGCGACCAGTTCCTCGGTCAGCGAGTAGACGACGCGTTCCGTCCCGCCATACAGCTTGGGCGGCACGGCTTCGAACAACGGCGAAATCTGAGCAATACGCATGGAGGGCCAGCCCCGACGTTACTATGGGTTGAGAAGTAGTCCGCGCCGCGTGTCTTTCACTTGACTTTGTATCCCGGAAGCGCTTATCGATGATCGGTTATAGTTTCTGAATGTGGCGAAAACTCGGCGCCCCCATGCCAATATCAGGATGTCGATATAATACCAACCGCCCGAACCACTGACCTAGGCGCGGCCCCCGCGTCATTGCCGGGTCAGGCCCGCCAATGACGGTGAGGGTACGACATAGGTCATTGGTTCGGGCGCTTGGTATATGGGAAGCCACTATCACCGTGCCGTAATCGCGGCAGGCGGGCCGGGTCCGCTGTCTTACCCCGGGTCAGGAGCCCGCCATCATGGCGACGATCGAATCCATCCCCCGCGTTCGCCCTCCACCGGAACGCGCGCCGCCAACCGCCACGTCCGCCGCCGTGCTGAGCGGGCTGCGGGCACGCCCGGTTGTGTTCCTGTTCCACTACATGCGGGCGCACCCGATCGGGCATCTGACCGTATTGACCTCCGTCCTTCTGGCCGTGGCCTGCAGCGTCTCTACCCAGTATGGCATGAAAAACCTGATCGACGTCGTCTCCAGCGGCCAGGACGCGGGCGGACCTCTTGTGTGGGGGGCATTCCTGCTGCTGTGCGGCCTGGTCGCCGCGGACAACATGCTGTGGCGAGTCGGCGGATATGCCGCGCATCGCACCTTCGTCGCGGTCACCGGCGATATCCGCCGCGACCTGTTTGCCCATCTGAGCAGTCATTCCCCCAGTTTCTTCGCCGAACGCCTGCCGGGATCGCTGTCCAGCCGGATCACCGCGACCTCCAACGCCGCCTTTGCGATCGAGAACACCGGCGCCTGGAACGTGTTGCCGCCCATCGTGGCGGTCAGTTTCGCGATCCTGTTCATCGGCTCGGTCAACCTGCCGCTGGCCTTTTCGCTGCTCGCCTTTGCCGCCAGCCTGGGGACCCTGATCTTCTGGCTCGCCGGACACGGCACCAAGCACCACCGCAGCTTCGCCACCAAGGCGGCCGCGGTCGATGGTGAACTGGTCGATGTCATCTCCAATTTCGGCGTGGTGCGGGCCTTTGGCGCCACGTTCCGCGAACAGCGGCGGATCGGCGAGACGATCAGCCAGGAAATGGCGACGCGGCGGCGCAGTCTCTATTATCTGGAGCATCTGCGTCTGATCCACGCCGTGCTGACGGCGCTGCTGACCGCCGGCGTGGTCGGCTGGGGAATAATGCTGTGGCAGCGCGGCCAGGCAAGTGTCGGCGACCTGGTGCTGATCACCTCCCTGGCCTTCACGATCCTGCACGGCACTCGCGATCTGGCGGTGGCGCTGGTCGATCTGACCCAGCATGTCGCGCGCCTGGAAGAAGCGATCGGCGCCCTGCTGATCCCGCACGACCTGCCCGACCGCGTTGACGCCGCCCCGCTGCTGCCGGGACCGGGCCAGGTGGTGTTCGAGAAAGTGGGGTTCGCCTATCCCAACCGCCCGGCTGTGCTGCGCGATTTCGAGCTCACCATCGCGCCGGGCCAACGCGTTGGGCTGGTGGGCTTCTCCGGCGCCGGCAAGTCCACCGTGCTGGCGCTGCTGCAGCGTTACTACGATGTTTCCAGCGGCAAGGTGATGATCGACGGCCAGGACATCCGCGACGTCACACAGGATAGCCTGCGCCACATCATGGCGATCGTGCCGCAGGACATCTCCCTGTTCCATCGCAGCGTGATGGAAAACATCCGCTATGCCCGCCCCGAGGCGACGGAAGCCGAGGTGCTCGCCGCCGCCGAGATGGCGCATTGCCGCGACTTCATCGAGGCGCTGCCGGAAGGCTTCACCACCATGGTCGGCGATCGCGGCGTGAAATTGTCCGGCGGCCAGCGCCAGCGCCTGGCGATTGCGCGCGCCTTGCTGAAGGACGCCCCGATCCTGCTGCTGGATGAGGCGACCAGCGCGCTCGATAGCGAATCCGAACACGCCATCCAGGCGGCGCTGGACAAACTCATGAGCGGGCGGACCGTGATCGCCATCGCCCATCGGCTGTCCACCCTGCAACGCTTCGACCGGATCATCGTCATGGATCACGGCCGGATCGTCGACGACGGTGCGCCGGACGAACTCGCCGCCCGTCCTGGCCCTTACCGCGACCTGTTGCGCAAGCAGCGCATGGACCCGGTGGCGACCGCCGCGTAAGATCGGCGCCTCACTGCCGGCCCATCCAGGGTGCGGCACGGGGCGGGGTGCCAGTCGGGCGACGGAAGAATGTCCCCGCCAGGCCCCGGGTCAGCGCCCGGGGGCGATCTCTCCCCGCGAAATGAAGGGGAGCGTGTCGAGTTGTCCCGCCTTGTCGTCGTGTCCAACCGCGTCGCCCCGATCCAGGAGGGTGAGGCCACCACCGGGGGCCTCGCCGCCGGGGTGCTCGATGCGCTGAAACAGAAAGGCGGGCTTTGGTTCGGCTGGAGCGGCGATGTCGTCGATCAGCCGGTGCCACGACCGGAGCGGACGGTCGGCCCGATCACTCTGTTCACCATCGATCTGTCGCGGCGTGACTACGACGAGTTCTACCGCGGTTTTGCCAATGGCACGCTCTGGCCGGTGCTGCATTACCAGATCGGGCTGGGCCGCTTCGAATGGCCGGAATTCGCCGGTTATCGACGGGTCAACGAGCTGTTCGCCGACGGCCTGGCATCCCTGCTCCGCCCCACCGACCTGGTCTGGGCGCATGACTACCACCTGCTGTGCCTGGCCGAGTCGCTGCGGGCGCGCGGCGTGACCAACCGCATCGGCCTGTTCCTCCATACCCCGTTTCCGGCGCCCGGCGTCTTCATGACCATCCCGGCGCATGAGGAGCTGATCCGCGCCATGTGCCAATACGATCTGGTCGGCTTCCAGACCGAGATCGACCGCTCCGCCTTCATCGACTACGTGCTCCGTCACGCAAACGGCACCGCGCTGGAAAGCGGCGGGCTTCGGAATGGTTCGCTGGCGGTGTTCGACCGCATCGTGCGCACCGGCGTCTACCCGATCGGCGTGCATGTCGATGAGGTGCGCGCCCAGGCGGAAACCCCGGTCAACCGCCGCTTCGCCACCCGCATGCGGGCCAATCTGATGGAGCGGCTGATCCTGAGCGTTGATCGGCTCGACTACTCCAAGGGCCTGCGCCAGCGCTTCGCCGCGTTCGAGCGCTTCCTGGCCGAAAACAAGGACCAGCACGGGCTGGTGACCTTCATGCAGATCGCCCCGCCATCGCGCTCGGACATCGAGACCTATCAGGAAATCCGTCGCGAACTGGAAGGCGAGGCCGGAAGGGTCAATGGCCGCTTCGCCGAGGTGGATTGGGTGCCTCTGCGCTACCTGAACCGCAGTTTCCCGCGCAACGTGTTGATGCCGCTATACGCCGAAGCGCAGGCATGTCTGGTGACGCCGTTGCGCGACGGCATGAACCTGGTGGCCAAGGAATATGTCGCCGCCCAGGACCCAGAAGATCCGGGCGTGCTGATCCTGTCGGAATTCGCCGGCGCGGCACGGGAGTTGGATGCGGCCTTGCTGGTCAATCCCTATGACGAAGCCGGCATGGCCCGGGCGATGGTGCGCGCTTTGTCCATGAATGTGGAGGAACGCCAGGAACGCCACCGCTCGATGATGGCGGCGATGCGGGAGAACAGCCTGGAGCGCTGGCGCGACCGGTTCGAGGCGGATTTGCGCAGCGGGTAAGGCGACGCATCTCCGGCCGTTCCACTCTGGCCCAGGCGATCCGTTACGCGCTGAACCACTGGAAGGGACTGATACCCGTCCTGGGTGACGGGCGTCTGGAATTGAACACCTACACCGTCGAACGCGCCATGCGCCGGGTCGCCCTGGGTCGTAAGAACGCCCTGTTCGCCGGCGCCGATAACGGTGGGTGGCACTGGCCGATCGTGGCAATACTGATCCAAAGCGCACTATGCCGAGCTCGGCATAGTGCGGTCCTCGCGGCTGAGATGATTAATCTGATCATCACTCTTCAAGTGTAAAACCGACTTTCAGCGTAACCTGGTAGTGATGCACTTTCCCCTGTTCGATGTGCCCACGTGTTTGGGTAACCTCGAACCAACGGAGATGGTTGAGCGTGCGAGATGCGCGCGTAATGGCCTGCTGTATCGCATCTTCGACACTTGTCTCCGAAGAGCCGACAAGTTCGATGATCTTGTAGACATGGTCCTGCATTTTCATTCCGTTCTTTTCTCGATCTGGCGTATTCCCGCCCATGCGGTCATCATGTTGTGCTAACGCCTGATCGCTGCCCATCGGCCCATTGCGTGCTTTGATCGAATGTTCCCGAGTGAAGCATTCCGATTGCCCCGCCTCGCAGAAGAGCCCTGATCTCACGTGAGTGGCTTATTGGGTAGCCTCGGAAATCACCTACGGCCCCGCGTTCTTTGGACCGGGTTAAAATTCTGACTGGAGCCATTTGCAAAACCCAACTGACGGGATGAATTTCACCATCAATTTGCGACAATTCGACGAGATGCCCGCGCGCAGTACTTGGTATCATGCCTTTGCGAGCCCACCAGATACAACAGTAGAAACCGGACACGGGCGATGTCGCTTAAAGACACGCCATCCTCATACTGGCTCCACATTCGAGAGGAACTTCTGCCCTAGCTGAACGACACCGCCTGGAGCGGACAAGGCGAAGTATCACCTGATGTTCGGGGTTCCGAGCGTCACGGTGCTGCAACTGCCGCGCCTGGTGACGGAGCAGCCCCTGCTGAATGGCCCTTGCCCGTCACTCAGCGGGCAAGGACGCTCCTTGATTGCCTGTCTCGGCCCCCAAACCGCCGAGGTCGCCGCAAAAGGCGGATATCAGGCTCAATCGCTCAGATTCTATCGAGGGCTGTTATCTCTGATGGAATTTCGCGCGCTATAAGCATGGAGTTTTGCAAGTGGCTCCAAAGAGTCAATGTTTCGGTGGAGGATTGGTTAACCCAACCATTCCGACAGAATCAGCAGCAGGCAGACCAGAGCCGCGCAAGGCGGCACCATGATCGGCACGGTGAAAATAGCGTCCGACACCGGCTCTCGCCGCCGCTTCACCCGCCACAGAGCCAGCGCCACCAAGATGAAGATGCCCAGCGTGACAGCATTGGTCAGCATCAGCAGCTTCTCGAACGGCACGGCCAACGCCGTGACCAGCACGATCCCGCCGGCCACCACGGTCGCGGGCACCGGGGTCTGGGTCCACGGATGCACCTGAGCCAGCCGAACCGGCAGGTGACCGCTGCGGGCCAGGCCATAGAACAGACGGGCGAGCATGACGATCTGCACCAGCACCCCGTTCGCCACCGCGATCGTCCCGACCACCGCGAACATCGTGGCGCCCATGCCACTGAACAGCGCAAGCAGCGGCTGTTCCCCGCTGGCACCGCTGACCACCACCGAAAGAGCGACGGCAAAATACAGCAGCACGCTGGCACCGACAGCGCCCAAAATGCCCAGCGGCAGGGTGCGGCGCGGGTCTTTCACCTCCTCGGCGAGATTGGCGAGGGTTTCGAAGCCGATGAAGGCAAAGAACGCGATGAAGGCGCCGGACAGCGTCAGCTTCCAGCTCTCGATCGTGACCGGGAACAGGTCCGGCATGTGGAAATCCGGGGCGGAGATCAGGCCCATCGCGGTGGCCACGATCAGGCCGACGATTTCGATGCACCCCATGGTCGCGGCGATGCCGACGCTGCTCTGCACGCCGGACAGCGCGACACCGGTGAACAGAACGATCACTCCGGCGATCAGGAACGGTTCGGGCAGCGGGACCAGGACGCTCAGATATTGCGCTGTGCCGCGCGCTATGGAGGCCGCCGCGACCGCGACCGCCACGGTGATCGCGATGGCAGTTACGTTGGCCAATCCGTCCGATCCGAAACCGTGCCGGACATAGGACACGCCGCCCGATGCTTCGGGAAACCGGCTGCCAAATTCCGCGTAACACAGTCCGGTCAGAGCCGCCGCCACCCCCGCCAGCAGGAACGACACCGGCGCGCTGTCCCCGGCTCGCCCCATCACCGCGCCGATCGCGACATAGATACCGGCGCCGACGATGATCCCCAGGCCGTAGAAGATCAGCGGCCACAGGGTCAGAACCCGCCGCAAGGCCGGTGGTCCGGGCGAACCCGGGGCTGCTTGATCCACCATTGGCTGTGCTCTCCGTCAGGGAAGCCGAACGAAGCGTTCAGCCAGCAAGTCGAAGAACCCGTCCGAGTCCAGGGTCTCCAGCAGGATGACGTTATGAGCCCGGCCGGTCCGATCCCATCTGTCCACCAAGCTGCGTCCTCGGCTCGGGCCGGGCCCCAGGTCCATTTCGGCCGAGCAGGCGCGGGTCGTGAAAAGGTTGGGGCGGATGAGGTAGGCGATGGCGCAGGGGTCGTGCAAGGGCGCGCCCGCTCCATTGAGCCTGCGGGAGAGCGGCACGGTGGCCTGGATGTCGCAGATCGCTTGCAGGCATCGCCGGTTCCCTGCCCCTCGCAACGCGGCCAGGTGGGCCGGGGTGCAAAGGGCCTGGGCGGTCAGTTCCAGGGTCGCCATGACGACGGGTCGGCCGCAGGACAGCAGGACGGCCAGACCCTCCGGGTCGCTCCAGGCGTTGAATTCGGCGGCGGGGGTGCGGTTGCCCTCGGCCCAGGCGCCGGTCATCAGGACGATTTGGTCCACGTTGGACAGAATGGCTGGCTCGGTCATGATCGCCAGCGCGAGGTTGGTGGCCGGACCGATCCCGACCAAGGTGACCGGGGCGGGTGACTCGCGGACGATGCGGCGGATGGCGTCGGCGGCGATGCCGGGGGTGGCCGGACCGCCCGGGGGCAGGACGACGCCGCCGAGACCGTCCTCTCCATGCACCCGGACCTCGCTTTCGAACGCGCCCAGAAGCGGGCGATCGGCGCCCGCGTAGACCGGGACGGCGGACCCCGCCAGAGCCACCAGGGCCAGGGCGTTGGGCAAGGTGCTGTCGAGGCCGACATTGCCGCCCGCGACGGTGACCGCCAGCAGGTCGATCTCCTCCGGCGAGGCGATGGCCAGCAGCAGCGCGAACGCATCATCGGTGCCGGGGTCGCAGTCCAGGATGATGGGCGTGGGCATGGTGGGGGTCCTTGTGGTGTGATCGGGTTGGCTGGGCCGGTTCCCGCGTGCCCGGTCTTATGCTCATGCGGATCGGGGTTGGCGACCCGAGGGACGCTCGGCCTGTTGGTGTTGGGAGCGATTCAACATTGTGCGGAGGAACACCGACGAACTCTAACCATGGATCGACAGACTGGCCTCACCGTCATTGCCGGGCTTGACCCGGTAACCCTCCCCCCGCCGTTGAAGCGCGGGTTGCCGGGGGTATGAACCGGGCACATACCTGACAAAACAGACCGGGCACATGGTTGACAGTCCACGATCTACGGCAGGGAGGACCTGCCGATGGTTTGGAAAGTCACAGGTGT
>CALQHT020000276.1 GCA_943330455.2 Nitrosovibrio sp. Nv4 | reverse complement strand
CGCCGGCTTCCCGACCGCGTTCCTCTCCGGCTCCTGCGTCGCGGCCAGCCGGTTGGGTGGGCCGGACCTCGATCTGGTGTCGTTCGGGGAAATGTTCGACTCGTTCACCATGGCGCATAATGCCGCGCCGGACATGCTGATCCTGGCGGACGGCGATCACGGCTACGGCAACGCCATGAACGTGCAGCGCACCGTGCGGGCCTATGGTCGCGCCGGCGCCGCGGCCATCCTGATCGAGGACAAGATCACGCCGCGCGCGTTGACCGCGGCCGGCAAGCCCTGCCTCCCGCGCGACGAAGCCCGGATGAAAATCCGCGCCGCCGTGCAGGCCGCGAAAGAGTCCGGCATCCTGATCCTGGCCCGCACCGATTGCCGCCCGACCCAGGGGATCGACGAGGCCGTCGCCCGGATCGAGATGTATGTCGAAGAAGGCGCCGACATCCTGTTCCTGGACTCCCCGGCCGATGAGGGCGAAGTGAAGCGCGCCGTCGCCGCCGCCAAGGGAAGACCATCCTTCGCCGTGCTGTCCCCCGGCGCCCCGCGTGCCACCCCCTCCCAGACCGAGGCCGCCGCGCTGGGCTTTAAGATCGGCACCTATCCAACCGGCCTGCTGGCACCCGCCGCGGCGGGGATCAAAGCCGGGCTGGCCGCTCTGATCGCCGGAGAGGCCGGGGCCGCCAGCGCCATGCCACCGGCGGAACTGCGCACGACCCTTGGCTATCAGGACTATGACGACCACGCCAAGCAGTTCATCGTCGGCGGCTGATCACGACCCATCCGCGCGGGTGGGCAACCCGCGTGGATGTCTTACCAACCGCTCGACCCTTTGACCGACAATGTCACCTCCCCACCGTCATTGCCGAGCTTGATCTGGCAACCGGCGCTTCAACGGCAGGGAGTGGATTGCCCGGGGTCGAGCCCGGCCATGACGGTAACGGCGGGGGTCGTCGGTGTCACTTCGGCGGGTCGAACTGCTCCATCAGCGCGAGCCCTTCCATCGCCAGACCATATCCCAGCAGATCCTGCATGCGCTTCTTCAGATACTCGGTGAACATCAGCCGCGTGTAGCGCAACAGCAGGGTCGGCTTCTGAGCCAGGATTTCGGCATGCTCCCACGCGCGAGCCAGCACCTGATCCGGCGGCAGGATTTCCGCGACCAGACCGAGGTCCTTCGCCTCCTGCGCCGACAGGGTCTGGCCGGTCAGCAGGAAGTAGCGCCCGCGATTCATCCCCATCAGCAGCGGCATGACGATATGCATGCCGTCCCCCGGCAACATCCCGGACATGAAATGCGCCGAGTCCTGGAACGCCGCGGTATCGGCCGCCAGCACGATATCGGACAGCAACGGGATCTCGCAGTGCCGCCACGCCGGACCGTTGATCGCGGAGATCACCGGGACCTCGATATTCAAAAGGTTCATCAGCAGGGCGCGGCCTTCCCAATGCACCCGATCGAACGCGTTCGCGGTGATCCCCTGGGTCAATGACCGAGTGCCGACACTCGCGCGGATGCCGGAAAATTCGTCGCCGGTGCCGGTGATGATCACCACCCGGTTTTCCCGATCGCCGCCGACATCGGCGAACGCATCGGGCAACTCGCCGTGCGGCACCAAACCCCAGCGCAGAGGGCCGTTATCGGTATGGAACCGCATCTCCAGAATGCCGTTTTCCCGGCGCATATGGATGCAGGAGTATTTGGTCGCGTAACTGTCGAAGCCGCTCATGGCACGTTGTCTCCCCAGACGTTTAATCCTGCCCGATTAACCGCCGATCCGGTGCCTCTATCAAGCGAGGCAGCCGGACGGACTTGACGCTACCCAGCCAGACACGCTGTCCTGCGATCAGTGAACAAGGGAAACGCACCATGGACGACTCCGTATTGCTGGTCGAAACACGAGGCCCGGTACGCCTGCTGACGTTGAACCGACCGGCCAAGCTGAATGCCCTGAACGCCGACCTGGTGCATGCGCTGACGGATGCGCTGCTCGCCGCGCAGGACGACAACGCCGCGTCGGCCATCATCCTCGCCGGCGCCGGACGAGCCTTTTGTGCCGGAGCAGACACCTCGGTGCCGAGGCCGTTTACGGCGGAGAACCGCCCCAACCTGATCAAGCACGGCGATGCGAATATCGCTTTGACCAAGCTGCTGACCCGCGTCGACAAGCCGATCATCGCCGCCGTGCATGGTTATGTGCTGGGCGCCGGCGCCGGTCTCGCCTTCGGCAGCGACATGGTGGTCGCGGCGGAAAGCGCCCGCTTCGGCTATCCGGAGCTGAAAGCCGGCCTGGCGGCAACCAGCGTAACCGCCCACGCGGTCCACCTCATGGGCCGCAAGGTCGCGTTCGAACTGCTGACCCTCTGCGAGAACATGCTGCCGCAGCGCGCCTATGATCTGGGCATGGTCAACCGCGTCGTGCCGGACGACAAGCTGATCGATGAAGCAATGGCGATTGCCATGAAGCTCGCCGGCTGGAACCTCGAACAACTCACCCAGACCAAGCGGACGTTCCATCGTGCGATATCGCTGTCCCCGGAGCAGGGGCTGGAGATGGCGCGTGACGTCGCCATCATGCTGGGGCGGTTTCCGAAATAGCCCGACCATCGGCTGCGTGTCGTGGTCGGTATCCAACGATCACGACACCAGCGGCTGGTTTCCCGCCCGCGATCACTCCATCGTGATCTTGTACGTCCGGATCAGATCCCCGTATCGCTGGTAATCGCTCTTCAACAGCTCCCCAAACTCCTCCGGCGTGTTCGCCGTCGCTCGGCTTGCAAACTTGAGCAACTGCGCCTGCATCTCGGGCGTGTTGGCGATGGCCGCCATGGCCGCGTTCATCTTCCGCACGATAGCGGGCGGCGTGCCGGCCGGGGCAAATACGCCGAACCAGGACGACGCCTTCAGGCCCGGATAGACCTCCCAGACCGAGGGAACATCGGGGAAATCGGGATGGCGGGTCTCGTTGAACACCGCCAGCAACTTCAGCTTCCCGGCATAGACATGCGGCAGCCCGCTGGGGTCGACGAACACCTGCACGGTGCCGCCCAGGATATCGGGCAACGCCTCCCCGGCGCCGCGATAGGGGATGTAGAGAATGTCGGCCCCCATCGCCTGGTTCAGCATCAGCGCCACCAACTGGGTCGAGGTGCCCAGTCCCACACCGCCGAAGCTCAGCTTGCCCGGCTGCTTTTTCGCCAACGCCTCCAACTCCTTCAAGGTCGAGACGCCCAGGGACGGATGCGCGGTCAGCGGGGAAATCGAGTCGGCGTGCTTGATGACCGGAACGAAATCCTTGAACGGGTCGTAGGGCGTCTTGCGCACCTGCGGCAGGATCATCAACGCGGCGACGGGAGTGACCAGGAACGTGTAGCCGTCGGGAGGCGATTTCTGGACCGCCTCGGCACCGATCGCGCCAGCCGCGCCACCCTTGTTCTCGATCACCACCTGTTGACCCAGCGCGACACTCAGCGGCGCGGTAAAGGGACGGATGGAATTGTCGCTGGAACCGCCGGGGCCGTAATTCACAACCAGGCGGATGGGACGGTTCGGCCACCCGGCCTCCTGTGCCTCGATCGGTTTGCCCCAGGACAACAAGGCAGCCAATACAACAGCGGCAAGCGCGGCGGTGGTTTTCAGCATGATTGCCTCCCGGATTTTTCTTGTTTGGAAAACCTAGGCCGCGTCCCAGATACTGTCTACCGGCTGCTTGGTAGGTCCTGCCTGGCCGAGGTTGCATCCGAATCGTCATCACCCTGGCATCTCGCAACAGGCCATCGATGATATAGGTCAAGGCACGCGCAGCCACGGTGAGCCACTTCCTCGGCGAATGACGGATAGCGGCAATTCTCGTTACGGCCGGATGAGGCGACGCGCAATCATGACTGCTCCATCTCGTGCTGAGCACGGGTCTCTCCACGTCAAGGCGGGTTCAGGCCCGCAATCCACGCCTTGCGGCGTTGATCTCGGCAAAATCGTGCATAGCCTGCCTGCGCGGGCCAAGACGGTGTGGGCTGGACGCGCGGCCAGTGGGGCAGTGGTTGCCCAACGATCGGGCCTCGCCGACCTCTCCGTCATGACCTATCGGCACGAACCTGCCGGCACGCACGGAATGAGCCACCCCACCGAACGAGGGACCCAGGAATGACCTTCCGAGATTACGGCACGCCCTCACCCCGCCAGGCCGCTCCATGACGATCCGCAATCTCGACCGCCTGTTCAAGCCGAACGCCGTTGCCGTCATCGGCGCTTCGGCCCGCCCTGGTGCTGTCGGCCATGTCGTGCTCTCCAACATGCGGGCGGCCGGGTTCGCCGGCACCCTGATGCCGATCAATCCGCGGGAGAGCGAGATCGACGGTCTGCGGGCCTGGCCGGATGTCGCGTCGCTGCCGGAGAACCCGGACCTGGCCATTATCGCGACACCGCCCGACACGGTGCCCGGACTGATCGGCCAACTGGCCGAACGCGGCTGCGCCGGCGCGGTGGTCATCACGGCGGGTTTCGGAGAGGGCGGCAGCGCGGTCGGGGCGCAACGACGCCAGGCGATGCTGGATGTCGCGCGCCCGGCGCTGTTGCGCATCATCGGGCCGAATTGTCTCGGCATGCTGGCCCCGTCCGCCGGGGTGAACGCCAGTTTCAGCCATGTCGCCGCAAAATCCGGACCGATCGCGTGCTTCACCCAGTCCGGCGCCGTCGCCGCCGCCTTGCTGGACTGGGCGACCGCCCGAGGCCTCGGGTTTCGCTATCTGGTGTCGCTGGGCGATACCGCGGATGTCGATTTCGGCGACCTGCTGGATTTCGTCGCCTCCGACCCGGAAACCAAGGCGATCCTGCTCTATGTCGAGAGCATCGGATCGGCCCGGAAATTCATGTCCGCCGCCCGCGCCGCCGCGCGCATCAAGCCGGTGATCGTGGTCAAGTCCGGCCGACATCCCGGGGCAGCCGCGGCGGCGGCGTCTCACACCGGGGCGCTGGCGGGATCCGACGCGGTCTACGACGCCGCGTTCCGACGCGCCGGGCTGCTGCGGGTTACCGGGTTGGAGCAGTTGTTCACCGCCGCCGAAACCCTGTCCCGCACCAGCCGCATCAAGGGCACCGGGCTGACCATCCTGACCAATGGCGGCGGTTTCGGCGTGCTGGCCGCGGATGCGTTGCTGGATCTGCGCGGCACGCTCGCCCCGCTGTCGCCGGACACGAAGGCCGCTTTGGATAGCGTGCTGCCACCGACCTGGTCGCGCGCCAACCCGATCGACATTATCGGCGATGCGAATGGGGAGCGCTACGAGAACGCCGCGAGCGCGCTGCTGGCCGATCCACAAACCGATGCCGTCCTGGCGCTGTTCTGCCCCACCGGGGTGACCTCGGCGCCGGATGCCGCGGACGGGCTGATCCGCGCCTGGAAGCGCCGACGCCCTGGGTCTTCGCCCGCCCTGCTGGCCTGCTGGTTCGGCGCCCGCGACGCGGAAACCGCTCGGACCGCATTGACCGCCGCGGCCATCCCGACTTTCGACAATATCGCCACGGTGATCGACGGCTACGCGCAGCTCGCGGAATTTGCCCGCAACCAGCAGCAGTTGCGCCATGTGCCGAACCCGCGAGAAGGCGCGGGCATCGCCCCGGACCGCGCCGCGGCCAGCGCCGTCTTCGCCGCCGCCCGTGCGGCCGGACAGGCATGGCTGGACCCGATCGAGGTGAAAACCGTCCTGAACGCCTATAACATTCCCACCGTGCGCAGCCGCGTCGTCACTACGCCGGACGCCGCCGGAGAGGCCGCCACCGCGTTCGGCGGGCCGGTGGCGCTGAAAATCCGATCCCCTCAGATCGTGCACAAGACCGAAGTCGGCGGCGTCATTCTGGACCTGGTCGGCGCCGCGTCCGTGCGCGCCGCGGCAGAAGCCATGGCCGAACGCGTCGCTCGCGAACGACCCGAGGCCACCGTGGACGGGTTCCTGGTCGAGGAGATGATCCAGCGTCCCGACAGTTTCGAACTGATCGTCGGGATCAGCGTCGATGCGACCTTCGGCCCGGTCGTGATGTTCGGCCAGGGCGGCGTCGCCGTGGAGGTCGTGGCCGATACCGCGCTGGCCCTGCCGCCGCTGGACCTCGAACTGGCGCGAGCGCTGGTCGAGCGCACCCGGATCGCGCGCCTGCTGCACGGGTTTCGCGGGCGCCCACCGGTGGATCTCGACGCGGTCTGCCAATTGCTGATCAATGTGGCGCAATTGGCGATGGATCATCGAGAGATCGTCGAACTGGACATCAATCCGTTCCTGGCGGACGCGTCCGGGGTGATTGCACTGGACGCCCGCATGCGCATTGGCGACGCCGCCACCGCCGTCCCGATGGCAATCCTGCCCTATCCACACGCGTTGGAGACCGACATCCCAATCCGCGACGGGACCCATGTGCGGTTGCGCCCGATCCGCCCCGATGACGCGGACGGCCTGGTGCGCATGCACCACCGGTTGGCGCCCGAGGACATCCGCGCCCGCTTCCACGGCATGATGCGCGATCTGGAGCCGGCGCTTCTCGCCCGCCTGACGCAGATCGACTACGACCGGGAAATGGCGCTGATCGCTTTCGCCGACGGTGACGCGGATCCTCTGGGTGTCGTGCGCATCAATGCCGATCCCGACAATGCCAGCGCCGAATTCGCCATCGTGGTCCGCAGCGACTGGCACGGCCGCGGATTGGGCACGTCCATGATGAGCGCGATCATCGCCCATGCCCGGCAGCGCGGGATTGGATCCCTGATCGGCTCCGTCCTGGGGGACAACCGGCCGATGCTGACCCTGATGCGGGAACTTGGGTTCGATGCCACCCATGCGGGGATGAACGAGATGACGGTGCGCCTGGACCTGAAGGGGGAACCGCGGTTGCCATAGGTCGCGCTTCAGGCCGCCTCAGCCCTGACAATACGCCCCAGCCGACCCGGGGAAATTCTCCCCCTCCCTTGCAGGAGTGTTGGGGGGAGGAGTTTCAGGCAATACCCATGCGGCTTTGCCCCTCCCCCAACCTCCTCCCGCAACGGGAGAGGGAGGGTTTTCCCCAACCGCGCACACCCCCGAGATGCGTGAACGCCCCGCTACCTTCCCGCTCCTCCCTCCGCCTTGCCCGCCCCGCGCTCGGCGCCTACCGTTTCCGCAACTGAAACGGGCGGAGGCACAACAGATGGACGTCGCGACATCGCGGTTGGCGGCGGGACCGATCGACTTTACTCACCCCGGCCGCGGCAGGTGACCGCCATGGCCCCGAACATGCACCTCAATCTCTTCATCCACGGCCGTGGTCATCATGAAGCCGCGTGGCGGCATCCGGCGGCCTCGCCCCTGCCGCTGACGGATATCCGCTACTACACCGACCTCGCCCGTAAGGCCGAGGCCGCGTGTTTCGACTCCATCTTCCTGGCCGACACCCTGGCCGCGGGCGACGACGTAGCCCGCGCGCCGCGCACCTGGCTGGAACCGGTCACCACCCTGGCGGCCCTGTCCGGCGCCACCAACCGGATCGGACTGATCGCCACCTGCTCCACCACCTACACCGAGCCGTTCAATCTCGCGCGCCAGTTCGCCTCCCTGGACCATATGACCAACGGGCGGGTCGGCTGGAACATCGTCACCACCTGGCTGGCCACCGCATCCGGCAATTTCGGCGCCGCACCGCCGTTGAGCCATGCCGAACGCTATGAACGCGCCGAGGAATACATGCGCGTGGTGACCGGGCTGTGGGACAGTTGGACGGACGACGCGGTCCTGGATGACCGAGCCAACGGCCTATACGCAAGGGTGGGCGGCATCCGGGCGGTCCATCATGCCGGTCCGCACTACCAGGTGACCGGACCGCTCAACATCCCGCGAGGCCCGCAGGGACGGCCGGTCTTCGTGCAGGCCGGGTCGTCCGACACCGGCCGCCGCTTCGCCGCCCGCTACGCCGAAGCAGTGTTCACCGCGCAGATGGAAAAGGCGACCGCCAAGGATTTCTACGCCGACCTGAAACGTCTGGCGGTTGAAGAAGGCCGCTCCCCCGCGCAGGTCCTGATCCTGCCGGGACTGAGCCCGGTGATCGGCTCGACCGAAGCGGAAGCCAACCGCATCTCCCGCGAGTTGAACGACCTCAGCGACCCGGAGGTCGGCCGCAAGCGCCTGTCCGGGCGGTTCGGCGGGCATGATTTCTCGCATCTACCGCTGGATCGGCCGTTATCGCCGGAAGACTTCCCCGATCCGGACACGGTCGAGGCCGCCCGCAGCCGCACCGAGGTGATCGTCGGCCTGGTGCGCCGCGAAAAACCGACCTTGCGGCAGTTGCTCGGCTACATGGCGGGGGCCCGCGGCCATTTCGTGACCTCCGGCACGCCCGAACAGATCGCCGACCTGATGGAGGACTGGGTGCGGGACGGCGCGGCGGACGGCTTCAACCTGATGCCGCCCATCCTACCCGCCATGCTGGAGGTCTTTATCAGTGAGGTGGTGCCCATCCTGCGCAAGCGCGGCCTGTTCCGCGCCGAGTATCAGAACACCATGCTGCGCGATCACTACGGGTTGGACCGACCGGACTTGCGGGCCTGAATCCCGATTGCACCACATCTCGGTGACGGGAGAAAATTCTCCCCCTCCCCTTGCGGGCTTGGGCCGCGAAGCGGACCAAGGTTGGGGGGAGGGGGTTCATG
>CALQHT020000275.1 GCA_943330455.2 Nitrosovibrio sp. Nv4 | reverse complement strand
TTTCGGCCGTCTGGTTCAGCGGATAGTGTACGGGCATCGCGATGACCTCCAGGCTACATCGCCTGACGACGGAACAACCGGGTGAGCGTTGCGAGACAGAAGAAGATCGCGGTCACCAGGACGATCGAGCCACCGGACGGCACCGGCAGATTCCACAGCATCGGCGCGATGATCCCGATCACGCAACTGAACGTCGAGATCAGGATCGTGCAAATAAAGAACCCACGGATCGTCCGCGTCACAATGCGGGCGGCAGCGGCGGGAATCAGTAACAGCGCCTCCACCAGCATGGCGCCGATGATCTTGACGGAAGCCACGGTGATGACGGTGATCATCAGAATGAACAGGTAGTCGAGAAACGCGACGTTGACGCCTCGGACATGGGCAAGCTGCGGATTGAAGCTGGCCATCAGCATCCGGTTGAAGCGCAAGACGCCCAGGACCGACACGATCGCCGAGATCACCACAAGGATCGTCATATCCAGGTCATTGACCGTCAGGATCGACCCGAACAGCACCTGATCGACGATATGGACATTGATCTTGCTGGCGACGAAGATCAGCAGGCTGGCGCCCACCGCCATGGAAATCGACAGGAACACGCCGATCAAAGTGTCGGTCGACATCTTGGTTCGGTTCTTGGTGAAATTCAGCACCAGACCGAACAGGATGCAGAACCCGAACAAGGTAACATAGGGGGCCGTCATCGGCTCGCCGAGGATAATGCCGAGCGCGACGCCGGTGAGGGCGGCTTGTCCGACGGCCTGGGAGAAGAAGGCGAGGCGTTTCGTCACCACCATCGTGCCGACGCCACCCAGGATCGGCCCGATGAAGCAGGCACAGATCAGGGCGTTGATCACGAAGGCGTATTGGAACGCATCCGGGATCGTGCCGGCGGCCGCGAGCGCCTGGATCTCCGCGCGAAGCGGTGCGAACAACCCGGTCATACCAAAGCCGGCTTGCGTGCGACGACGGGCGAGAACACGTCGAGCAGGCGATCCTGCGTCAGGACCTCATTCGGCGGACCGGAAAAGGTGACCGTCCGGTTGATGCAGGTGACCTTGTCGGCGATGCGTTTGACCTCGGCCAGGTCGTGATGGATCCACAGCACCGCGACCCCGCGATCACGCAGGCCGATCACCAGATCGGAGATGATTTCCGCCCCGGCGCCATCGACGCCGGCGAGCGGTTCGTCCAGCACCAGAAGGTCGGGGAATGGGATCAGCGCCTGGGCGAACAGCACGCGCTGGCGTTCGCCGCCCGACAATTCGCCCATGCGGCGGCGTCGCTTGTCGCGCAGACCCACCAACTCGATCGCTTCGTCGACAGCGGCGCGAATGCGTTTGGACAGGCCGAAGACCGCCATCAGGTCCTGGCTGCTGATCGCCATGAAGTCATCGACGGTCATCGGCAGGTCGCGGTCGAAGTCCAGAATCTGTGGCACATAGCCGGTGCGCCGGCCGGCCGGCCACTCGATCCGAATTTCGCCGGAATGCGGCATCTGCCCAAGGATCGAGCGGATCAGCGATGTCTTCCCGCCGCCGTTGGGACCGATGATGCAATGGATCTGCCCGGGCTCGACCGAGAAGGCCACGTCATGCAGGATTTGCGTGCTGGCGAGGTGCAGGCCGACATTGGTCAGGCGGATACTCGGCCCCTGGGCGTGTGTCGTGCGGATCATTGCGGGGCCTTCTGACCGGCCGCCTGGGCTGCCAGCACCGCGTCGGTGATCACCTTCATGTCGTATTCGATACCTTCCTCGAATTTGCGCGCGGTGTATTCGCCCTCGGTGATGTGGACCAGGGTGTAGATACTGGCGCCGGTCTCACGCTTGATTGTTTCGACGAACTGATCGGGGAACATCATCTGGCTGAACACCACGCCGACCTGCAGCGCCCGCACCTTGTCGATCGTGTCCTTGAGCTGGCTGGCGGATGGCATCAGGCCGTGGGCGGGCTCGATCACCGCGACCACATTCAGGCCGAATTCCTGCATCAGATAGTCGTAGCCGCCATGGATGGTCGCGACCCGCAGATATTTGCCGTCCACGCCCGCCAACCGGTTGATGTAGTTCGCTTTCAGCTTCCGCAGCTTGGCCGCGTAGGCACGCGCATTCTTGCGGTAGAATTCCGCGTTGTCCGGGTCGATTTTCCCCAGATCGGTCGCGATGTTGAAGATCTGTTGGATCGCCGCGGTGATCGCGATGAAGGTGTGGGCGTTGTAGAGCTTGGCCTCTCCGGTATCGCCCGAGGTCGGGATCAGTGCCACGCCCTGGTTGGCGTAGATCAGTTTGACCTTGTTCCGAACCTCCGCCGCGTCCAGCACTTTCAGTGCGAAGCTGTCATGGCCGATGCCGTTCATGACCAGCACGTCCAACGTCGCCGCGCGCTTGATGTCGTCGGGCTGCGGTTCGTAGTTATGAACCTCGAACCCGGCCTTGATCAGCGGGACGATCTCGACCTTGTCTTCGGCAATATACGCGACCCAACTGTAATACGGGTGCAAGGTGATGCCGACGCGCAATTTTTTTTCGGCCCGCGCCGACCTTGTTGCGGCGCCGAAAAGCGCCAGACCGGCGATGGTTGAGCGCCTGGACAGTCTCATTGGGCTTTTCCCTGCGTTGCGCCGCGCTGGGCTTCCTCGCCCTTCAACGCCACCGCCTCCCGCCAGCCGGTATCGGACAGAGCGGCGGGGTCGATCGCCTTGGGCGGCGCCGCGGCATCAGCGTTGACCCAAATGGTGAAACCAAACTCCTGCGCGTCACGCTGCTTGCGCTGCGTCATCACCAGCAGGAAGGACCGCGCTTCCGCGGTTCGAGCGGATTTGCCCAGATAGGCCATGGAGGAGGCATCGGCGGTGTTGAACGGCAAAGCGCTCCACTGATGGCCACCCTGTTTCTGACTGAGCGCGGTTTGCGTGAAGGGCGGCATGGCCAGATCCACCAGATCGTCCACGGCAAGCCAGGTGCGGCTGTCGCGATACACCGTCTGCAGTTCCAACGCCGCCGCATAGAGGTCGTTGAAAAGCCCCTGTTCGGTCTTGCTGAGATCCGAAAACGCGCTGATCTGATAGGGCTGTAGCGGGATCACTTCCAGCTTCGTCTGGCGCAGGAAGATCAGGCTGCCGCAGATCGCGAGAATGGCAACGCAGGTCGATAGCAGATAGGCGCCTTCAAAGCGGCCGGTCGCGGGCTTGACGATTTGCGTGTGCATGATGGCCTTATCTGGCGGGAAGCGAGGCGGGCAATTCGTCCGATTCGACGGTCCACTCGGCACGATGCCCTTCGCCGGCATCGATGACGAAGGTGTGGTTCTGCCGTTTGGTTGGCTTGAAGCTGAATTTGCCCTGCGCGTCGGTGATGACCTGCCCGATCTTCTGTCGACCCGGCCCGAATATGTCGACCGCCAGGTTCGTGGGAAAGCTGCCGCCGCTGAAATAACCCTGCCCAACGATCAGATCGCCGTTCACTTCGGCGAAGACCTTCAGGACATGCGCAAGAACAGGCGGCGCCGAACCCAGGCTCACGGCCACACCCACGACGGTCGCCAGCATCCATCGGCGCAGCACGGGGCGCAGCATGGGGCGCATCATGGCACGTCGAACCGCGCAATGGCGGACGCCTGATCCGGCACGCGCAGCAGGACCAACACTTTCGCCGCTCCGGACCGCTTCATGGCGCCCTGCACGGCAAGGCTATTGGGACCGACCGGTTGCATGGACAATTTTTCCTTCTCCTCCCCAACCATCACGGTGAGGACGGCGGTGGCCTGTGCCACTGCCACCGGTTTGTCGACGTGATCATAGATATTCAGCCGATACTCGGTATTCTTGACGATAAGTTCGATATGAAACGAGCCGGCATCGACCATGGTTCCGCCGTTCGGGCCCGGCCAGACGCCTTCGGACAGCGACGGCGCAGTCAGCGAAACCAGTATGGCCGTGGCAGCCAGGATGACACGAGGTAGCAAACTGGACCCCCTTTTTGGCGTCGATTCGGCGTAAGCGTTCGCCGCCGCTCGGATCGCCCACGCCATAGCATGGATGCTCACCGCGCCCAATCGTGATAGGCGCGGCGATACCGTTTGTTACAACTATTGTAACTGCCCAGGTAGGCCCAGCGAATGAGGTCTGTGGACGTGTTGGTACCAAAAATGCCCGATCAATGGCCTTCAGCGTGCCCACAGACCTCATTCGCAGTGCCTACCTGGGCACGCCAGCGGGGTACCTGGGCAGTTACCAACTATTTGCCAATCCGGAGGCGACGGCTGGGTCATTGTCGGTCCGTCCGGCGGCTGCCACGGCAGCGCGTCAGCGCATGTCGATGGTTTTGACCCAGATCAGCCCGCCTTCCTCGACCGGCACCTGCTTGCCCTCGGGGTTCTGCATCTTGCGCACCCCGGTCACGATCGCCGAGAAACCCCACCAGCCCGCCTTCGGCATCGCATAGGCGAAATATCCCGTGGAATCGGACTTGAGCACGGCGGTGACATAAGCATCGGACGGCGGCTTCAGCTTGCCGTTGCTGGCATATTCGACCTCGATCCGCGCATTGGGCAGCGGCTTGCCATTATAATAGACGATTCCACTGAAAATATTGCCGGTCCACAGCCCGAACGGCCGCGTCAACGGCTTGATCTCGATGGGCGCGCCGGTCATCTGATCCCAGCCCTCATCGGCGCCCAGGGCGTTCACCACCACTTTGGTGTAATGGATCAGCATCTTGCCCTCTTCGGGCTCCCAGTACGGCGCCGGCTCGATATAGAAAACGTAATTCGCCGGGCCCGGCACCTTGTAATCCGCCGCGAACGCCTGCTTTCCATTCACCGGTGCGGACCGCAATGTCGAGAGCAGGTCAACGACCTTGCCCTCCCGACCGATCACGCCAAACTTGACCGGCTGCCCCATGTTCATCACGGGGCCACCTTCCATCGGGTGGGTGAATACTGCGCTTATTGAGACGTTGCGCTGATTCTCGCCGTCGAGAATATTGGACGAAGGCAGCAATTCCTGAAAATGCGCTGACGCGGGCGGCGCCCCGAGCGCAAGTAGCATGGCGGCGATCCCCAAGGCGGCATTCTTCATTGGCGTTCTCGTCCAATTGTGATCTTCGGGTCGGACGCTAGCTTACCTCGGGACGCGCCTCAAGGGTTCGCGGATGGATTTCCTCCCTTGTCGCGTTTGGGGGTCCTCCCCTATGGTCGTTGGATAAACACGTGATTACGTCAAGGAGTCCCAGATGAACCGGCCAAACCAGGGTCCGTACTCAGGCTGCGTCCGCTCGGCCACAACGCACACGCGCCGAGCCGCGGCCTTTAGAGGAACCCTGTTGGCCGGGGCGATGACTGGCTCCCTTGTACTGGGAGCACCGGCTGCTCACGCCGAAATCGACATCGTCGAGGTCGGCAACCTGAAGATCACCCTGGGCATCACGGGCGGTGTCGGTGGTTTCGGCGTCAACAATGTCGATTTCGGGCGTGGCAACTTCAATTACGGCTCCGGTGGCGGTGTACGGCGCGGACGCGGCTGGGGTGAGGCATGGCTGAAGCCATCGATCAACTTCGAATACCTCCTGGATGACGCGCCAAACTATCTCGCCAAGAGTTCTTCGTTCTACGGCACATTCAGCCTGCTGGGATCGACGACCTTCGGGTATGGCGACGCGGTCGCGGGACTTTCGACGACATCGTTCCGCCCCGCCTATGTCTGGCCCGAAGACATGTTTATCGGGTGGAAATCGGGCGGCCTGTTCCCGGATCTGGGCGACGACGCGATCGATATTTCGGTGGGCAACCAACCCTTGGTTCTGGGCGATGGCTTGCTGTTCAACGGCGGCGCGGCGAACGGGTTCGGACGCGCTGCCTATTATATCGGTCCGCGGGCGGCGTTCCAGAAAACGGCGATCCTCAAATTCGATCCCAGTGAGATCGGTCCTGTCCGAGGAACGTTCTTCCACGCTCAGGTGGTCAGCAACCAGTCGCTGATGAACGGGTTCGACCAGCCGATGACCAAGGTCGTCGGCGGCAGTATCGATTGGTATGGGCCCGCGCGTCAGGAAAAGCTGGGGGCGATGTCCGACCAGTGGGTCGTCACCGGCACGTATTTCCAAATCTATTCGGCCGACCAGGCCGCGCAGGGCAGTATCGTATCCAACCGGAATGGTTTGAACGTGTTCTCCCTGCGTGCCGCCGGATCGTTCTTCCCCGCCGATCGCGACATTCTGTTTTTCGGTGAGTATATCAAGCAATACAACAACCGGTCAGGCCGCAAGACCGACGCCACCGGCTGGTATGTGGAGCCAGGGTATCAGTTTTCCAGTCTGCCCTGGGCCCCGATGGTGACGTTTCGTTATGCCACTTTCAGCGGGGACGACGATCCGACCGGCGGCGGCACCAAGCGGTCCTACGATCCGTTGTTCTTCGGCGCCGGTAGCCGCGGCCTGGGCCCTGGCACATGGTTCCTGGGAGAGATCTACGGCTACTATCAGCAGGGCCTGACCAACATGAATGTGCAACAGGTCAGCGTGCGGGCCACGCCGAGCGATTCGCTGGTGGTGGGGATGAATTATTACCATATCAATTTCAACAAACTTGGTCAGGTCAATCAACTCGTCAGCCCCGGCGCCACGGTGACATCCAAGCGCGCCATGGACGAAATCGATGTTTATGCCGAATGGTCGCCGACCGAGTACCTCACGATCGTGCCGACGATTGGGGTTGGTATCCCGGGCGCCGGCTACAAGCAGGTCGACACGGGCACCGGACGGACAGGCACGTCGACTATCTTCCTTGGCCAGGTGGTGGCCAGCATCAAGTTCTGATGCGAACTGGCTGAAAGATTGACCCATGCACCGCCCTTCACCGTCATTGCCGGGCTTGACCGGGCAACCCGCGCTTCAGCGGCAGGGGGCGGGTTGCCCGGTCGAGCCCGGCAATGACGGTAAGAGGACGCAATGAGGTATTTCTTCCCCCAGAAGTTCGGACCGGGGGAAGAACGCTGAGCGCATAACGCCAGGAGCGATACCGAACGGAGCGTCGATACCATGCTGCAAGTACTCGGGAACCGTGCGTATCGCCATCTCTTCTTGGCTCAGGTCATTGCCTTAGTGGGAACCGGTCTCGCCACCGTTGCCCTGGGATTGATTGCGTTCGATCTGGCCGGCGCCAATGCCGGCGCCGTGCTGGGGACGGCTCTGGCCATCAAGATGGTGGCCTATGTCGGGGTGGCGCCCATCGCGGCGGCGTTCGCGGAACGTCTGGACCGGCGCGTCATGCTGGTCAGCCTGGATATCGTGCGGGCGGCGGTGGCCCTGTTGCTGCCGTTCGTGACGCAAATCTGGGAAATCTATGTTCTGATCTTCGTTCTCCAGTCTGCCTCGGCCGCGTTCACGCCCGCGTTTCAGGCGACCATCCCAGACGTTCTGCCGGACGAGGACGAATATACACGGGCGCTCTCGCTGTCTCGGCTGGCCTATGATCTGGAAAGCGTGGTTAGCCCGATGCTGGCGGCCGCTCTGCTGACGGTGATCAGCTTCCATGGTCTGTTCGCCGGAACCGTCGTGGGCTTCCTGGCATCCGCTTTACTGGTCGTTTCTGTGATTCTGCCCAGCCCGAAGGCGAGCGAGCGTCGGGGGATCTATGACCGGACGACGTTGGGGCTGCGGCTTTATCTGGCCACGCCACGCCTGCGCGGCCTGCTTGCCCTGAACGTCGCGGTCGCCGCGGCCAGTGCCATGGTGATCGTCAATACAGTCGTGCTGGTGCAGGCGGGATACGGCTTGAGCCAGACATCGACGGCGATCGCGCTCGCGGCCTTCGGTGGCGGTTCGATGGTGGCCGCGTTTCTGCTGCCGCCGTTGCTGGACCGGATCGCCGACCGGACGGCGATGCTGATGGGCGCGTCGATTTTGACGGCGGGGCTGGCGATCGGGCCGTTCGTGCCGAGCTTCCAGATGCTTCTGCCGCTGTGGTTCGTGCTGGGGCTTGGATATTCGCTGACCCAGACGCCATCCGGACGGCTGTTGCGTCGGTCGTCCCACCCCGAGGACCGCCCTGCCCTGTTCGCCGCACAGTTCGCTCTATCGCATTCATGCTGGCTGCTGACCTATCCCGTCGCCGGCTGGCTTGGACCCGTGATCGGTTTGCCGGCCACGTTCGCCGCATTGGCGGTGATCGCTGCCTTGGCGACGCTTCTTGCAACCCGACTATGGCCAGCGGGCCGGGACGAGAGCGTCATCGCGCACATCCATGACCAACTCGATGCCGGCCATCCGCATCTGGAGGGCGCCGAACCGGTTGCAATTGGGTATCGCCATTCGCACCCGTTCGTCATCGACAGCCATCATCCGGATTGGCCGCCTTCCGCCTGATTTTGGCAGACCTCACGCACGCTGCCGATATGTGAACGATCTCAGCCCGGTCGAGCCAACCCTTTCCGGAATGGAAACGAGAGACGCGTGCTCCCTGCGACGGGTGCGAACCAAACTCGTGCGATCGAGTACACGCCTCACCGCTATTGCCGGGCTCGACCCGACAACCCGCGCTTCGACGGTGGGGGGTGGGTTGCCGGATCAAGTCCACGGCTGTCCGGTTTAAATTCGCCCTCCTGCCGCCATAGGAATATCCCCCCACCTGGGTCCTCGCCCCGGCGCCCCGCATTCACGCCGCGGCCGCTCAATCGGGATCGTGCCGACCGGTTGCACCTGCCCTTCGCGCAGCGCGCG
>CALQHT020000274.1 GCA_943330455.2 Nitrosovibrio sp. Nv4 | reverse complement strand
CGGACAGTAGGGTGTCCCTGGTTACCTCCGCAGTTTTTCACCACGAAGACACGAAGGGCACGAAGAAGCGACGTTGCGGACATGCCGCCGACGAACACCATCGGACCGAGGGCGAAAGCCAGGGCCCAACAGGTAACGCCATAAGAGCCAAATATAAACCGCAGATGAACACAGATGTAGAGGCGCGTGAATTGCAGCGAGGGCCTCGACCCTGGTTCGACGGTGCTTTCGCATTCGGATCGAACGCGATCATAAGCCCCTGGCTGGGCATCGCCACCCGCACGACCTCCCGCGACGTGCCGGTGAAGGTTGTGACCCCCGGGTTGGAGGCGGCCCATTCGAGGATCACGATCTCATTCACCCCACGCGTGGAGGCACGATGCCTCTGCCCATCGCCGCATGATGGGGCGGGCAGAACCTGCCGTCGCTCGCAAAGTCGATATGGAAGGCCAACCCCATCCAGGCATCCTCGAAACCGGAAATGGCGGTGGCGAGGTTGAGTTACGGCCTGCCAAGCGCACCCCATGCATCCGAACAACGGCAAGAGTCGGAACGCTGTGGTTCACCCTGTTGGTGACCCCCACTACCGCCATGCCCATCAACCCTGCACAATGCCAAGCGCATGAACACGACACCTCACCCTCATCCCGATCCCAGCCCGGAAGAAGCCGCGATGGCGGCGCTGGTCGCCGAAGCCGCCGCTTCCCGCGAGCCCATTCATGTGCAGGGCAACGGCACCAAATCCGGCATGCTCCGTCCGGTTCAGGCCTCGCGCGTGGTCTCCACGACGCACCACACCGGGATTACGCTCTACGCTCCCAAGGAGCTCATCATCTCGGCCAAGGCCGGGACGCCGCTGCCGGAGATCGAACACGCGCTCACCGAACGGGGCCAGCATCTGATCGGCGAACCGCCGGACCTGTCCGGGATTCTGGGACCGATCGACCGCCCGCAGACGATCGGCGGGATCGTCGCCACCAATCTGTCCGGCCCTCGCCGCGTCGCCTGGGGCGCCACGCGGGACCACGTGATGGGCATCCGCGCCGTGACCGGGCGAGCGGAGGTGATTCATTCGGGGGGGCGGGTGCTGAAGAATGTGACCGGGCTCGATCTGTGCAAGCTGTTCACCGGCAGCCACGGCACCCTGGGGATCATCACCGAGGTCACCCTGAAAGTCCTGCCCGCACCGGAAGCCACCGGCACCATCGTCCTGCCCGTGGCCGACCCCGCCACAGCGGTTGCTCTGCTATCAGCCGCGCTCGGCTCTCCCTACGGTGTGTCCGGCGCCGCTTGGCTGCCGGCCGCCGAACGGGTCGGACTGCAAGGGGCGGTGGCGCTGATTCGGATCGAGGATTTTCGGGCCTCGGTCACCTATCGCACCGAAAAACTGCGCGGTGAACTGAACCATCCGGGCGCCGAGACCCTGGACGACGCCACATCCCGTGCCGTCTGGCGCGCCATCCGCGATGCCCGCCCGCTGCATGTAACCCCGGGCGAGGCCGTCTGGCGGGTGTCCGTCCGTCCCTCGGCCGGCGCCGCTGTGTTGGCGGCAACGGGGTTGGACGGGTTCCTCGATTGGGGGGGCGGGTTGGTCTGGCTGACCGGTCCGGCCGATGCCGTCGTGCAGGCAAAGGTCGAAAACGCCGTTCGCCAGTCCGGCGGCACCTGGACCCTGATGCGGGCGCCCGACGGTTTTCGCAACGCCGTGCGGGTCATTCCGGGGGAAGCCGCCCCGCTCGCCACCATCACGCGGCGGCTGAAAGCGGCGCTGGACCCGGCCGGCATCCTTAACCCCGGTCGCCTTTACGCGGGTCTGTAAGCCACCATGCAAACCAATTTCACCGCCGAACAGCTTCGCGACCCCGATATCGCGTCGTCCAACCAGGTGCTGCGGACCTGCGTGCATTGCGGCTTCTGCACCGCAACCTGCCCGACATTTCTGCTGTTGGGCGACGAACTCGACAGCCCGCGCGGGCGCATCTACCTGATCAAGGACATGCTGGAGACCGGGCGGCCGGCCACGCAGGACGTGGTCCAGCATGTGGATCGCTGCCTGTCATGCCTGTCCTGCATGACGACTTGCCCATCCGGCGTGAACTACATGCACCTGGTCGATCATGCTCGCACCTATATCGAGCAGACCTACCGCCGCCCGTTCGCCGAACGGATGTTGCGCGGGCTGTTGGGGTGGTTGCTGCCTCGGCCGGATTTGTTCCGGGTGGCGTTGATCGGCGCGCGGGTGGCCGCACCGCTGGCGGGGCTGATCCCGGGCCAGTCGATGCTGGCCAAGCGGTTGCGCGCGATATTGTCGTTGGCACCGACGCGGATCCCCTCCCCCAGCGCGACGGAGACCCCCGGCGTGCATCCAGCGATCGGCGAGCGACGCGGGCGGGTCGCACTGCTGACCGGATGCGCCCAGAAGGTGATCGCACCGCAGATCAATGAAGCCACCATCCGGCTGCTGACCCGCATGGGCATGGATGTCGTGGTGTCCCAAGGCGCCGGCTGCTGCGGCGCGCTGAACCACCATATCGGCCAGCACGATGCCGCGATGTCCTTCGCTCGCACCAATATCGAGGCGTGGAGTCGGGAGGGCGAGACCCTGGATGGCATCATCATCAACGCCTCGGGCTGCGGCACGACGGTGAAGGATTACGGGTTCATGTTCCGGGAGGCCGAACCGACCTTGCGCGCCCAGGCGGAGCGAGTCGCCGGGTTGGCCATGGACATCACCGAGTTTCTGACCCGGTTCGGCTATGCGCCCACGCGCTCGCCGAGCGGCCTGACGGTGGCGTATCACTCGGCGTGCAGTCTGCAACATGGGCAACGGGTGACGGCGGAGCCGAAGACGTTGCTGATTCGTGCCGGGTTCCGGGTGCGGGAGCCGGCGGAATCTCATATCTGCTGCGGGTCGGCGGGCACTTACAATTTATTGCAGCCGGAGATTGCCGGGCGGTTGCGGGATCGCAAGCTGGGCAATTTGCGCAAGACGAAGCCGGATTTGATTGCCGCCGGAAATATTGGGTGCATCACGCAATTGTCGGGGCACGGGGTGCCGGTGGTGCATACGGTGGAACTGCTGGATTGGGCGAGCGGTGGGCCTCTGCCTGGTGGGTTGGGTGATTTGTTGCCGGGGTAACCGGATCTGACCAACAGATGCCACCGTTTACTCGCCGACAGTCCCCCCTGGTCATGCTGGCGAAGGTCGGCGCCGAAGACGGTCCGGCACTGCAGCCCAAAAAATTCGGCGATGACCAGCCGTCGCCGACCCTGACGAGGGGACCCATCAACAGACCGGCAATACCGATGCCTGATGATCCGAGACATACGGGTTCCAAGGCCGAGTAATCCACGCTTATGGGCAATCCCCCGCCAATTTCGTGAATGCCGTAACCGGCTCCCGATGCTGGCACCGTCACGGCGTTGACAGGGGCCAGATACATGGGCCGGACTGCGCCGACATACAAATCCCACAGTAGTGTCATGTTATCTTAACCATACGGACCAATTTTTGCCGTCGTGAATCGAGCCGTTAGGTGCGATAAATATCAACCAAGCATCGCCTGGACGGGACCCACACGCATCATGAGCATCAACGCTCGCGCAACGCCGGCCAACCGAACGACCGCATAGATGCGGGCGAGGATCTGCTTGACCAACCGACCGATTGCCGCCGTTCCGCCCGTCCTGCCGGCACGATAGACACCCAGAGGAAGAAGATGGCCATAGCGAGCGCGATGGATCGGGATCAGGTAGCGGACGCGTACGCGCGTTGGGCCCCGATCTACGATCTGGTCTTCGGCCCGGTCTTCCGGCGGGGCCGCCGAGCGGCGGTGAGAGCCGCGGAAGCGGTCGGGGGACGGGTTTTGGAGGTCGGGGTCGGCACCGGCCTGTCTCTGTCCGACTACGGTCCGGGCACGCGAATCGTCGGCATCGACATCTCGGAACCCATGCTGGACAAGGCACGCAAGCGGGTTGACGCCATGCACCTGACCAATGTCGAGGCGCTGGAGGTCATGGACGCAGAGAATCTGTCCGTCCCGGACGCGTCGTTCGACGTCGTGGTGGCGCAATATGTGGTGACCGCCATTCCGAACCCGGAAAGGGCGCTCGACGAATTCGCCCGCGTCGTCAGGCCCGGCGGCGAGATCATCCTGACCACCCGAATCGGGGCCGATGTCGGCATGCGTGGCATGATCGAGAAGTGGCTGATGCCGCTCACCAGCCGCATGGGGTTTCGTACTGAATTCTCCTGGTCCCGTTATGAACGCTGGGCCGAAGGATCGAAGACGGTGCAACTGTTGGAGCGGCGGGCTCTGCCCCCGTTGGGGCATTTCTGGCTCCTCCGCTATGTCCGCCTGGCCGGCCCCATCGCGGAGCGGCCTTGATCCCCCATTGGTCCGGAAGACCGTAAACAGCCCCTGGAATCTGCAAGGAACATCGATGTCCGGCTTTCGCGAACAGCTCAGAATACAACGATGGGACGACCATCGTTACTATCATCATAGCGTGGTCAATCAATCGCTGCACCTGCTGAGCGCGAGCAGTTTCGTTTGCGCCTATGTGCTTATGTTCAAGGACCCCGCCCTGGCGGCCTTGATCGGATGGCTGGTCGCAATGACGAGCCGGCAGATCGGCCATTTCTTTTTCGAGCCCCGGGACTACGACGTCATCAACCAGGCGACCGACGAATACAAAGAGGAAATCAAGGTCGGTTACAATATTCGCCGCAAGATGGTGCTGATGACCGTTTGGGCACTGTCTCCGATCCTGCTCCTGATCGATCCCACGTTACTGGGCCTTTTCCAGGCCGCCGATACCTGGACGGACTTTGCCCGCAATGTTGGCTATTCGTGGCTGTTCGTCGGCCTGAGCGGTCTGCTGTTCCGTACCGTGCAGCTTTTCATCATCAAGGACTGGATGACAGGCCTGGTCTGGGCCACCAAGATCGTCACCGATCCTTTTCATGACATCAAACTCTATCACCGGGCGCCGCTACAACTCATGCGCGGCACCCTGATCGCGCCACCGATGGCACTCGACGCGGAAGACGAGACCGTCGAATCGCGGCGCTGATCCGGCGCGCGCGATCCGGCTCCCCTCGCTCATTCGGCCGGTTGAGGAATATGTGACGGTTCGGCGGGACGGGATGCCGTCAGGAAGCGGCGATGGGTCCACATCTCCCGCAGGATCTGCCGCTTGATGGAACGATTGGTGGTGGCATCGTCGGCCCACCACCAACCATCCGCCCGCATCGCAACGCAGGCCGCGGTGAAACGATCGACGACCGCCTCAAAATCGGCATCGGTGTAGTTCAGGCTGAAGATCAGGCGCCCGGTGCCGACCCAGCTCAATGCCAGTCCCTCGGCGCGCAGATAGTATTGCAGCATCCAGTTGTAGCGTGACGGGCGTGTATAGCAGATCGTCCAGATAGACGACAGGTTCTCGACCCTGACTGGGATTTCCGCGGATCGTAACCGGGCATTCAGCCGTTCGGTGCGATCGTTCCACAGATCGTCCAGGCCCTGATACAAGGCCTGGGTGGTTGGCTGCTCCATATGTTGCAGGAATGCCGCCATCGCCCCCATGACATAGGGATGGGCGTTGAACGTCCCGCGGGCAAAACAGACATCGACCGGCCGATCCGCGCTGTAGCGCTTCATCAACGCCCGCCGGCCGCACAAGACGCCGACAGGCAGTCCGCCCCCCAGGGTCTTGCCGTAGGTGATCAGGTCGGGCTGGACGCCGAAATATTCCTTCGCGCCGCCCATAGCCAGGCGGAATCCGACGAAGACTTCGTCGAATATCAGGACAATCCCGCGTTCGTCGCATACCTGCCGCAGGTCTTGTAGCCACGCGGTGTAAGCCGCGCGGTCGAAACCGGCCGAACGCCCGCTGTCCACCAGCGACGAATCCGCCGGTGCGGCCTGGTTCGGATGCAGCGCCTGCAATGGGTTGACCAAGACACAAGCAATGTCGCGGCGCCGGCGCAGAACCTGAAGCGTGCGGGCCGACATGTCCGCGAGCGTATAGGTATCGCGTGCGGCCGACGGATTGCCGATGCCCGGCTGCACGTCGCCCCACCATCCGTGATACGCGCCGCAGAACCGGACCAGATGGGACCGGTTGGTATGATACCGAGCCAGACGCACGGCCTGCATCACGGCCTCGGTTCCCGACATATGGAACGATACTTCGTCCAGACCGGAAATCACACGCAGCCGCTTCACGTTGTAGGCAACGGTCGGATGATAGGCGCCCAAAACCGGTCCCAGGTCGCGCACCAGATCGGCCCCGCGCGCGATGCAGTCCTTGTAGAAATCATGCCCCAGCAGGTTGACGCCATAGGACCCGGTCAGGTCGTAAAACACGTTGCCGTCCAGATCGGTGACCGTCACCCCGGACGAGGACTCCAGAAACGATCCGGTGGGAAGCGTCTGGCGCACGACTCGGCTGAACTGAAACGGTACGCGATAGGCGGCGGTGAACTGAAGATCGGACACGCCGACAGCGGCCTCCGCCGTCAGGCCGATGGTCTGGGGGAAACGTTGTCGCCACAATGTCGAAAGACGAGCGAATCCATCGCGGCGCTGTTGCTCGACGTCGGCCGGTGCATCGTCGGCACGGAAGAACTGGTCTTCGTCATAGTCATAGAAGGGGATCAGCGACGCCACGCGACGCGCCATCCGCGAATGCCCGGTCAGCGACCGATGCTTCGCCATCGACAGTTCCAGCCGAGCCTTCGCCTTGACGGCCACGGCCGTCAGCGCGCCAGCGCCGCCGGCCGTGTATAAAAATGTCATGAACATCTCTGCGGACATCACGTAGCCTTCCATGCTAGCGTCTTAATCTCATGACATTCCGTTCAACGATAATGAATATTGTGCAGCAGGAGGAACTGAACTTCCTGCTGACCAATCGCATCCCCCGGCGTACCCTGACCCGATTCATGGGCTGGTTCAGCCGGATCGAGCAGCCGCTGGTGCGCGATGTCTCGATGTTCGTCTGGAAGCTCTTCGCCGATCTCGACCTGAGCGATGCGCAACAAACCCGCTTTCGCAGCCTGCACGATTGCTTCACCCGCACGCTGAAGGACGGCGCCCGACCGGTCGACATGGACCCGAGCATCGTCGTCAGCCCGTGCGATGCAATTGTCGGCGCATCCGGCCGCGTGACAGACGGCCAGGTGCTTCAGGTCAAGGGCCTCCCCTACGCCCTCGAAGATCTGCTCGGCGATCCCCGGCACGCGGCGGTGTTTCGCGGCGGGTGCTACGTCACCCTTCGCCTGACATCGAGCATGTATCATCGCTTTCACGCACCGCATGACTGCCAGGTCAGCCTGGTTTCACACTTCCCCGGGGACGTCTGGAACGTCAATCCGCCGACCCTGAAACGCATCGAGGGATTGTTCTGCAAGAACGAGCGTGCGGTGATACGCACCCGCCTGACCGCCACCGGCCATCCGATGACCCTGGTGCCGGTTGCCGCCATCCTGGTCGCGGGAATCCGTCTACGCTTCCTCGACCTGGCGCGCGGCACTCATCGGCGCGACCTTCCCTGCAAGGCCTCGTTGCACAAAGGCGAGGAAATGGGATGGTTCGAGCATGGCTCCACTATTCTCGTGTTCCTGCCTGACGATTGCCGGCTGTGCGACGATGTGACGGAGGGGCAAACGATCCGTGCCGGCCAAAGACTGTTTCAGATCGGCGCCCCCTCCCCCGCATAGAACGAGCCGCACCGCGGTCTTGACGAAGGCGGCGCAAGGCGACGCGCGAGACTAAGCGAAGTGTTTGGCATCGAGCACGGCCCCGTCCACGTCATAGCGGGCGGAGGCTCGCGATTCACGATTTCGCGGCAAAATCGTGAATGGCGGCCCCGCGCCTACCAGGACGGCGTTCGCCGCCCATGCGCCAGACGGAGCGGTCGTTCTTGCGCGTCGCGTAGAGTAGGATTTGATAGGAGGTGTCAGTATCGTTCCGGCACGTACAGTTCCGGACTGATCGTCCGGCGTTCATAGTTCGGGTCGAACACACGCTCCGGCAGCGCGACCACCTCACGCGGTACTTCCTCGTACGGAAGCAGGGACAGCAGATGCGCGATGCAGTTCAGCCGTTCGCGCTTCTTGTCGTTCCCCTCGACGATGTACCATGGGGCTTCGGGGATGTTCGTGCGCTCGAACATGTCTTCCTTCGCCTTGGTATACTGCTCCCAGCGGACTCGCGATTGCAGGTCCATCGGCGAGAGTTTCCATTGCTTCAGCGGATCGTGGATCCGGGTCAGAAAGCGGAACTGTTGCTCCTCATCCGTGATCGAGAACCAATACTTGATGACGATGATGCCGGAGCGGACCAGCATCCGCTCGAATTCCGGCACATCGCAGAAGAAGGCCTCGACCTCCGCGGCCGTTGCGAAGCCCATCACCCGTTCGACGCCGGCGCGGTTGTACCAACTGCGATCGAACAACACGATCTCACCGGCCGCCGGCAGATGCGGCACGTAGCGCTGAAAATACCATTGCGTCTTCTCCCGGTCCGACGGGGCCGGCAGTGCCACCACGCGGCAGGTCCGCGGGTTCACGCGCTGGACAATCCGCTTGATGACGCCGCCCTTGCCCGCGCTGTCCCGGCCCTCGAACAGGACCACGACCTTCAGGCCCTTGTGCATGACCCAGTCCTGAAGCTTCACCAACTCGCTTTGCTGCCGGAGCAGTTCGCGGAAAT
>CALQHT020000273.1 GCA_943330455.2 Nitrosovibrio sp. Nv4 | reverse complement strand
TGTTGCGCGAACCCCCTCCCCCCGCCCCCTCCCGCAAGGGGAGGGGGAGAAACTTCTCCACTGCCGATACGAGCGAACTCGCTCGAATGCGCTCCACCGGATGACCGCGTATCTGATCCGACGGTTGTTGCTGGTAATCCCCACGTTGTTCGGGATCATCGCCATCAATTTCGTTGTCATCCAGTTCGCGCCGGGCGGCCCGGTGGAGCAGATGATCGCCGAATTGCGCGGCAAAGGCGGGCTGTCCACGCGGCTGGGCGCCGCTGCGTCCGATTTCGGGGCCAGTAGCAGCGGCTATCGCGGGTCCAGCGGCCTCGATCCGGCGATCATCGCCGACATCAAGGCGATGTTCGGGTTCGACAAGCCACCATTGACCCGGTTCACCGACATGATCACCGGGTATCTCCACTTCGATTTCGGCCGCAGCTTCTTCCGCGACGAGACGGTGCTGAGCCTGCTGCTGATGAAAATGCCGGTCTCGATCTCCCTGGGACTGTGGTCGACCCTGCTGGTGTATTGCATCTCGATCCCGCTGGGCATTTCCAAGGCAGTGCGGGACGGCAGTCGGTTCGACATCGTCACCAGCGCGGCGGTGCTAATCGGGTATGCAATCCCCGCCTTCCTATTCGCCATCTTGCTGGTGGTGCTGTTCGCCGGTGGCAGCTTCCTGCAGGTCTTCCCGCTCAGCGGCATGACCAGTGCCGGGTCGGCCGACTGGCCCTGGCCGGCACGGATCGCCGACTATCTGTGGCACATGGTGCTGCCGACGATCGCCATGGTGGTCGGCGGTTTTGCCAGCCTGACCATGCTGACCAAGAACTGCTTCATGGAGGAGATCGGCAAGCAATACACCGTCACCGCTCGGGCAAAGGGCGCCAGCGAGGCCGTGGTGCTGTACGGCCACATGTTCCGCAACGCGATGCTGCTGATCGTGGCAGGGTTTCCTCAGGCCTTTGTGGGGATTCTGTTCACCTCGGCGTTGCTAGTGGAGATCATCTTTTCCCTGGACGGGATCGGATTGCTGGGGTTCCAGGCAGCGATCCAGCGCGACTATCCGGTGATGTTCGGCACACTCTACATCTTCACCCTGATCGGCCTGCTGCTGCAGATCGTCGGCGACATGCTCTACACGGTCGTCGATCCCCGCATCGATTTTGAGGGTCGGTCGTAATGGGCCGCGCTGTTTGGACCCACGAGACCGTCGTTGCGTCATGGCCGTGACCCTGTCACCCGTCACGCGACGCCGCCTGGCGATCTTCCGGGAAAACCGCCGTGGGTTGGTGTCGCTCCGGCTATTCCTGGTACTCTTCATCCTGTCGCTGTTCGCCGAGTTCATCGCCAACGACCGCCCCCTACTGATCCGCTACGATGGCGCTTGGTATGCCCCGGTCCTGATCGACTACAGCGAGGATGCGTTCGGCGCCGACCTGCTGCCCACCCAGGCCGACTACACCGACCCGATGCTGCGTGACTGGATCGAGGCCAAAGGCTGGATGCTCTGGCCACCGCTTCCCTACAGCTACACCACATCTGTCAAGGACCTGGCCACGCCGTCCCCGTCACCACCGAGCTGGAAGAACCCACTGGGGACCGACGATCAGGCGAGGGATGTGCTGGCGCGGGTGATTTACGGGTTCCGCATGTCGGTGCTGTTCGGATTCTCGCTCACCGCGGTGACGACGGTGATCGGCATGGCCGCGGGGGCTATCCAGGGCTTTTATGGCGGGCTGACCGACCTGCTGTTCCAGCGCTTCATCGAGATCTGGAACGGCATGCCGGAACTGTATCTGCTGATCATCCTGGGCAGCATCATCACGCCCGGCTTCTGGGTGCTGCTGATCTTCCTGCTGCTGTTCCGCTGGATGAACCTGACCGGCGTGGTCCGCGCCGAGTTCCTGCGCGGGCGCAACCTGGAATATGTGCGCGCGGCTCAGGCTCTGGGCGTGTCCGACACCATGGTCATGTGGCGCCACATCCTGCCCAACGCGATGGTCGCGACGTTGACCTTTTTGCCTTTCATCCTGTCGGGCTCGGTCACCCTGTTGTCCACGCTCGATTTCCTGGGCTTCGGCCTCCCCCCCGGTTCGGCATCTTTGGGCGAACTGGTGGCCCAGGCCAAATCCAACCTGCAGGCGCCGTGGCTGGCCATCACCGCGTTCCTGGTGTTGGGCAGTGTCCTGACATTGCTGATCTTCATCGGGGAGGCGGTGCGCAACGCATTCGACCCGCGGCGTCTGCCGGCATGAGCCCAAGGCGGATGCCGACATGAGCCTGGTGGAGGTCGAGAACCTCTCGGTCGCCTTCGGCCCGAAAACCGTGGTGGACGGGGTCTCCTTCAGCCTCGAACGCGGGGAAACCCTGGCCCTGGTCGGCGAGTCCGGGTCGGGCAAGTCGCTGACCGCATTGTCCCTGCTGCAACTCCTGCCACGCGGTGGCACCAACCCGACGGGGCGCATCACCTTGGACGGCGCCGCCATGATCGGCGGCGATCCGGCCACCCTGCACCGCGCGCGGGGCGGCATTGCCGGCACGATCTTCCAGGAACCGATGACGAGCCTCAATCCGCTGCACCGGATCGGCCAACAGATCGGGGAGGCGATCACCCTGCACCGCTCCCTGCCCACGGATGAGTTGCGCAAGCGGGTCGTTGCCTCCCTGGCGATGGCCGGGTTCCCCGATGCGGAGTCCCGGCTGGAAGCTTTCCCGCATCAATTGTCCGGCGGACAGCGGCAGCGCGTGATGATCGCCATGGCATTGGCGAACGATCCGGCCCTGCTGATCGCCGATGAGCCGACCACGGCGCTGGATGTGACCATCCAGGCCCGCATTCTGGCCCTGCTCGCCCGCCTGAAGGTGGAGCGGCAACTGGCGTTGCTGCTGATCACCCATGACCTGGCCATCGTTCGTCGTTTCGCCGACCGGGTCTGTGTGATGCAGGAGGGCAGGATCGTCGAAGCCGGTCCGGTCGGCACGCTGTTCGACGCGCCCTCTCATCCCTACACAAGGATGCTGCTGAACGCCGAACCGCGCGGCGGTGCGGCCCCGTTGTCGCCGGACGCGCGCCCCTTGCTGCGGGCGGAGGACGTGAAAGTGCATTTCCCCATTCGCCGGGGACTGCTGCGGCGCGCCGTCGGCTATGTCAGGGCGGTCGACGGGGTCAGCGTGACCGTGCGGGAAGGCGAAACCGTCGGCCTGGTTGGCGAATCCGGCTCCGGCAAGACAACCCTGGCCATGGCGGCCTTGCGGCTGGAACGCGCCACCGGGCGGATCGACTTCGATGGCGAGGACATCGCCAGCCTCAACCGGCGCGCCATGCGCCAGTTGCGGGCGCGGATGCAGATCGTGTTCCAGGACCCGTATGGCAGCCTGTCGCCTCGGCTGCCGGTCGGCGATATCGTAGCCGAGGGACTGTCCGTGCACGAACCCAACCTGACCCGAGCCCAGCGGGATCAACGTGTGGCCGAACAACTGGAGGAAGTCGGGCTGTCGGCCGACTCGGCGTTGCGCTACCCGCATGAATTTTCCGGTGGGCAACGCCAGCGGATCGCCATCGCGCGCGCCATGATCCTGAAGCCTCGATTTGTCGTTCTGGATGAACCGACCAGCGCGCTGGACATGTCCGTCCAGGCGCAGATCGTTGAATTGCTACGAGACTTGCAGCAGAATCACGGCTTGGCCTATCTGTTTATCAGCCATGATCTGAAAGTCGTGCGGGCCCTGGCGCATCGGATCATCGTCCTGCGCAACGGCCGTGTGGTGGAGGAGGGGGACGCGGAAGGCCTGATCACGCACCCCAAGGACCCCTACACACGCACATTAATGATGGCCGCGTTTGATCTAAAGGCCCAACCTGAGTCGTATCAGGACCAGCAGCCTCCATAAGGCGGGGCAGCCACAACAACCCGAGGAGAGTTCCATGTCGGTTCTTCTGCAACGCCGCCTGTTTCTGGGCGGTGCCGCTGTCATGCTGGGTGCTCGCTATGCGTCCGCCCAGAGCGCCGCACCCGCCGGACCGTTCACTCTGCCGCCGCTGCCCTACGCGCCCGAGGCCAATGAGCCGCATATCGATGCGATGACCATGACGATCCATCATGATCGCCATCACGCCGCGTTCATCACCAACCTCAACACCCTGTTGAAGGACCACCCGCAGGTCGTCGCGCTCGGCATTCCCGGGATGCTGGCGAAGCTGCCCGAACTGCCCGACACAATCCGCACCGCCGTGCGCAACAACGGCGGCGGGCATGCCAATCACACGATGTTCTGGCAGATCATGGGCGGCAAGGGTGGTGCCCCGACGGGCGATGTCGCCGCGGCGATCGACCGGGATTTCGGCTCCTTTGACAAGCTGAAGGAAACGTTCAACCGCGCAGGACTGACGCAATTCGGCTCCGGCTGGGTGCATGTGACGGTGGACAAGACCGGCAAGCTGGCCATGGGCGCTCGCCCGAACCAGGACAGCCCGCTGATGGATGGCACCCGCGTGCTGTTCGGCAACGATGTGTGGGAACACGCGTATTACCTGAAATATCAAAACCGGCGAGCGGACTACCTGGGCGCCTGGTGGAACGTGGTGAACTGGGCCGAGATCGAGAAGCGCTATACCGCCGCGAAAGCGGGCACGCTGGACATCTGAAGGCCGCACCAAGCGGCAGGATAGACCGGGTGACAGGGCGGCCAGAGCAATCGGCCGCCCGGTTGCGAACCAAAATTGTGCGATCGAGTACAAACCTCACCGTCATTGCCGGGCTCGACCCAGCACCCCCCCCCACCGTTGAAGCGCGGATTGCCGGATCGAGCCCCGCAATGACGGCAAGGGTCATGGTTTCAGCCGGTTGGCATCACCCGTTCTGGCGGCGGAGGCACAGGGAATTACCGGGCCGTCGGAACGCATTGCCAAGAATTAATGCCCGAAACGGTTCCGTCACGATTTTGCCGCGAAGCCCACGCGGATCCGCCTTATTCGGGGGCTTTACTCTCTTTCAGCCGGGAACAACAACTCCTCCCCCGGCGGAAAGGACACTCCGATGAACCGCTTCCTGACGCTCGCTTCCACCGGCCTGTTTGCAACCGGCATGGCGATCCTTCCGGTCAGCGCTTTCGCCCAATCCAATGTTCCCACGGGCGCGCCCGCGGGCACGGATACCAAGGCCGCGACGACCACCAGTGTCGTCGGTTCAACCGCCATGCCGCACAAGGCCGATGCCAGCAAGGTTGTCGCCGCGCCCGCGCCGTCCTCTCATGCGACCGATGCCAAGGGCGACAAGGCCGGAGCGAAAGCCGCCGTTACGACCGCTCCCGCGACCGGTTCCATGGCGACGGGCACCACGGCCACCGGCAGCGCGAAGGTGACCACCGCGCCCGCGCCGTCCGCCACATCGGGTGCACCGGCGCCGAAAACCGGCGGCTGATCCGGCCAGGGGTTGTGTCGGCGCCTGGGTGCTTCCTCCCCGCCCAGGCTGCCTGACGCAAAGGATGAGGCCCATGCCAGAGTTTGGCGTGGGCCTCATCGCCGTTTGCGGCTTGGGGATTGCTTTGCGTGCCGCGTTGGCGGTCCCGCGGCCCCTATCCGGATTTAGCCGGCGCCGCTCTTACCGATCGGGCGACGCAATCATCAGCCGGTCGGTTTCCGAGGGACACAACCAGCACCCTACAGTCTCGCCAGACGAACCGCGCTGGTGACCAGAAGTCCAACGCCCACAACGCAAAAGACGAGCGCCGCATAGGGAAACAGATGCCCCACGATCCGCAATGTCAGGAACAGAATTGGGAGGGCGATACAGGCACATGCAAGGAAGAAACTCAGCGTTTTCATCGACGCCGCATTTTCCTGCATGTAATATTTCATCAGGGACAGCGCGAATGCAAACGGAAACGCAAATACCGCCAGTGACGTACTTTCATGCATCGCGATAATGGTCCTGTCAGATCGCCCCGGCTGGCCAACATCTCAGCGCCGCGGTCCGGGTAACCGCGATGCGGCGACGATACCACACAAGGCGAGCGCGGCCAGCAACCAGAACGTCATCGCATAGGCCGTCTCCGGCACCGCGGCATCCACCAGCATATGCTGCAGGAAAATCGCCAACGCCGTCGTTCCGGCCGGCCCGCCGAATCTCTGACAGATGTTGATGGCCGTGGTCGCGCTGGTCAGGGATTCTCGCGGCACCGATGCATAAGCCGCCGCCGCCGACGGGATCGTGATCGATCCGACACCGAACCCGCGCACGAACAACGCCGCCGCCAGCCATGGTAGCGGTGCATCCGACCCGGCAAAGGCAAACGGCAAGGTCCCGACAAGGGCGATGGCGGCCCCGGTTCCCGAGATCATCCGCGCACCGAATCGCTCGCTCAGGCGGCCCATGATCGGCAAGGCAAAGAACACCCCCAGACCCATGGGTGCCAGCATCAGACCGGTCAGGCCCGGCGAGGCATCCCGGACGTTCAGGAAGAACAGCGGCATCAGCAACTGCCCGCCGAAATTGATGGCGTTGGACAGAAACTGGGTCGCCGCCGCGGCGCGGAACACCCGTCCCTTGAACAGACGCAGGTCGATCAGCGCCGAGGCCGGTCGCCGCAGCGCATGCCAGGTGAAGCCCGCCAGCAGAACCAGGCTCGCCACCAGGCCCGACAAGGCCCCCGGGTCGTCATGCGCCAGCGCGACCAGGCTGTACAGCAACAGCGCCAACCCTGGGGAGATCATCGCGAAGCCGATCAGGTCCAGGCGGCGCGGCGTGGTCGGCTCGTCTGCCGGCAACACCCGCCAGGCAAACGCGATCGCCAGCAAACCGACTGGCACATTGACGAAAAACGTCCAGTGCCAGTTCAGATAGGTCAGGATCAGGCCGCCCAGGCTGGGGCCAAGCATCTGTCCGACCATCACCGGCATCGCCGCGACGCCGATGACCCGGGCCATGTGCCGTCCCGCATGCCGCGCCATCATCATCTGCATCATCGGCGCCAGCAGCCCGCCGGCGATGCCCTGCAGGACCCGGCACCCGATCAGAATCGAGATCGATCCCGCCGCACCGCACAGGGCAGACCCAAGAATGAACGCGGCAAATCCGGCGAGAAAGACGGTCCGCGCGCCGAACCGATCGAGCAACCAACCACTCAGAGGCAATGCCAATGCCAGTGCCAGCAGATAGGCGCTGGTGATCCATTGCGCGGTGCCCAGCGGCGCCTGGAACGTCTCGGCAATGGTTGCGAGCGATACATTGACCATCGTCGAGTCGAGCCCGGACATCAGCGGCCCGCAGGTGCAGGCGGCGGCGATGATCCAGACGCGGCGGTCGACACGGTCGGTAACAATGGCGGCGGCTTGGCCGGTTTGTGTCATCCGACGATCATACGGATCACGGTGATAACGTCCGATCCGGATAGCTTGACGATAAATACGATCAGCCCGAGGAAAAGCGAATAAAACAGGGCGCTGACGAAGCCCTGAGCAATAGCTGTCCACCAGGACGGCTGCGGCAGCGATGCTGCATACTCCGCGATAGCCCGAGACGCGGTTGCGCGGAACTCCTGAATCTCCCTATCGGTAAAATCGTCATACCGCGCCGCTTCTCGTGCCGAAGGTGGGGGGTCTCCATCCCTGCCTGATGTTGCCCGATCCCATTTGCGTGCGACCAGAAGGCCGAGCGCGACCGTCTCCTGCAGGGTGAGATAGCGATCACCGCCCGCTCGTGCCAGTGCGGCGAAACATTCCCTTTCGCTTGACATCAGAACTCCCGGCTGTGTGCCAGCAGGTTCCGGAAATATTTCGACCTAAGGGTATCATTGAAATAAGAAGAGATGATGGCTGGTTGCAATGCCGATTGAATAGCCCTGGCCAAGCCCCCTACCCGGGACCAGACAGCGGGGGAGCGTTCCAGGTCGATTTGCTGGATATCGCGAAGATCGAGCTCCTGGCGTCCCCGCAGAATGTCCCAGACCCGGCAGTCGAGGCAGGATTCGCGGTCGGACGGATCGATTTTGTCGATGTTCATGTAATGAATCGGGAATATCAGGTCGGAGCGCCCAAGCGCCTGCTCGCGCGCACGGAAGCGAAGTAACTCCTCGACGCACCACTGACTACGAAAGTAAGCCGGGGTCATGACAACCACCAGGAATGATGCCTCGGCCAGTGCGTCGGCGATCTTGCCTTGCCAATCGCCGCCAAAATCAATCGTGCCGATGTCCTGAAACATGGAAACTTGGCGACCTGATCTCATGCGGGCCTGCAACTCACGCGCCAGGATACGACGGAGCGCTGCCATTCGCCCGTGTGATTCCTGCTCGTCTTGGCGTGCGTAGCTCCAGAATCCCACCGGTGGGAGCGATTGCATGATGTCCAAACCCCTACGTTCTGCTCCGCGAGAGACCCTAGCTGTATCATGGCGGGATTTTCGGCGCCAAACGATTCTGATTCCACCACCACCGTGACAGTCGGTTGCCAAGTAGGGATACCAACGGGCGGGTTGCTTTGCGGCGGCGCGAACCCTGTTAACATGCGCCCACTCGCTTGTCCCAAGCGGACATCACGCCTCAGGAGGAAACCAAATGGCCAGCATCCCACTTCGGCACGGCGCGTTCCTGCCGCCGTTCCATCCGATGAACGAAAACCCCGCGGCCTGCATCGATCGCGATCTGGAACTGATGCAGTGGCTCGACAAACTGGGCTTCCATGAGGCATGGATCGGCGAACATCATTCCGCCGGGTGGGAACTGATCAGCTCTCCCGAACTGT
>CALQHT020000272.1 GCA_943330455.2 Nitrosovibrio sp. Nv4 | reverse complement strand
TGGGCCAGCCTGATCCGGCGCGTTCGCACCGCCTGGAGAAAACCCTCCCCCTCCCCTGGCGGTAGGGGGTTGGGGGGAGGGGTGCTAACGCAGGAACGGTGCGTGTAACCCCTCCCCCCAGCCCCCTCCCGCAAGGGGTGGGGGAGGATTTTCTCCGTTGCCACGATGCGTGAATGCCGCGGCCCCGCCCGAAGGGTAGCCCTACACGCCTCGTACCGGGTCAGACGGCCTCGATCGATCGGCATGCGCACCCAGACCAAGGACTATCCATGAGCGATCGAGTTATCAGACAAGGCATGATCTGGATCGCCTGGTCGGCGATCGCCGCCATGGGCGGGCTGGCGGTGGTGCTGCTGTCGGCACTCGCCTTCCGATCCAGCCTGACCTACCAGATCAACTACAACGAAGGCTGGAACGCGTATTTCGTGCAGAGCGTGCTCACCGGGCTGCCACTCTACCCGGGGAACTCCGCTCCCATCATCAACAACTACCCACCGCTTTCATTCTATCTGGTCGCGGCATTGTCGTATCTGACCGGGGATATTCCGCTGACCGGGCGGCTGATGTCCTGGGCCGCCTTCCTTGGCTGCACTTTGAGTATCGGCGGTCTCCTCGGCCGGATGGGATGCCATTGGATCGGCATAATCTGCGGTGCGGTCGTCTGGGCCATGCTGATGACCGTCAGGTTCGACCTCTATGTCGGCATGTTTGACCCGCAGATGACAGCCCACTGCGTGATGCTGGTCGGGGCCTGTCTCCTGCTCGGGCGTCTCCGGAATGCCACGCTCCGCACCCTTTGTTCCGCGGCCCTGGTCGTGACCGCCGGCGCGATCAAGCACAATATCCTGGCATTGCCGATAACAATCGTCATCTGGCTCGCCCTCTATCACCGACGAGTCCTGGCCGTCTGGCTGATGGGCGCCGTGTCGGTCGCTTGCGTCGAACTCGCGATCTTCCGATACGCGTTCGGACCGGAGTTGATCCTCGGCATCACCGCGCCGCGCCGCTACCTCGTCTCCTACGCCTACACCAAGATGGTCAACTGGACCGTGCCGATCGCGCCGCTGCTGGGCATCGCCGCCCTGCCGGTGTTCACCGCCCCGCGCGATCCCTTCGCGGTCCTGATCGGTCTCTACATGGTGGCGGCCCTGGCGATCGGCTGTCTTGGGGCCGCGGGAGACAGCACGAACTATAACGTCATCTTCGACGTCGCCATTTCAGTCTCCCTCGGGATCGGATACCTGGTCGGCCGCCCGGAGATGGCCTGCACCGACCGATCGGACAGGATCGCGCAACCCGGATTGGGTGGCTGGGGCGCCGTCTTTTGTGCATTCTCCCTTTTCCTTGCCGGCGCTCAGGTCGCGGATGCCACCACCACGAACCCCCGTCGCTGGCTGGCACGGGAAAGGATGCGCGAGGCCGACGCCGCCAAAACGATCCAATTCATCGCCTCCCAGCCCGGACCGGCGATTTGCGAGCAACTGCTGATCTGCTTCTGGGCTGGCAAGCCATTCGTGCTGGATCCGTTCAACTATGGCCAGGCCGTGCTGATGGGCACGCGCGATCCGGAAGCGCTGCTGAACGAGATCCGGGCGCATCGCTATTCCGTCATCCAGGTCAACCTGGACCAGAGCTTTCTGCCGCCGACGATCGTCGCCGCGATTGCCGAACATTATCGACCGGTGGGCGATATGAACGGGATCCATGTCCCCGCCACGCCGAACGGCGAGCGCCCCGCGGGAGCGGCGCCAACCCGTTGACGATCGCACGAGCCGGCACGCGCGCAGTCGGATTACGTCTTCGGGCGCAGGTAATGCATCTCGTCGCCAGTCCAGCCCACAGCGTTCGGCACCGTGTAGAACAGTTCGGCGACCATGGCGCGGAACTTCCAAACGCCGTTGACGCGGGCATAGACGTCGTCATATCGGCCGGCGACGACATAGCTGACGCCGAACCGGCCGTAGCGCGCTTCCAGATAGGATGTCCCGGTCCCGGTATCGCCGTCGACATCGACGTCGTGGCTGTGGATGAACTGCTTGATGAAGAAACGATCCCGCTCGCCCATCGCGCGAAAGCCGCGATCGATCGCGTCGATCCCTTCGTAGCGTGCCAGATACCCCAGTTCCACCACCGCGTCGTCGGTGAACAGCGGCCGGCAATCCTCGTACCGAGCCTCGTTCAGGCTGGCATGGTAGCGATTGCGCAGCCGGCGGATCGCCTCGATATCCTCCAGCCGGCGGATGCGCTGTTCCAATGTCATGTCCGTTCCCTCGGTCATTCGCTTGCCTCATGCGGTGTGTTTGCACGACCATGCCGTCAGGGTCGGCCGCCCGTCAAACGATCCGCCCGCCCCCCACGGGCATGCCAAGGGACACACAAGAGGACACGCCGTCATGGAAAGCCAAACGATGCCGCGATGCCTGCTGATCGTCACCGCCGAAGTCGACCCCGAGGTCGAGGCGGACTGGAACATCTGGTACGACACCGTCCACCTGCCGGACGCGCTGGCCTGTCCGGGCGTGTTGCGCGGACAGCGCTACTTGCAATCCGGCCAGCACAGCCTGTCCGATCGCGGCACCTCCACGCGAGCAACCGCGCGGGTCTACACGACGGTCTATGAACTCGCGCGGCCGGAGGCGGTCGAAACCCCGGAGTTTCACAAGATGCGCGGCTGGTATCAGTTCGCCCCGCATGTCCGAGCGACGACCCGCGTGGTCGTGGCGTTGTGATCGCAATGCGCCGGACGCACAGGGTTTATACCGAACGTCCGAAACAATGACCCGTGCACCGCCCCCGGTTACCGTCACTGGGTGCGAACCAAAGTTGTGCGATCGAGTACTCGCCTCACCGTCATTACCGGACTAGATCCGGCAACCCGCCCCCGGCCGTTGAAGCGCGGGTTGCCGGGGCGAGCCCAACAACGACGTTAAGGTGTTATTGTCGTTCATTGTTTCGGGCGGTTGGAATCGGCCATCAAGCAAAGGACCCCATCATGCAGACAGCCCGCGCGGCGGTGTTGCGCCAGACCAAGACACCGATGACGATCGAAACCGTGCAAGTGGGGCCGCTCGCAGCGGGCGATGTGCTCGTGCGGGTCCGCGCCGCCAGCCTGTGTCATACCGACCTCGAAGCCATCGAAGGCGCGCTTTCCGTCCAGCTTCCCGCCGTTCTCGGCCACGAAGCGGCGGGGGAAATCGTGGAAGTTGGCACCGACGTCACCGAGCTGGGGATCGGTGATCGGGTCGTGCTGTCCTGGAACCCGCATTGCGGCTCCTGCTTCTATTGCGATCGCGCGCAACCCATCCTGTGTCGCCAGTTCCTGGCCAACGGTCCGAAAGGGTTCCATTTCGACGGCCGCCCCCGCCTGACCTGCGATGCCGTGCCCGTCCACCAGTTGATGTATCTGGGCGGCTTCGCGGAATACTGCGTCGTGCCGGCGCAATCCGCGGTGCGCGTGCCTGATACGATGCCGTTCGACCGCGCCGCCCTGATCGGCTGCGGCGTCATGACCGGAGTCGGCGCCGCCACAAGGATCGCGGCACTCCGCTGGGGCGATGCGGCGATGGTGATCGGCTGCGGCGCGGTGGGCCTGTCCGCCATCCAAGGCTGCGTCTTGGCAGGCGCCGGCACCATCATCGCCGTCGATCCCAATCCCGCGCGCCGCCAACTGGCCCAGGCGATCGGCGCCACCCATGCCGTCGATCCGGCCGAAGCCGCCGACCTCGCCCGGTCCCTGACCGAGGGGCGCGGATCGGACGTCGTGATCGAGGCCGCCGGCGCCCCGGCCGGCTTCCGCCTCTCCCTCGAAGCCGCCCGTCCCGGCGGCCAGGTAATCTGGCTCGGCAAGGTCGCCGTGGGCGATGAGGTCGCGTTCCGCTGGGGCAGCCTGATGCAGGAGAAACGGATCACCCGCTCGTCTTACGGCGGCGCGAAGCCACAAACGGATTTCCCGATGCTGGCGCGGGCGTATCTGGACGGCAAGTTGAAGCTGGACGAAATGATTTCGGCCCGGATTTCCCTGGAGCAGATCAATGACGGGTTCGCCGCCCTGAAACGCGGCGAGACCGTGCGCAGCGTGGTGATGTTCGGATGAAAATCTACGAAGGCGGGCGCAGCCTGGATGGCGCGGTGGTGACGGTGGACGGCAAGCCGCTCGATCCCCGTTTCGATATCAAGAAGTTCAGTGCGGCTGGCTACGAATGGACCTACGAGGGCGACGGGCCGCGCCAACTGGCCCTGGCGATCCTGGCGGACCATCTGGGCGACCCTCGGCGGGCGCTGGAATTGTCGGAACAGTTCATGCGCATGGTGGTGGCCGATCTGGACAATGCCTGGCGCCTGACCAGCGACGAGGTCGAGGCCGCATTGCGATGACCGCGCATGTCGTTTCGGTGGCGCGCGGGCGGAGCCATAATTTCAGCAAACCCACCCAGATGTGGATCCGCCTGGTGGCCGGTCTGGGCGTCGATGGCGACGCGCATCAGGGAGAAACCGTAAAGCACCGCTCCCGCGTCGCGCGCGATCCGACGCAACCGAATTTGCGCCAGGTGCATCTGCTGCACTCGGAATTGCTCGATGAGCTTCGTCCTCGGGGATTCGACATCGGCGCTGGGCAGATCGGCGAGAACATCCTGACCACCGGGCTCGATCTGTTGGGGCTGCCGACCGGGGCGTTGCTGCATCTTGGGGAGGCGGCGGTGGTGGAAATCACCGGCCTGCGCAACCCTTGTGTTCAGCTCGACCGGTTTCGCCCGGGGCTGATGGCGGCGACGCTGGATCGGGATGCGGCGGGCGGTCTGATCCGCAAGGCGGGGGTTATGGGCGTGGTGCGGGTCGGCGGGGATGTGCGGCCTCAGGACCCGATCCGGGTCGTGCTGCCCGCCGGTCCGCACCGCCCGTTGCTGCCGGTGTGACTGTCGGGGCATTCGTAGATTACGGCAAAGGAGAAAATCCTCCCCCTCCCCTTGCGGGCTTGGGCCGCGAAGCGGACTAAGGTTGGGGGGAGGGGTCTTCCGTAGCATATCGGGGGACAGCACCCCTCCCCCCGGCCCCCTCCCGCAAGGGGAGGGGGAGGATTTTCTCCTGTGCCCAACCCCACAACTACGGCCGGATCACCGCGCGATAGGCGTGCCAGGTGGCGTGGCCGATTAACGGCAAGGTCACCGCCAGCCCGACATAGCCGGCCGCGAGGCCCGCCGCCGTGAACAGCACCACCAGGCCTGCCCACACCGCCATCGTGCGCGCATTCAGGACCACGGCAACGGCGCTGGTCGCGATCGCCTCCAGGATGCCAACCTTCCGGTCCAGCAGCAGCGGCAGCGAAAACGCGCCGAATGCAAACGCGAGGCATGCCATACCCGCCCCCACAACCGAGCCGACCGCGAGGAACGTGATCCCATCGCGCGTGAACAAAGCCGCGTTGAGCAAGGACTGGACGTCCAGCGTTGTGTAGGGGAAGCAGATGGCGAAGATCATCGCCGCCAGCCGCATCCACACCACCAGAAACAGCACCAGCAGCAGACCGAGGCCCAATATCGGACCCGCGTTGGTGCGCCAGGCCGACGCGGCGGCGGCGAAAGACGGTCTCCGTCCGGCCGCTAGATCTCGGCTGATGGCATAGAAGCCGACGGTCAGCGCCGGCCCGACCAACAGGAAGCCGACGATCAGCGGGCCGAGTAGATGGGTGAGGCCGGCGGCGACGAGGCCGACAGTGAGGAGGAAGCCGGCGATGACGAAGACCAGACCATGCAGGAGGCTGACGATCCCGGAGGCTCGGAAATCTCGCCAGCCGGCAGCCAGCCATTGGAAGGGTTCGTCGGCGCCGACTTCGCGCACGTTTTCAGCGAAAGGCAAGGTGGATCGGACAATCGGCGTCGGATGATCGGACATTGTCAGCTCCCTTTGGTTCGACGACCGGTCGATCCTCGGGTCGGCCGGCGGGACAGGCGTTGGGCCTGCCGTTTCTGGGACGCCTGATCCAACGCCTTTTCCGGCTGCATGACCAGCCTTGGTTCGGCACGTCGGTCAATGCCTGATGGGAACGTTGTTCCAAACGGCCCGAACCATTGACCCGTGCGACAACGGCCGCTGTCATTGCGAGCGCAGCGACGCAATCCAGGGCAACCAACAGAATCGATGGCGCCAAGACCCTGGATTGCTTCGCTGCGCTGGCAATGACAGCGGCCACCCATTGGTCAGTGGTTGGGGTGGTTGGTATAATATGGCCTGGACGCCAGATTCCGCCCGCGATGGGGAAGTTTTCAACAATGATGTCGCAGGCGTCGTAGTCGGGGCTGACCCAACTGCCGCCGAACAGTCAATCCGTCGGAGGCCGGCTCAACCGAACACGCCAGCCGAACGCAGTGCGGCGACACGATCCGGCGCCACGCCGAGGATACCGGTCAGCACCGCATCCGTATCAGCTCCCAGCCCGGGCGCGGGACGAATGGTTCGCCCGAAACTCGCCCGCCATGGCAGGCCGGGCAACACGCCGGCGCCATGCGCATCCCAGAACTCCCGCGCCCGCAGATGCGTGCTGGCCACCAGATCGGCGGATCGGGCGAGTGCCGCGGCCGGCACGCCCGCCACCAGCAGAGTTTCAGCGGCGGTGCGCGCTGGCTGATCGGCGCACCAGGTGGCGAGTGCCGCGTCGATGGCCGCCGCCGCGTCCCGGCGCCCGAGCAGATCGAGGCCCGCCATCGACGACAAGGCGGGCACCAACGCGCATAAGGACCGCCACTCGGCATCGTTGCGCGCGACGACGGCGATCCAGTTGTCCTCCCCCGCGCAGCGCCAGACACCATGCGGGGCGTGATCGGCGGAATAATTGCCGACCGGTTGCGGCGGCCCGGTCAACTGCGTTGCCAGCAGCGGCTCCGCCATGGTCCACAGCATCGCCTCGATCATGGAGAAATCCACCCGCGCCACTCCGCCATCGCGCTGCCGGCGCCAAAGCGCGGCCGCGGCGGAGAACGCCAGCATCAGCCCGCACATCGGGTCCAGCCAGGCGAAGCCGATCCGAGGCGGTACGTCCGGGTGGCGGTTCAGTCCGGCGAATCCCGCATAGGATTGCAGCAGGGTCCCGTAGGCCACCGCGTGGGAATCCGGCCCGGTCCGCCCCATCCCCGACGCCGAGATATAGATCAGGTTCGGATTCACGGCTTTCAGCGCGTCGGCGCCCAGGCCCAACCGGTCCATGACGCCGGTGGCATAATTCTCGATCAGGATATCCGACTTTGCCGCCAGATTGCGCGCGATCTCCAGTGCCTCCGGCTTTTTCAAGTCCAGGACGATGGCCTTCTTGGCCTGCCCCAGCACGGTGTGCAGCTCCGAGCCTCGCCCGGGGTCGCCACCGCCGGGTGCCTCGACCTTGATCACCTCAGCGCCCATCGCCGCCAGATAACGTGTGGTGGTAGGGCCGGCGATCACCCAACTGAAATCCAGCACCCGCACGCCCGACAGCGGCATGGGTCCCGGGGATACGCGCCCCTTATGCCCGGTTGGCGCGATGGTCAGCCCGAATGGCGCGCCGGGTGCCTTGACCGTCCGACCGGCCAGCTCGACCGGGCGGTAATAGCCTCGGTGGCGCATCTGCGGCGTATCGAGATGTTCGGCCACCTCCCGCAGCGGAAAACTGGGCACATGCGCCGCCTGGGCGGTGTCGGCGATCCATTGCTTGTCGTATTGCCGGCTCCATTCGGACATCAGCGCGTGCAGGGCGTCGAAATTCGCCACCCGATCCGCCTTGGTGATGAAGCGCGGGTCCGTCCCCCACGCCGGCGAGCCCATCGCTTCCAGCCAGGACGCCCATTGGCGGTTTTCGCGCGGTGAAATCGCCGCATAGCCATCGCGCGCCGGCAGGATGCAGACCGTCGCGCCATTGCCGTCGGTCAGCCGCTTGCGGGCCCAGCTTCTCCCCGTCAGGCCGGCCCGGGTCAGCTCCGTCATCGCCATGGTGGCGAGGACTTCCTGCGTCGACACGTCGATCGACGCGCCTCGTTCGTTGCCGAGTGCCGCGTGCATGCCGGCGCAGGCCGCGGCCAGGCCGCTCAGGACCGCCGATTGCATGCCGACCGGACGGACCGGCGGCTCCGACTGGTCGTCCACCTGCCCGGTCAGCAGACGCGACATGCCGCTGGCGAAGAACAGGGTCAGGTCGGTGGTGGGATCGTCGGCTTGCGGGCCGGTCTGACCATAGGGGGAAATCGTCGCCAGAACGGCACGCGGGTTGAGCCGCCGGATCGCGACTTCGGTCCAGACACTGGTGGCGAGGACCCCGGGCGCACCCTCCCGCACGATCAGATCGGCTGCGGCGACGGCCGCACCTTGGGCCGCTGCGTCGGCGGCGACGGTCTTGCCGTAATTCAGGTGATCGGCCAGGACGGAGCCCGTCGGCGGGTCGATGCTGGTTACCCGTGCTCCGACATCGGCCAGCAAGCGTCCGCAGAACGCTTCGGACAGTCCCGAGCCGATCTGGACCACATTGAAACCCGCCAGCAAGGTCATGCCGATGTCCCCGTCCCGTTTTCCGGGTTGCCCGTCTTCCTCGACGGTCCCGCGCCCTGTCGGTCATCCCGCGCCGTGAATAACCGCCCGCCCGTCGATCGGACGTTCGGCATTATCGGGCACGCCCGGACAGACGCCAAATCATGGGCGCACGAGATGTCGGTGGGTGCGAACCAAAGTTGTGCGATCAAGTCCTTGCCTCACCGTCATTGCCGGGCTTGACCCGGCAACCCGCGCTTCAGCGGCAGGGGGTGGGTTGCCGGG
>CALQHT020000271.1 GCA_943330455.2 Nitrosovibrio sp. Nv4 | reverse complement strand
CCCGATTGAGCGGCCGCGGCGTGAATGCGGGGCGCCGGGGCGAGGACCCAGGTGGGGGGATATTCCTATGGCGGCAGGAGGGCGAATTTAAACCGGACAGCCGTGGGCTTGACCCGGCAACCCACGCTTCAACGACAGGGGCGGGTTACCTCATCAAGCCAGGCAATGACAATGAGGAGACCCTATCGGTCAATCTTTCGGCCAGTTGGTATAAGACCCGTCGCGAGCGCGCCCGTCAGGCCAACGCGCTCGCGATCGCTCCTACCCCTCATCCGTCGCCAGTTCCTGCCGCTTCTTGTTGAAGCTCGGCAGCAGCGGCGACAGCACCAGGATGACCGCCAAGGCCAGACAGGTCGCGGAAATCGGACGCTCCAGGAAGAACATGAAATCCCCCTGGCTCAGGATCAGCGACTTCCGCAGGTTGTTCTCCAGCATGGGGCCAAGGACGAAAGCGAGGACCAGGGGAGCGGGCTCGTAGCCATACTTCTTCATCAGCCAGCCCAGGATGCCGAAGCCCAGCATCAAATAGATGTCGAACACCTGGTTGGACACGCTGTAGGCGCCGATGACGCAGAACAGCAGGATCATTGGGAACAGGATCTTGTACGGTACTCTCAGCAACTGCACCCACAGCCCGATCAGCGGCATGTTGAGCACCAGCAGCATCACGTTGCCGATATACATGCTGGCGACCACGCCCCAGAACAGCGTGGGCTGCTGGATCATCAGCAGCGGCCCCGGTTGCACCCCATGCACGATGAACGCGCCCAACAGCAGCGCCATTACCACGTTCGGCGGAATCCCCAAGGTCAGCAGCGGGGTGAACCCCGCGCCCGCCGCCGCGTTGTTGGCGGTTTCCGGCCCGGCCACGCCCTCGATCGCGCCATGGCCGAAGCGCTCCGGCGTCTTGGACAGCCGCTTTTCCATCGCATAGGACAGGAAGGAGGCGATCACCGCACCGCCGCCCGGCAATATCCCCAGGAAGAAGCCCAGCACCGAGCCTCGGGCAATCGGGCCGGCGCTGCGCTGCCAATCCTCCTTGGTGGGCATGATGCCTTTGACATTGGCCTCGAAAATCTGCCGATCGAGCTTCTGTTCGATGTTCACCAGGATTTCGGCGATCCCGAACAGGCCCATGACGATAGGCACCAGACCCAGGCCGTCGATCAACTGCATCTGGTCGAAGGTCAGGCGGGGCAGGGCGGTGATGCTATCGATCCCGACCAGCCCCAGCACCACGCCAAGGCACGCCATGACCAGCGCCTTCAGGATGGAACCCTGGCTGAGCCAGACCAGGATGGTCAGGCCCAGGACCATAAGGCTGAAATACTCGGCCGGTCCGAACTTCACGGCGAACATGGCCAGGGTAGGGGCCAGGAACATCAGGCCGACCACGGCCAATGTCCCCGCGATGAACGACCCCATCGCCGCCATCCCCAACGCCGGTCCCGCTCGGCCTTGCCGTGCCATCTGGTAGCCATCCAGACAGGTGATGACCGAGGCGGCCTCGCCCGGGATATTCACCAGGATCGCGGTGGTGGAGCCGCCATACATCGAGCCGTAATAGATGCCCGACAGCATGATGATCGCCGCTTCCGGCGTGATGTTGAACGTGATCGGCAGCAGCAGCGACATCGCCGCGACCGGACCGATCCCGGGCAGCACGCCGATCAGCGTGCCGATGAACACACCCGCGAAGCAGAACAACAGGTTGATCGGCTGCATCGCGACGCCAAGGCCGAGCCAGAGGCTGGAGAAAACGTCCATGGGGTCTATCCGATCTCGAAGATGCCGGTGGGAAGCTGTGTCCCCAGCCAGGCCACGAACACGCCCCAGGCTGCCGCCGTGGTCAGGAAGGCACCGAGCACGGAAACGCCCCAGCCTTGCGGCTCCACGGTTTTGAACAGCACGACCAGCAGGAAGAAGGTGGTTATGACGAAACCCAGGGTTTCCAGCAGGGCTGCGTGGATGGCCAGCAGCGCCACGACATAGAGCACCTTGCCCCAGCGCGAATCCTGAAAGACCGAGCCGAGGCTGAAGCCCGCGTCTCCACCCATCAGGCTGCCGATCAGCACGCCGGACGACAATCCGGCCATGATCAGACCCGTCCAGAACAGGATGAAGCCAGAGCCGGGATTGGACGCGGTACCCAGGTCGAGGGCATAGCCCTCATGCGCGATATACCCGGCAACCGCCAACGCGATCACCGAGGTGACCGTGTCTGCCTTCAACCACGTCATTCGTTTTCCCCCGCGAATCCCTTTCAGCCCGTATGACATGGGGAGACGGGCGACTCAATTCGCCTGTCGGATGCGGGTGCGAACCAAAGTTGCGCGATCGAGTGCTCGCCTCCCCGTCATTGCCGGACTTGATCTGGCAACCCGCGCTGCAGCTTCAGGGGAGGGCGGATCAGGTCTGGCAATGACGGGGAGGCGAGGCTCTCGGTCCCTGGTTAGAGTCGTCGACATTGCTCCACGCACTGTTGAATCGCACCCCCGGCCACGCCCTACCAACGCCCATAAGGTTCGCTTGTCGCGAAAGCAGCTATCTGCGGGTGCGAACCAAAGTTGTGGGTTCGAGTGCACGTCTCATCGTCATTGCCGGGCTTGACCCGGCAACCCACGCTTCAGCGGCAGCGGGCGGGTTGCCGGATCAAGCCCGGCAATGACGGTGAGGCGAGGCTATCGGTCCATGGTTAGGACCGTCGATATCACTCCACACAATGTTGAATCGCACCCGCTATCTGCCCAATCCGCAGGCGCCCATGAACGGCCGGGTTAACGGCATCCATCCGGAACGATACCCCCCGAGTCCCGCATTTTTTCGTAACGAAACCCCGCCATATCCGCGCCTTTCCGGAACGGACGACAGAAACCCCCGAACTTAAAGTGAAATCTTAAGAAGCCCGATAAATTCCGTTAGGTGACCATGTGGAGGCCGCGGCCGGAGGCACCGGCATGGGACCGCTGGTGGATGCGGGCAAGTTCCGCATGCTGATGGTCTGGACGGAGCAGCGTTCGCCCCGCTTCCCGGACAGCCCGACCCTGGTGGAAGAAGGGCAGAAGATCATTTCGGCCTCTCCGTATGGTCTGGCCGGGCCGAAGGGCATGGATCCCAAGGTTATCAAGATATTGCACGACGCCTTTCAGAAAGCGATGCAGGATCCGTCGCACCTGAAAGTGCTGGAGGAACTGTCCCAGCCAATGGTCTACATGAACAGTGAGGACTATCGCGCCTTCACCCTGAAAATCATCGACGGGCAGAAGGACCTGATCGCTCGTCTTGGGTTGGGAAGCAAATAGGTCGGGCAGCGAACCGGGACGGAGGGGAGGGGCGCTATTCGCCCCGCCTCCGTTCGTCAAGCCCGGACGCGATCCGAGGATTGCCACCGGCACGGGTTTTTCGAATTTGACACGACAAATCAGTGTGTTGTGCTGTCGACCATGGTCGGATCAAGCCCGGGCTCGGCGGTAACGCAGCGTATGATCGTGCGGTCTGCTATGGCGGCAGTGTCCAAGCCGGGGTCTTCCAGGGGCGCCAGGCCGGGATGACGATGACGACGGGCGTCCAGAACAGGCTGAACGAGCGATTGACCCGGATATCCATCGCCAATGGCCGTCCGGACAGGTCATAGATGACACGCGCGCCGCGGCCTTCGTCGGTCACGTCGGACATAACCTGTTCGATATCAATGAACTGGTGGGTGCGCCTGCGATACCATAGCAGCTTCCATTGGCCGGCCCGCGTATAGGCATCGGAGGATGTGCTGTATTGGAACTGCCGGTCCTTGTCGTCCTTGACGTTGACCGAACCAACGCCGGCCGCGAACCCGCGCTGAGACCCGCCGGACCTTTTCCCGGACAGCCCGAACTCGAACCACGGTGATGGCCCGTGCGGCACCGCATCGAGCAAGACCTGTGCGTCGTCCGCCGGGAACGTCGTGTCGCTGCCGTAGATCAACCGGTCTACGGTCGCGGCGATCAGGAAGCGATCGACCGGTGCTGGGCTGTCCTTGGGCATGGGCCTCGGTTGCCACGGACGGCGCGTGTGGGGCAAGCGGAAGTCGACGGCCTGGGACCTACAGGTGCATCTTTCGGCTGGTTGCTGTGGGACAGCTATTATTTAACATAATATATCTTATGCGACAATTGGATCGAGGCCACCGATAGAAATGTCACTTTCGTCCCCGCTGGAAAATTCATCGGGGCAATCTGTCGTCGAGACGTTTGCAGTGACCTGCGACGGTTGCCGCGAAAGCCCCGACGGCACCAAATCGTGCCGGCGGGGCTTCCTGAGTCCTACCCGATGCCGTTAGGCTGCGGGAGCCCGATGCAGCGCGCACAGCTTGTTGCCGTCCGGATCCCGAAGATAGGCAAGGAACATGGAACCGCCGGGACGAACGCCGGGCGCGTCCTCGATCGATGTCCCGCCATTCGCGACGCCGGCCGCATGCCAGGCGGCGGCCTGCTCTCCGCTGGCCATTTTGAAGCCGATGGTGCCGCCATTGGCGTGCGTGGCGGGCTTGCCATCGATCGGCGGCGTCACCATGAACACACCACCGTCATGCGCATAGATCAGGCGTCCCTTTGCATCCTGCACCCCAGCCTTGCCGCCCATCGCGCCGAACACCGCGTCGTAGAAAGTCTTCGAGCGGGCAATGTCGTTGCTACCGATCATAACGTGGCTAAACATGCTGTTTTCTCCCCGATAATGTTACACGAGACCCATGTCCCTGCTTCCACCAGACCACGGATCGGAGCCTGGGAGAAGAGCCATCCCCCCTTCTCTCTTATCGCCACCGACGGGACCGAGGGGGACGGCCGCCTTCCAGTCGGCCACGGCGCTCAGCCTTTCAACAGCCGAGCAGACCAGTCGGCCACGGCGTCCCCGCTGCCGATATCGGCGTGCACCAGGCCGTCGATCATGAAGGTTGGCGATACATGGATGCCGTTTTGACGGGCATACTTGCAGTGCCATTTGATCTCGCGGTCGAGGTCGGGAATCGCGAAAGCCTCGGCCAGTTGCACGCCGCTGTAGCCCTCGATCCGCGCGATGATGTCGTTGGGCGTGGCATCGAGATTGGCACCGCGGCAATGCCGCTCGAACTCGAATTCCTCCCGATGCGCGGCCACTGCCGTCATCACCGCCTTCGCCGCCGCCTTGCCGCCCGCCAGGGTGGAGGCCGCCAGAATGCACCGCACAATCACCCCCGAATACATGTGCCAGGGCTGCGACTGAAGCCGTATCTTGATGCTGATCCGGTCCTCTCCGGCGAGTTCCAGCAGATCGTCGAACTTGCCGAATGCCCGCACGGAATACGGGCAGGTCGGCTCCAGGAAAGCCTCGAACACGCGAGGGCCGTGGCCCCAGACCAGCGGATCGGCGTGCCATGCGGTTTGAGTCATGTGATTGTTCCTTGTCCTGAACAGGGGCGGGTTCCGCCGTCGTCTGGCAACATCCCAATCGAGCCCTGGACGTGTCCGCGCCCTTCGCAGTGGTCCCACATTGAGTGTCTGAGTGGTTCCCGGCGTGTCGTCCCATAGTCCTCGACGGTGCAGCTACGGGTCGGCAAATCTCGCACAATCGCGACGGTCGCTGCGGCCATCCTGGGGTTGAACATCGTGGATTTCGGCCCAAGTCTAAGCCCGGATCGTCGACGATGGTATGGAGCGATACCGACACACTCGTTCCCTACCGAACTCCATCCCCGACATAAAATCGGTCACGTTCGTTGTTGTACAGCACCACATATCTATGAATGTGCTGACTTTTCCGAAACAAATAGCCACCAATGGTGCCGACAAATCCTGCCGCAAACAGCGACAGCACAAACACTGCTAGGCGTGTTATGGACGAGACACGTTCTGGCGACATAGAATTATGCAGCATTGATCGCAAGTCAACACATAAACTAAACACATCGATACTTTTCACGACTGCTACACTGCATAAAAGGACAAATAGCAAAAATGTCCAAAGGCCTATCTTGGGTTGGATCGTGTTCAATGCTACAAGTATGTCGTCACATTTTGCTCTAAATGAGTCGCGCGCTCTTTGTTTTGCAACATAAAAATTATCAACAATCAAGGGGGAGGCGTCCGATGCGGTGCCATTGACGAGCCGATTTTTCTCATCCTCGAGACTAAGCCGCAGGTCTTTGAGTCTATCTTTTTGGGCATTGTAGAAAAATTGGCCCAAAGCGAGAGACGCCGCGATGAAAATTATTAAGCCGTTTATATGGCCCGAGAGATCTCCGCCCACCATCTTACTTCTTTTTGTACAAGAGGGATAAATTCAGTTGTGACTGATGGTCCAACGCAATGCAGTCCATCAGCCGGGGGTTATCATGGCGCCATTTCGCGAGCCATCTCCCATACCTTATCGAATTTTGCTTGCAGTATCGGCGTCACCAAACCGCTTTGGTCGTTAAAGCATGCCGAAGCCTTTCGTGTGCGGTCATCGACTTCTACTCGGTAGGCTCCGTCGCCAACCAACATGAAGTGGGTCCCCGCATCAAGGTCGACGCCCAAAGACCGGATCGACTTTGGGGCTTCCGCCCTAACCGCCTCGAAAAACGGATTGTCGATAAGTCTATCATGCTCACAGTGAACCACGACTTTCAGATCACAGTTCGCCTTCAGTGCCTTCCGAACTAACGGGGTCAGCTCCCCATAGACCTCTTGAGCGAGTTCTCCCGATACCAACCTAATCGATCCATGCGTCTCAGCTGCATGCTCAAGTAGGTTTGCGATTACAACGGCCGCATGTCCGACCGATGAATTAGGGATCATCGTGGTGGCCTGGGCCTTTCGGCAGCGTTCCACGTATGTGCGATATGTCGCCGCCAGGGCGAGTCTCATGCGTGCCAACGACCGACTGTGATCCTTCATGCTCGCTGTGCCTTTTTCGGCGTTCGCCCGCGACTCACTCGTAGCCATACATTCGCACCCCGTCCGCTCGCCTTCGAAAGGGGACAACCCCTTCTGGCAGAGAAAAGTTTATCATCGGTTAATCGCCATTGCAACAGGATGACGTTAGACCAGCAAACATAGCATCTGATAATTTTCCTATATCGGGGATATGATAGCAAAATCAGGATATTAAATATCCAATTTCCCGAAATCCATCTTCGATCTACGCGAACACGTTCCAAAGAAAGAGGCTCCCTTGACTTCGTCGTAAGGCTGACGGCGAGAACAAAGTGGAGTTTTTTTAGGAACTTGCAAGCCCTGTATTTTGCCGCTTGCGCCAGGTTGTATGCTGCATGGACTTGATTCAACAGCACCGGCGGGACTATCCGCCCCCATGTCCCAAACCGACCGCTCGGCCGAAGCCGAACTCCGCCGCCTGATCGACATCATGGCCGCCCTGCGCGACCCAGCGACGGGCTGCCCGTGGGACAAGGAGCAGACCTTCGACACCATTGCGCCCTACACGATCGAGGAAGCCTACGAAGTCGCCGACGCGATCGCCAAACGCGACTTCTCCGCCCTGCCAGACGAGTTGGGCGACCTGCTGTTCCAGGTCGTCTACCACGCCCGCATGGCCGAGGAAGCCGGACACTTCGCTTTTGCAGATGTCGTTAAATCCATTAGTGACAAGATGATACGACGTCATCCTCATGTGTTTGGTGAGGCCGCCGAGCGGGATGCCCGGGGCCAGACCGTGGCGTGGGAGGCTCAGAAGTCCGCCGAACGTGCGGCTCGTCAGGAGACGGGGGCGCTGGCCGGGGTGTCGACCGCCCTGCCCGCTTTGACCCGAGCCGCCAAGCTGACCGCCCGGGCGTCTCGGGTTGGTTTCGACTGGCCGGACGCGGAATCGGTGCTGGACAAGCTGGACGAAGAAGTCGCGGAACTGAAGGCGGAACTGGGGGAGCGGAACGCCGAGCGGCTGAAGGATGAGGTGGGGGATTTGCTGTTTGTGCTGGCGAATTTGGCGCGGAAGCTGAACTTGGATCCGGAGACATGTCTGCGTCATGCCAACGACAAATTCTCCCGCAGGTTCAATGCGATGGAACGCAATTTTGAAGTGAAGGGTCAATCGCTGGCGGGCACGCCTCTCGATGTCCTGGAGGCCGGCTGGCAGGACGTAAAGCGAGCGGAGAAAGCCACATGACGGAACCAGACTGGCGCCGCCTGAACCGGGCGAACTGGGACGAGCGCGCGAAGATCCATGTCGGCGCGCCCAGGCATTACAACCAGAGCCGGCTGCGGTCCGGCACGGCTCGGTTCGGCGCGGTCACGTCGGATGTCCTGGGCCCGGTGGATGGGCAGAAAATCCTGCATCTTCAGTGCCATTTCGGCATGGACAGCCTGATCCTGGCACAGCAGGGCGCCACGGTGGTCGGCGTCGATTTCTCCCCGGTTGCAATCGCCGCCGCGCGGAATCTGGCCGCAGAACTGGGATTGGCTGATCGCGCCCGCTTCGTGGAATCGGACGTCTATGATGCTCCGCTTGCGGTTGGCGATCCTGGCGGCTTCGACCGGGTCTTCGTCTCCTGGGGCGCCTTATGCTGGCTGCCGGATGTCTGGGCCTGGGCTAAGGTGGTCGCACAGGCCCTGCGCCCGGGCGGTTACCTCGCGCTGGCCGAGGCCCATCCCGCCGCCTATGTCTTCGACGATCGGACAGCCACGCCGGACGGGATGCCGGGATGGTATGCTCCCTATCTGGGCCGCGAGGGAATGGAGGAGGACGATCCGAGCGATTACGCCGATCCGAATGCTCGGCTGGTCAACTCGAAGACCATCCAGTTCCTGCACCCGTTATCCGATGTCGTGATGGCGCTGATCGATG
>CALQHT020000270.1 GCA_943330455.2 Nitrosovibrio sp. Nv4 | reverse complement strand
TGGCCAAGAGGCCATCCTTGACAGCCGCCATCCCCGGCGTCCTTGGATCGTCAGGCCGGGACGGAGAAACGGCGCCCAACCGAACAGAGAAACACTTGAGGAAGACCGGATTGGGTCGTTACCACCCACTCCAAACAGCGAGGAGGCTTCCGTTCTGGGTGACGAGGTCGGCCTTGCCGTCACCATTCAGGTCCGCCGCCGCCAGTTGGTAGTATGATACCGAGGTAAAAGTCGACGCGGTGAATTTTCCACCCCCGGCATTCAGATAGACATTCGCGAAATAACCCCCTACGTTGGAGGGGCTAACGATGACATCGAGCTTCCCGTCACCGTTGACTTCGGCCAATACATAGGCAGTCGAGAAGTTTGACGAACTCGTCGGGGTGTTGCTCGCCTTTGCCAGTCCACCATTGCCGTCACCAAGCAGGATGCTGAACGAAGTATTGTCGGCCACAATGACGTCGCCGTCGCCGTCGCCGTCGCCGTCAAAGTCGGCAACCGATGTGAAAGTGGTACCGGCTGTTCCGGAAAAATAGGCTGCCGCGGGAGCGAGGCCGAAGCCGATTGCCGGAGACACGATCACCAGAGGCGGTGGCGTGGTGTCCACCGTCAGGTTCACCGTGACCGGAGCGCTGACATTGCCTGCGACATCGCCACCCGTGACAGTCAACTTGTGGGCGCCATCCGCCAAGGTCGGCTTGAAGCTCCAGTTACCAGCCTTATCGATCAGGGTGGTGCCGAGCAGGGTTGCTCCTTCGAAGACGGAGAGGGTTTCTCCGATGCCACCGGTTCCCTTAAGTGTGGTATCGGAGGTCACCCCATCTACCGCTGAAATGCCGGTGTCGTTGGCAAGCGCGGCGACTACCACCCCAGCCTTGGTCTTGACCGTGACAGTCAGGGTGCTGACGCCGGTATTGCCGGCCGCATCGGTCTGCTTGGCCTGGATGACGTGCTTGCCCTCGGTCAGGGTCGGAGACAGCGTCCAGGCGCCCACGGCATCGGGGTTCACCGTTCCCAGCAGGGTGGCGCCATCGAAGATCGACACCGGCAGCCCGATTTCCCCCACCCCGGTCAGGACGGCCGCCTTCGTGATGTTGCCGACCGATCCGCTGGTCGTGTTCAGGGCAACCGTGATCGGGGTGTAGCTGGTGAGTCCATTGAAGCTCGTCGTGTTCGCCGACGCGACGATTTCGCTTTTGCCGTCCCCGTTCAGGTCCGCCGCGGTCAGCCGGTGCGGGGCCAACCCCATCGCGACCGCGATCGGGCTGCCAAAGCGTCCGCTCCCTTCGCTCAGCATCACGGACATCGTGGAGCCCTGGCCCGTGGCGCTGACCAGATCGGCCCGTCCGTCGCCGTTCACATCCGCGAGTACGATGCCAACCGGGAACTGGCTGCCGATTGTGCTATAGGTCGCGGCGCCGAAATTGCCGGTTCCGTCGCCCAATACCGCCGCGGCGGTAAAGAATCCGTTGAGCGATCCGACGGCGACCAGGTCGTTCACCCCGTCGCCGTTCACATCGCCCGCATACAGGCTGCTCGGCGCGAACGAGGGCAGTAGCGGCGTGTAACCTGCGGTCCCGAATTTTCCGGCGCCGGCGTTCAGTGCCACGAACAGGCCACGGCTGCCTGTCAGGACTCCAGAGCCGAACCCCGAGGTGACCACGTCGAGATTTCCGTCACCATTGGCGTCCATCAGCAGTGGCAGGAACCCTCCCGCCGAACCTCCCGAAGAATTGATCGCCGCGCCAAATTTCCCGGTTCCGTCACCGAGCAGGACCATCGTGAGGCCGCCACTGACGCCGATCAGGTCGGCCATCTTGTCGCCGTTCACGTCCCCGGCGGTCAGGGTCGAGAACGGCACCCCCGAGGGCAGGGTAATGACAATGGGTGCTGCGAACTTGCCCGTGCCGTCGTTCAGAAAGACCTCTTCGCTGTTGCCGCCGGCGATCGTGTCGAAGCCCCGCAAATTCAGAATGTCTCCCTTGCCGTCACCGTTGATGTCGGCCAGCACGTAGTTGCTTTGGGAAGCGCTCAGAGTCGTGGGGGACACAATCGCTATCGGCGCGAGCTTGCCGAGACCGTCACCGAGTTGAACCGAGATCGTGGCGTTGGACGCCGACACGATATCGATCTTGCCGTCGCCGTTCAGGTCGCCGGACGCGATCCAGTTCGGGAATATCAGACCCGGGTCGTAACCCGGTTGCGCCGTCAGGCCCAAGGTCGTGGGGGGCGACAGCAAGGTCGTGACCCTTGGGGCGGTCTGGTCGAGGGTAAACACCACGTTGCCGCTGGCGGCGATGTTGCCGGCGGCATCGGTTTCGTTGGCGAACACCGTGTGGATGCCGTCAGTCAGGGTCGGCGTGATGCTCCAGGTGCCGTCGGCGGCCGCGGTTGCGGTGCCGAGCAGGGTGGTGCCTTCGAAGAGTTGGACGCGGTCGCCGGCCTCGGCCTTGCCCTTGATGGTCAGGTCGTTGGTCAGACCATCCACGGCGGATGCGCCATTGTCCTTCGCCAGGACGGCGGTCGGGGTGGGCAGGACGGTGTCCAGGGTGAAGGTCACGGTGGCGGAGCCGACGTTCCCGGTGGCGTCGGTTTCCTGCACGACGATGGTGTGCTTGCCATCCGCCAGGACGGGCTTGTAGGTCCAGGTCCCACTCGTGTTTGCGGCCGTGCTGCCGATCTGCTTGCCGCTTTCGAAAAAGCGCACGACGGCGCGGGGATCGCCGCCGCCGGTCAGGGTGGGGTCGGAGATGAACCCGCCGCGTGGTCCGAAGGTGGTGTTGATCGATATCGCGCCTGCCCGGACGAGATCCAGCTTGCCATCGTTGTTGATATCAAAAACGAATCCGGACACAGAGGACGACTTGACTACGAAGTTCCCGGTGCCGTCCCCGAGGGCCAACGAACTCCCCATGGCCAGGTCGACGAAGCCATCCCCATTGAGATCACCGGTCGTCGCATTAGCAAAATTGCCGGGAGTTATTTTGACCACGGATTGCAGCTGGAACGCTCCCAGCCCGTCGCCCAGCAGGATAGAAACCGACGAGTCGCCGCTGTTGGAAACAACCAGGTCGACTTTGTTGTCCCCGTTGACGTCCGACCGAGCGGTGAAAATCGGGGCCGTACCGACATCGAACGACGTCGCGGCTCCGAAGGCTCCGGCGCCTTTGCCGAGCAGGACGGATACGGTGCCGTCCCCCATGTTCGTGGTGATGACGTCGGTCTTGCCGTCGCCGTTGATGTCTCCGGCGGTGATCGCCACCGGGTTCAGGCCGACGGCGAAGGTCGTGAGCTTGGTGAAGCCGCCGAGACCGTCGCCAGAGTACAAGGTCATGTTGTTGTCGGCGGCGTTGGCGACGAACATGTCGGGCTTGGCGTTGCTGGTGACGTCGATCACGCGGATGGCCTGGGGATTGTTACCCACGGCGAAGGTGGTCCGCTTGAAGCTGCCGGTCCCGTCTCCCAGCATGACGGAGACGGTGTTGTCGGCTGACTCGCTGACCACCAGGTCGCCGAATCCGTCGGCATTGACGTCCACGATCGAGACAGCGGACGGCACGTTGCCGGTCGCGACGGCGGACACCGCGGTGAAACCGCCCTGGCCGTTGTTGAATGCGATGAAGACGTTGTTGGTGGAGGCATCGGCGACGGCGATATCCGCAAACCCGTCCTTGTTCAGGTCGTCGGTCGTGGTGAAGGCCGGGCCGACGAACGTCGATCCGGTTGGGGCGATGGTGTAGTTGGCCGTCGTGAACGTCGCGACGGGCGCGCCCTTCAGCGCGGCGGTCACCGGCGGCGGGGTCGTGTCGAGCACGAAGCTGGTGCTCGCGATGGCTGTTTCACCCAGCGAATTTGTCTGCCGGACCTTCAGGCTGTGCTTTCCGTCGGCCAGCGGCGGCGTATAGATCCAGTTGCCCGCGGCGTCCGCCAGCGTGGTTCCGATCAGCCGATCCGCCTCATAGACATAGACGACCTCGTTGGCCACGCCGAATCCGGTCAGGGTGGCATCGCCGGTCAGGCGGTCGATGGCTGAAAGGCCGGTGTCATTCTTGAGCCGGACGGTGACGGTGATGGGCATTTTAATCTCCGCATGAGCAGCGCATGATGTTTATCAAGGCGTTACACTGATCTGGCGATTGGCTCCCCGAGCCCTTCCGCCTGACGCTTCCGATCGCGTCGTTTGGTGGCTATATATTGCGACCAGTCTCGATCTTTCCGTTGCCGAGTCAAGTGAGTGCCCCATGACAGGGCGGCGGCGGATGCTCTTGCTCGCCGGGCAACCCGTTCCTATACTCCGCTTCATGTTGCGAATTATTCGCATTCGATAGACAATGAGCATGAGGAGTGCGTCCGATCATGGGTCGGGAAAGCGTCATAACCCGCCGCTGTGAGCGCGCCGTGGTGACTGCCTATAGCGAGTTGCGCCAGATCGGCTCGGACGACATTTCGGCGTTTCAGGCCTGCACCGCACTTTATCGAATCCACCATCCGGAGGCTTCGCTCAATGAGGCGCGTCGGTTGGTTGCGGAATGGATCGACCATCATCTGGTCCGCAACACGGTCAGTCCGGCCCCCGGCCACGCCAGTCACTGATCGGTCGGGCGCGGTTCAGGCGAGCGGCCCGATCACGCCGCGATCCGCGACGATGGCTGCCAGCACCTGATCGCAGGTAATTCGCGCCATGCCGTGGTCTCGGTCGATCCCGCCTTGGGGCATGATGGGCAGGATCCGGCTGCTGTGGCGGAGCGCCGGGGTGGCGCCGAACAACCCATAGCTGCGTAGCCCGGCGGCGGCGGCGATGTTCATGACTCCGGTGTCGTTGCCAACATAGAAGCCGGCATCCGCCAGCAACGCGATGATCCGTGCCAGATTCCAGCCGGCCGCGATCTCGACTCGGTCGATCAGGGTGTCAGTTTTGGCGCGGATGGTCTCCGCCAGTGCGGCCTCCGCCGTCCCGCCGATCAGGATCACCCGAGACCAGCCGGCGGTCAGCAATGCGCGGGTCAGGGCGGCGAACCGGTCGGCGCCCCATTGTTTGTAGGCCTCCGAACTGCCGATCCCGATTGCCACATAGGTCCCCGGGGTGATGTTCAAGCCTCGGCGCAGAGTCGGGTCCGCCGTCAGGGTCGGCTCTGGATCGGGCATCGGGATGGATGCGGCCGCCAGCCATGCCGTCGCCTGGTCATGCGGATGCATGCGCAAGACCGGAGCCGGCAGGAACGGCCCACGGTTCAAGAACAGGCGCTGCACCCCGAACCCATAGCCGTAACGAGCCGGTATACCGGCCAAAGCCAGCAGCAACGCGAGGCTCTTGCTATGATGCAGCAAATACACCGCATCGAACCGGCGCGCGCGCAAGGCGGCAATCAGGCGAAATACCCCCGAGCGGTCGTGATCCCCCGTTCCCTGATCCGGATTGCGGTCCAGCCACATGACGTCGCGGACCAAGGGCTCGCCGCTGAAAATCTGATCCGAGGCGGACCGGGGTTTGGTCAGCACGGTCACCGGGATCCCGAGATGGGTGGCGATGGCGCGGATATGCGGCACATGCCAGATCATGTCGCCGATCCCAGGCAACGGCTGGACCACGGCAATTTTCATGCGGGGGCGATGCGGGCACGCGCCTCGGCCAATCCCCAGCCCAGCAGCAGGAAGAACCAACCGCCCATCGGCAAGGTCAAAAACCCGCTGGTGGACTGGATCGGCCAGATTTGCACCGCCATCGTCGCGAACAGGCCAATCCGCAGGGGATCCGGGTCCTTCCACAACCCTCGCCCCAGTGGGATCAGCCAGGCGACGGACAGCGTCAGGAGCAGCGCCAACCCGACAAACCCACCATCCGCCAAGGCCTGGATGTAGAAATTATGCGGATGAACCCAGCAGATCCCGGCGCCTCCGCCGTCCGATTGCTTGCCGTCCAGGCTGGGCAGGAAGTTCTCGGGCCGAGGGCAGCCGGTGCGGTAGCCGTCGAAGCCCAGGCCGGTGACCGGATTGTTCAGGCCCACTGCCAGGCCGCGTGTGTAAAGCAGGCCGTAATGGCTGCTGCCAAAGTTCTCCAACTGGGTGGAGAACTTCACCACCAGCCGGTTGTAGGCGGATGGCGCGATCACGGGAGATGCAGCCAGCAACAAGGCAATCACCGCGCCGGCCGACAGCACCACGGGCCTCAGGCGCTGCAACAGCAAAGCCACGATCAGCAGTCCCGCCACGGTCAGCACCAACGGCATCCGCTGGCCGATCAGCACCATGACCGCCACCCCGCCCAGCAGCAGCCCATAGGCCCCAACCGCCGGCCAAATCCCCGGCCGCCCCAGCAGAACCGCGATCGGCGGCAGGACCGATGGCAACAGAATCCGCGCCAACGGAGGGCCGGCCCGCGGCATCCCGAACGGTCCGGTCAGTTCTCCATCGCCGAATCTGGGCCATCCATACAGGTTGCGGCCGAACGCGAACTGGAACAGGCACTGCCCCGCGATATAGGCCGCCGAGGCCGCGACGCACCCAAACAGCCAGCGCCGAGACCGCGCATCGCGCAGCACCGCGAATTCCATCGCCGCCGCAAACAGCGGAAACCGCACCGCCATTAGGGCCTGGGTGAAAGAGCCGGTCCCACCCTCGCCCAAAAACAGGGCCGGGAGCGGGGCCGAACACAGAGCGACCCACGCCCACCACGCACCCCCGATCACGATCCAGGGCGTGCGGACCCAGCCCCAATCCCGCAACAACCAGGACCGGCCGAGGAAACACAAGGCGGTCAGCCCCATGGTTCCTTCTCCGATGCCCTTGGCATGCAGCAGGGCCGGGATGGTCAACAGCACGCTGACCAGACCGATCCGGTCCAGCAGGTCTGGCAGATTCGGAGTTTTTGCCCTCACCATCGACCTACAGGCGTCCCCGCCCCGTCATGGCCGGTTCAAGCTCGGCAATGACGGTAAGCGTGCTGTTGGCACTATGGAATGAGCGATCATCGGGCCGGTTCGTGCCACCCGGAGGGTTCCCTCGCAAGGGCCGAGCGCTTGCCGATCCGACCGAACCACATCCGCTACAGACAGTTCCGGATCATGGCGAACGCATGTTCCACCGTGGCGGTGCGAACAGCCGAGCGGTCGCCCGGAAACGCGCGTTGGGAAGTTGTGGTCGGCTGCCCCTGCCGCGCCAGGCCGAAACAGACCAGCCCCACCGGCTTGGCCGCGGTGCCGCCGCCGGGGCCCGACACCCCGGTCACCGCCACCGCGATTGTCGCGCGGGAGCGGGCCAAAGCCCCGTCCGCCATCGCGCGGGCCACGTCTTCGCTGACCACGCCGTGTTGCGCGATCACTTCGGTCGGAACGCCCAGCAAATCGTGCTTGGATTCGTTGGAGTAGGTGACGAAGCCGCGGTCCACCACATCGGACGAACCGGCGATGGCGGTGAGCGCCGCGGCAATCAACCCGCCCGTGCAGCTCTCCGCCATCGCCAATCTCACTCCCTTCGCTCGGCAGGCTGCCAGCAGCGATTCAGCCTCCAGCAGCAGCCGGTCGGGGAGCATCGTGGATCAGTCCGCCAGGCGCGTGGACTGCCAGGTCACCATGCGCCAGGTGCCGCCCTGGTTTTCCCACACATCGGTGAACCGCACCTTGAAGGAGTTCGGCTTGCCACCGGAATTGACGCTGATCGCGGCTTCACCGGTCAGCACCACGGCATTGCCGAGGTCCTGCGCCACCACGTTCGACGGCACGACAGAAGTATAGACCGTGCTGCCGGATTCCATGGCGCCGATCAGGCTGTCCTTGGTGTCCAGACGCGCCGAGGAATGCGTGTAGATCAGGCCCTTGCACAGCATACCCTTCAACGCGGCGACGTCCTTGTCCGCCATCGCCTGCATGCGCGCCTTGTCCCGATCGATGATCATTTGTCCGTTGCCGGCCATGGTCTCTCTCCCGCTGTTGCCGGACCGGGGTTGGTCCGTTGGGGCGTATTCTATAGGCGAATGGGCGGTTGGGTCCAATCGGGGTGGGGTGTTGGTGGGATGTTGACCGGCGAGAGGATCAATTGATGGGGCGGCCTTGCGGCTCGGCCGCGCGTCTGACCGTGCGAGGGTGACCGGGACAGGCCGGGCGTCCGGGCGAGCCGTGCGGTTGGGGTCGGTGGCCAGGGCCGTTTTCGCACGTGCGCTGTCGATTTTAGGTGGTCCGTGTCTGTTTGGGGGCCTGTTTGGGCTGGTGATGGGCGATTTTGACGTGTGCGGGCCGGCCAGGATCGGTGTTCGCTTGCATCGGGATCGCCTGAATGTTTGCTTTTTGTTCTATGATGACGGGGTGGGAAATGGCAAGAAAAATGTGATTTGGGACGGTTGGAGGCTGGAATAGCCCGTCGCAACGGTCCATTCGGGGTGCTTTGCGTAGAATTTGGGCAGGTGTTAACAAATTCGGTGAAAGTGTGAATCTCCGCGAAATCCGTTTTTTGGCGGGTGGACCGTTGGCTCAGATTTTGGTGTAGATTAGTGGCGTAAATGATTGAATATGCTTAATGATTTTGGTCGTTTTGAGACATTACTTTAAGTTTGGCGCCGCCGGGTTTCGTTGCGGAATCCAGCGGATAACGGGGGTATTCGTTACGAACCAATGTGGGAAACGGGGGGTATTGTTGCAATTCCGTGCGGTTAATCTGTTGTTCACCGATGCTTGTGCAGTAGGCACTCTGCCTGTGCTTCATGCAGCGTCGTGGTGGTGGTGCGATGGTAGCTGTGGTTTAGGGAGTATCCGAATTTCTGTGTGTGAGGTCTGATCAGTCTCACCGACCATTGGGTGAGACTG